>JAWOAV010000179.1:0-12025 GCA_046498365.1 Desulfosalsimonadaceae bacterium
CCGCCAGTTCACTGACCACGCTGGAACAGGGAAGCGGGGCATTGTCCTTGATGCGGGATTCGCATTTCCTTCTGGATTTCAGTGGTGGATCACCCACCGGCTGCATCCCTTTGACGAAGCATATTTCGACGATACCCCTGTGTTGTTTTCCTGTTCGGCTTCATGAAGGGGGTTTTCGAGGTGGAAGCGCAGCATTCCACCATGCGGTCGATGAGTGCAAACTCGTCTTTCCACGGCGTGAGGAGATTTCGCGGCCGGCATCCGCATGCCGCCCCCAGCGCCAGGGCCTTTCCAAAAGGGTCGTCCGCCCGGGTGATCGTGCTGATTACCGCCACCCCGGCCGCTCCCGCAGAAAAACACAACCCGGCGTTGTCCGCATGGATGCCGCCGATGGCCACCACCGGCAGGGGGGATTTGCGGATGACTTCTGACAACCCGCCGGGACCGATCACCGGATGCGCATCCGGCTTCGTGGACGTGTGAAAAACCGGACCGGTGCCGATATAGTCGCACCCGGCAAGCTCGGTGCCGGCAAGCTCGTCCAGCGTGGACACGGACGCGCCGATAATGGCGTATTCGCCCAGGATTTTCCTGGCCAGTGCATGGTCCTCGTCCGACTGACCCAGATGGACGCCGTCAGCGCCCGCTGCACGGGCCAGCAGAATATCATCGTTTACGATGAACGGGACATGGTTTGTCCGGCACAAACGGCAAAGCGCTTCCAGTGTTTCAAAATCGCGGGGCTGGAATCCTTTATTGCGGTACTGCACCATGGTGGCGCCGGCCAGAAGGGCGGTTTCCACCTGCCCCCCAAGAGAAACAGGGGCATCGCAGTCAACAATAAAATAAAACCGCAGAAGGGATGAGAGGTCTTTTACCGGCATTTTCTCCGTCCGCCTTTCTATCGCTTACCCATGATTCGCTTGCGCACCTGTGTGCTCCGCGAGCAGCACCTTTTCGATGAAGGGATCGATCCCGCCGTCAAGGACGGCATCCACGTTGCCGATATCCATGTTCACGCGGTGGTCCTTGACCATCTGGTAAGGATTGAGTACGTAGGAGCGGATCTGGCTCCCCCAGGCGATTTCCTCCTTGCCGTCGTGGATTTCCTGCAGCTTTTTTTCCTGTTTCTGCTTTTCCTGCTGATACAGGCGCGCGCGCAGCACCTTCATCGCTTTTTCACGGTTTCGGATCTGCGATTTCTCCTGCTGGCACTGTACCACGATGCCGGTCGGATGATGGGTGATGCGAACCGCGCTGGACGTCTTGTTGACGTGCTGCCCCCCTGCCCCGCTGGCCCTGTACGTGTCGATGCGCAGATCGTTTTCATCAATTTCGATATGGATGTCATCTTCGATCTCGGGATAGACGAACACGGAGGCAAAGGAAGTGTGCCGCTTGCCGCTCGCGTTAAACGGCGAGATCCGCACCAGCCGATGAACGCCGCTTTCCACCTTGAGGTAGCCGAAAGCGTTTAGCCCCTTTACGGTAAATGTGACGCTTTTTATGCCGGCCTCGTCGCCTTCCTGGAAATCCATCAACTCGACGGCATACCCCTTGCTTTCGCACCAGCGGCTGTACATGCGAAACAGCATCTGCACCCAGTCCTGGGCATCGGTCCCGCCGGCCCCCGCATTGATGGAAACAATCGCGTTGCGGTCGTCGTCCTCGCCGTTGAGCATGGCCTGAAGGGAAAAATCCTTGAGCTTTTTATCGATCCGTTTCACCTTGCGTGCCGCTTCGGCCAGGGTGCCCTCGTCCGATTCCTCCTCCCCCAACTCGATGAGCACCTCGCAGTCCTCCACCTGGGCGAAAAGATCCCGCCAGTTGTCCACCCTTCCGGCCAGAAAGGCCCTTTCCTTCAAAAGGGTCTTTGCCTGATCCGGATCGCTCCACAGGTTTTCGTCCTCGATCGCCTTTTCCAGCTCGGCAAGCCTTTCTTTCCCGCCTTCTATGTCAAAGATACTCCCGTAACTGTTCAAGGGTTCTGTAAAAACCGCTGACCTTATCCTTGAGTTCACCGTTCATTGGTTTTCCCTCCATGCATTTTTCGATTTCGCCGTATTCCCGCCGCCGCCAATATCAACAACGCGGCTGCAAGGCAGAAGACAGGAAGCAGGTCCATGTATTTTGTGTAAAAAGATTGTTTTCCTGTTATCACCGGCACCGACCGGCTGATCACCGCGGTTTCAAAGAGTTCACTACGTTCCGTAACCCGGCCTGACGGATCCACAAAAGCGCTTATGCCGGTGTTTGCCGACCGGATGAGGGCCCTTCGGTTTTCCACGCTCCGGAATACGGCCATGGAAAAATGCTGCCGCGGACCGGCCGTTTTCCCGAACCATGCGTCATTGGTGATATTGACAATCAGGGAGCCCCCGTTTTTGACCATTTCCGCGGAAAGGTGCGGAAATATGATCTCGTAGCATATCTGGACGGCCAGATCCGCATCCGTCATGGAGAGCACCTTCCCTGCTGTCCCGGGCCTGAAATCACCGATGGACTGAACCATCCGGTTCACAAACGGCAGCCAGTCGCCAAGCGGCACATACTCGCCGAAAGGGACCAGGTGAACCTTGTCGTAGACGCCGGACACCATTCCCTTCGGGTCCACCAGGTAGGCCGAATTATAAAACCAGAGCGCATCTTTTTCCCGATCGTACTCAAACGACGGGCTGCCGATTAAAAACCAGGCTTCCATGCGCCCGACCGCATCCAGGACCCTGCCAGTCTGCTCCCTTTCCTGCAGAAAATAAAACGGCATGGCCGTTTCAGGCCAGACAATGACCTGCGCCCCGGACGACAAGGCTTTTTCAGACAAGCGGAGGTACCCATCCACGATCGATACAACATGGGCCTCTTCCCATTTCAGGGACTGCTCGATATTTCCCTGGACAACCGATACGTTCAGGCGGTCTGCACCCGCCGCTGCCCTGTCCATTTCTTCAATTTTATACCGGCCGTAGCCAGCATTCAATGCAAAGATCACAATAATGAAAAAAAAACAGAAAACTGCGTTGCGCAACCCTGCCGGCGTGTTCTGCCAATGAAAACCGCCTGCCTGTAAAAAGATGACCAAAAGGGCCGCATTGACGGCCGCAACAAAAAAAGACACCCCGTAAACGCCGAAAATATCGGCTGCCTGGATAAGATGCAGGTAGTTGTACTGGCTGTAGCCGATCAGTCCCCACGGAAAGCCCGAAAAAAGAAATGTTTTGACGTATTCAAGGGAGACCCAGAACACCGGGACGGCCAAAACCAGAAATACCGGCTGTTTCACCACGGCGACAACCATCCCGGAAAACAGTGCGAAATAGAGGGCCAGGTAAAACGCGAGCAGCATGAGTACGCCGATACTCAGCCAGACGGGGAGCGGCCCGTACCGATGCATCGTGGGGACCAGCCAGTAGAGAAGCGTCACGTAATGGACAAAACCGGCCAGAAGCCCCAAGTAAAGGGCTTCCCTTACTGGTGCGTTTCGCAGTCCGAAAAGCAGGATCCCCAGGGCAAACCACGCAAGAAAGCCCAGTCCGATATTGTCAAATGCGCAGGTAAGGCAAATCCCGGAGGCAATGCTCCAGAAGATGCGGGTGCGTTTTTCGGGGGTTATATTCATTGCTTGTCAGGCTGCATGTTGTCCGTTCTGGCCGGGTTCACAGGGCAAATGAAACGAAATTACTAATTTTTACATTCTTGTATAAACACGATAAATATTCCCACAGAATTTGAGCCCGTAGGGGCACCCCTTGCGGGTGCCCGGATTTCGGGCACCCGCAAGGGGTGCCCCTACGAGGCCTTCCGGATCATCATGTCTATTGATAAATGCAAAGATTTGTAATTAATGCAAAAAATTTGCAAGCCCTTTTTTTTCGATCCCGATTTCGATTTTGATTGTTCCAACAAGTTCCTTGCAACCATCGGTGCTTATTCGCTTTCCCTGAAGGCTTCCGAATCGATATCCATGCGGCGCAGGATTTTCTGCAGGGCCACCCGGCTCATGCCCGCCAGCTTCGCTGCGTGGCTGATATTCCCGCCGGTTTTTGCAAGTATCTTCCGGACATAGTCTTCCGTAAACGCATTCAAAGCCCTGTTCTTGGCATCCGCATACTGCTCGATACCACCGGTTCCACTGTCCGCTCCTTTTCCAACGGATATGTCATTTGACTTTTCCGCCTGGTCCTGGTTGTCCACGGCCTTGAGATCGGTCATGTCGATTTCCGTGCCGCGGGAAAAAACGATCAGCCGCCTGACGAAGTTCTGCAATTCCCGGACATTTCCCGGCCATTCGCGCCGCATGAGGTTTTCCAGGACCGGCGGGCTGATGTGGACAGGCGCCAGCTCCAGTTCTTCGACCACCCGCCGCGCCAGATAATGAACGAGCAGGGGGATATCTTCAGAAATTTCGCGCAAACAGGGCGTTGTTACGGGCACGACGTTCAAACGGTAAAAGAGATCCTCCCGGAAGCTCCTGTTTTTGATTTTTTCCTCCAGGTTCTGGTTGGTGGTCGAAAGAATCCGGACATCCACCTTGCGGGTCCTGGTGCTTCCCAGGGGGCGTATTTCCTGTTCCTGGAGAACCCGCAGGAGCTTTGTCTGCACGGGGACGGAAATGTCGGCGATTTCATCCAGCAGAAGGCTTGATCCGTCGGCCTGGTCAAAAAGCCCTTCGTGATCGTTTACTGCACCGGTAAAAGCCCCCTTTTTGTGTCCGAAAAGCTCGCTTTCCAGCAGACGCTCCGGGATAGCGGGACAATTGGCGGTCACCAGTTTCTGCTTTCCTCTCCGGCTCAGTTCATGAACGGCCCGGGCAACAAGCTCCTTTCCGGTGCCGCTTTCCCCCCGGATCAGCACGGCATAATCCGTATTGGCCAGGGAATGGATCGTCTCGTAGAGCCGCTGCATGGGAAGGCTTTTGCCGACAATCGACCCAATGACAGACGGGCCGGAAGCCTTCTCCCGGAGGGTCTCATTTTCCCGTATGAGGCTGTTCCGCTCCAGGCCTTTTTTGAGCAGCCGCACAAGCTCGGGGATGTCAAACGGCTTGGAAATAAAGTCATAGGCGCCGTTTTTAATGGCCTTTACGGCCATTTCAATGGACCCGTAGGCGGTCATCATGATAATCGTGGCCTGCGGGTCGAGCTGCTGGACCGTTTCCATGAGCGCGATGCCGTCCATTTCCGGCATGCAGACGTCCATCAATATGAGATCATACCGCGTGCGCCGGACGAAGTCCACCGCAGCAGGCGGACTGGCCGAAACGGTTATATTCACGCCTTCGAGCTCATAGGACAAAATCCGCTCGAGCCCTTCGAGCATTTCTTTTTCATCGTCTACGATCAGTATTTGCGGATTGTCCATTGTCAAGCACCCCCTTCCTGAGCGTCCACAGGGAGAACGATCGTGAATTCCGAGCCTTTTCCGGGTTCTGAAGTAACGTATATTTCTCCGCCGTGCTCCTGAATGATCCCGTAGCTCACCGACAGGCCCAGCCCGGTGCTTTCCCCGACCTTCTTGGTGGAAAAAAACGGGTCGAAAATCCGGTTCAGGATTTCCGGGGGCATGCCGGGCCCGGTATCGGAAACGGTGATGTGCACGGATTTTTCATCCCGCAGGTACCGGGTGGCGATTCGAATTTCACCGGGTCCGTCCATGGCCTGGAACGCATTCATGAGCAGGTTCACCAGGACCTGCTTAAACTTGTCCGCGTCCAGCCCCATACTCGCCAGGTCTTCATCCAAATCCAGCGCCAGCCGGATTTTCTGTTTTTTACACTGGTGGGTGAAAATCCCCGCCACTTCGGACAGGATACGATTCAAATCAATAGCGTTCTTGACGCTTTCCTCGCCGCGCGCAAACTGCAGAAGATCGGTTACGATCCGCTTCCCGTTCAGGGTCTGCTTCTCAATGGTATGCAGGTCTTTGAGCCCCTGGGGGAAATCCGCCAACTGACGTTTCAGAAGGTCCACGTAGCACAGAATAATCCCAAGGGGATTGTTGATTTCATGTGCCACGCCCGCGGCAAGCTGCCCCATGGCGACAAGCTTTTCCGTGTGCTGAATTTTTTGCTCCACCTTTTTCTGGCGGGTGATATCCCGGGAATAGCGGATCACGCTCTCGATGTTCCCACGTTCATCAAATACCGGATAAAAATGGACCAGATGAATTTTTCCCCTGCTGCATTTTATCTCCCCGCTGAACGGCTTTTTCTCCGTGAGGACTTTTTCCATATCGCAATAGGGGCAGGCGCTTTTCAGTCCGGCATGCACCCTGTAGCAGGGCTCGCCGATGACATCTTCCGCCTCTACCCCATACTGCTCCAGGTATCCCTTGTTGACCATTTTGATGCGATAGTCCGTATCCAGGAGGATAACAACGTCGGTGATCCCGTCAAAGACGCTCTGCAACAGTTCTTTGCTCTGAATCAGCTTCCGAAGCCCCCGGAGACTTTCCACGGCAATGCCGATCTGCTTGCCGATGGAACGTAAAAGGGCCTGCTGCTCATCGGAAATCTCCCTGAAATCAACACCCGTGAAACTCATCACCCCCTGCACGTGCCCCCGGCATTCCAGAGGAATGTTCAGGCAGTGCCCGAAACGGGAAGATATGAAGCTGTGCATGGCTCCGTGTAGGGCGCAGCGCATGGAACCGGACAATTTCTGGTCGTCCTCTTCGGAAAAAACAGGCTGTCTTTCCTCCAGACAGGACAAATCCGGGGGCAGATGCGGGGCATTTTCCCGATAAGCAAGCAAAAGGTTTTCGTTTTCTGCGTCATACAGGTAGATTCCGGCACCGGCAGCCGGGATCAGGGACAGGGTTTGATGAAGGGCGTCGGGCCAGATGTCCGCCAAACCCTTTGCACGGGTGGTCAGCTCTGCGATGCTGTTTAACGTGTTCAATTCGCTGTTCCTGGCACTCACCTTTTCCTTCAGCAATCGCTCTGATTCCTGGAGTTCTTTGGTTCTTTTGCCCACCTTGATCTCCAGGTCCTGGGCGTAATGCTCAAGCTCCCGTCGCGTCTGCCGAAGATGCTCCGCCATGGTGCTTGCCGCCCGTGAAAGCTCCTTCAATTCATCACCGGCATTATCCACAGGCAAAAACACATCCGCATCGCTGTTTTCCACTTCATCTTTAAACAGGCTGATAACGGCGCGCAGGTTGTTGATCACCACCTGGTTGAAAAATAGAATAATCAGCAGGTAAACCACCGAAACGCCGGCCAGGACCACCAGGAAAACCGAGATGGCCTTTTCCTGGATACCGGCAAGGGCGCTTTCCACGGGGATGCTCACCGCTATCAGGCCGGCAAGCTCTCCGGGCGTTTTGCCGAACCCCCTTTCCTGGCCATACATTGCCACCAGGTCGGTCGGCGCATCCGCCGGATCGCCATGGCAGGGCATGCAGGATTGTTTAAAATACACGGGTTGAAAACGCATATACCGGGCTTCTTCCCTGACGTTCATCATCCCTATCCACTTGCCGTTCGTATCCGAACGCATGAAATAATCAATCATAGCCTTTTCCGTGGGATTGGCCTCTGCAGCGGGATTTCGCGCATTGATGGAAACCCGCCGATAGTCGTATTCCGGCATGGTCTTTTTAAAGCGTTCCATTACCTCCCGGCCGAGAAAAGAGGTGGACATGGCTTCCACCATAAAAAAATCGGAACCGAACCTGTCCTGCATTTTCGGCCGGAGGATTTCACGCACATACGTTCGGCTTGCTTCGACCGCCTCCATTACCAGTCTTGTTTCCGTGTATGCAGAGTCCTCAAGAATACGCTTTTCATGCAGATAGATCAAAAACGCGCTTAAAAAACATACCCCAACAAGAATAAGGGCCGTTCCCATTAAAAATTTGGAACGAAGCCCAAGGGAAAAACTGGAAAATTTGACCGGTCGTTCATTCATTACCACGACCCCTCCTTTTATTTGCTGCTTTTTGCATGCCCCAACCAATTCTTTGCATTTGTCAATAGACATAATGATCAGGTAGGCCTTGCAGGGGCACCCCTTGCGAATGCCGTAATTCCGGGCTCCCGCAAGGGGTGTCTACGTGCTCACATTCTGTGCGCATATGTATCGTGTCTATATATGTATCGCGTCTATAAATGCAAAAATTAGTATTACCGCCGGATTTTTCTTTTCCGCTACCCGAGGCATGAGTGTAAACCAGGATTTGCACCGATGCAAACATATATTGGCATCCAGATCCACCCCTTTCACCCCTGCTCCATTGCGTGCAACATCCTGCAACCCTCCCCCGGGAATGCCCCGTGCACGCGCAAAAGCGGCTTTTTTTGCCCGTCCATGCAGCCGACGGGGCTGCAGACGGGGCTGTCAACGCGGGTACCAGTTCAGACGCTAACAGGAGTTAGCATCTCAGCGCCGGAGGGCCTGCCGCAGAGGCGGTATTCGCATTGTTTCATAACAATAACATATTGAAATAATATACTATTCTAAAAAAAACAAACCATTGGCCCATTTTTTGCTTTTGTGCAGGATGATACTTTTGAAATGCAAAAACGGGGCCTGATGAACCCTTCACGCGCCGTCGGCAACAGGAAAATACAGGCAAAACGCTTTTCCGATAAACCCCTGGCAGCAGGAATTGGACAACGCTTTCGTAATGAAAAAAAATCAAAAAGGAGGGAGCCGGTATGGTCGATAACCAGGAAAATGAAAACATTGTCACCGAAACCAGACAGAGCATGTGGTCGCAAATGGGGAAAACGGAAGACTGGTGGGCCATTTGGCTTGCCGGCATTTTGTTTATCATTGCAACGGCCTGCGTCTTTATCTGGAAACCACCGGTGGAAGAACTGCCGGAGTACAGGTCCATAATGGAACAGGAGATGGAGGAGGCCGGTTTTCGGACCATCGCCTACACCGAGGCCGAAAATAAGCTTAAAGGAATAAAGGCCAGCAAAGAGGGGTTTACAAAAACCCTGATCGGCATCACGGACCGCCCGAAAGGATGGACAACCAATCCCATTACATCCATATATTTGAGCGAATCCGAAGCGGCTTCCAGAAGAGCGGAGGCGGCGGATCGATATGAACAGGCCCAGGCGGAGCTGGAGCGCACCCGGGCCAGGGCGGAACAAGCTGAAAATGCCGCCAGGGAGGCCAATTTTGAAGACCCGGAATTGAACAGAAAGGCCCGGGAGGCCATCACCGAATGGCGGCAGGCGTCCTCGGCTCTCTCCAGCGCCAAGTCGGCTGCAAACACCCAACCCTACAACCTGATCCCCTCCCTGATCATTTTAGGCGTTTTATTGATGCTGTTTTTTGCCATAGGGGGAAGATACATCGGTTTTAACCTCAAGGAGTACTTTATCGGGTTTCCGATAATCTACCTCTTGACGATTCTGTCATACCTGCTGTCCAAGCAGGCCACGCTGAGCGCGCTGGGCATTTCCTATGTGCTCTTCGGAATCTTTTTGGGGTTGATCATCGCCAATACCACCGGGGTGGCCAAAAGCGTCAAAACGGCCGGCCAGACAGAGTTTTTCATTAAAACCGGCCTGGTTCTTCTGGGTGCGAGAATTCTTTTCGGCCAGATCGCCCTGATCGGTATTCCCGGCCTTTTCGTCACATGGGTGGTCACGCCCATCGTGCTGATCACAACCTACTGGTTTGGCCAGAACATCATTAAAATTCCTTCCAAGGAGTTGAATATCACGGTATCATCCGATATGTGCGTCTCCGGCGTTTCCGCAGCGATCGCCACGGCGTCCGCCTGCAGGGCCAAAAAAGAGGAGCTCACCCTGGCCATCGGCATGTCCATGATTTTCGTGGCGATCATGATATTCGTCCTGCCGACCATTGCCAACGTTACCGGCATGCATCCGGTATGGGCCGGCGCCTGGCTTGGTGGAACGGTTGACAATACCGGGTCGGTCGTTGCCGCAGGCGAGCTGATCGGCTATGAAGCCATGGTGGTTGCCGCAACCATTAAAATGATTCAAAATATAATGATCGGGGTCATCGCCTTTGGCGTGGCGGCCTACTGGTGCCTGCGGGTTGAACCCGAACGCGCCTGCAAACCCGGTGAAACGCCGATCAAACTTTCCTTCGGCGGCGCTTTATCCGAGATATGGTACCGGTTCCCGAAATTCATCCTGGGTTTTATCGGTGCGTCCATTATCTTCTCCATCATGCAGGCCGGAGTAAGCATGGACTGGGGGAATGCCATGGTAAGCGACGGGATTCTTTCCGTTGCCAACCGCTTCCGCGGCTGGTTTTTCGCCTTGGCGTTCGTGAGCATCGGGCTCAGCATCAGTTACCAGGACCTCAAAGAGCCGCTGCGCGGCGGAAAGCCCGTGATCCTTTACATCGTTGGGCAGAGCTTCAACCTGCTTCTGACCCTGTTCGTGGCATGGCTGATGTTTATGGTGATCTTCAGCGACATCACTGAAAAACTGATGCTCGGCGCATAAAGCACAAACCGGGACAACATACATTGAACACACAACGACGACAGAAAGAAACCGGGGACGGCCCGCCGTCCCCGGCTCCCCTTTTCATCCGATGGCTGAAGCTGGTTTTTGCCTCCGTGCTGATTGCCGGGGGCATTTACCTGGCGCCCAACCTGGAACGCCTGCCGTGGATCGGACAGCGCATTGTTGTTTTGCGTGAAAGCGGCATCAATGTGGGCGCCTGGTATTACGATGACGTGGAACAGTATTTTGAGGCGGAACAATACATACGCGAAAAACGAGGATTGGACTATCCCGACAGACACACAGTAACCGACAAATAGCGGTTCACCGGGCGAGCAAAACAGAGGCGGCGCCAAAAAAAACCAATGGGCAAAACCATCGATAAAAATTATGTTCTCCTTGCAGAGCAGGAGCAACTGTTCGTGAAACGGGTGGTTTACCTGATGCGGGCGCATTCGCCCCGGCCCTGGTGGCGGATGTTCATCCCCTTTGCCTTTCTGCTGGAATATTTTGCCAGGAAAAAAGACGTACGTACTTTTGCGAAAGCCCACCTGCACCTCAAGGAAGCGGCCCTGGAAGCAGCTTACCAGGAGGCGGCATCCGGCCGCCCGGAGAAAAACGATTCGACACTGCAGGCCCGGATCAGTGACTACCTGACGCATATGCAGGACATCCAGTCGCCGGAGCTTTACGACCGTCTATACGCGTGGGCGGCGCTGCTGAAAGACCACTATGCCCGAATGCTGCCCGTGCAGGAAAAATTCTATAACCTTGTGCTTCAAAACGCCTACCCTTCCGGAGGGGAATACAAACGTTTTCTCCAGGAACTTGCCGATGCGGAAAACGGGATTGACCAACTGGTACTCGCCGCCCGGAAAGACAAAGAGCAAGCCGGAATTATCATAGCGAACAAGCAAAAAGCGTTTCAGCAGGTTCGGGAAAGGGAGATAAGGGAAGCTTTTGGCAGCGAATGGGTGTGAGCCTAAAACAGCCGGCGCATTTCTTCGGCGCGGAGCCTTTCACAGCTTTTTTCCATCTGTTTGATCACTTTCCTGGACGCCTCCGTGGTATGAACTTCGCTTTTCAAATACTCGTAGAGCTCCTTTTCGGCTTTTTCCAGCCGGTTCAAATACCGGCGATATTCGCCGCGATTCAGGTACGCTCCCTTGAGGAGGTCTGCAAAGGTTTCGGCGGATACCGTCAGCATGGCCCGGTAGTGCTCCTCCATGACCCGGATCACCCGCACCTGCTTTTCCGCCAGCGTTCTTTGCTGTTTTTCCGCAGTGATGTCACTTTCTGAAAAGTAATCCTGGAGGTCATAGTGAATTTTCTCGCCTGCGGAAGCCTCCTTGTACGCCTTGTCCAGGGCCTTCTTCTGGGGGGCGAGAACCCCCTGGGCAAACGAACGGACGCCGGCCTTGTACTGGTTGACCTTCTGCATATGGTGCAGAAACAGGATCGGGATCAGGATCATCCAGACCGAAACCTCGGGTTTTTTCACCACTTCGTTTCCCAGCCGGTAGGCAAACTGCTCTTCATGTGCATAAATCAGGTCGTATTTGTCGTCGATTGAAAGCGTCAATG
>JAWOAV010000051.1:0-15229 GCA_046498365.1 Desulfosalsimonadaceae bacterium
GCCTCCGCCCCCTATACGGGAAAGGTTCGTAAACGGGATGTCTCCGCGCACGACATTCACATACGCCTGGACCGCGACCACTCCCCTTTCACCGGCAGGGATATACCGGCGCAGGTCCGCCCGGTAGCGCTGAAAATCATACTCTCCGAGGCTGTCCGGAAACATGACGGCCGAGAACTGTCCATAAACGCCTGTCCGGGGAAAAAAGGAATCATCCCGGCTGTCGAAGGTGACAATGGGGCCGATGCCGAAAATGTCACCCCCCTGAGCCCCCCGTACATTCCCGGTATCCAGAATGCCGCCTTCTTCCATCTTTGTGATTTCATAGTGTTGGAACTCCGTGCTCAACCCGGATTTCAGATGCTTCCCGAGACGATACTGGAGGGCAAGACGGCCGGTAAAGTCCCTGGATGTAAAATCCTCCTCGTCGTCCTCGGTGTTATCCGTTCCAATACCGAAAAACTTGTCCGGCCATTTCGCCCCTCCCATACTCCCCGCGATATGGAGCCGGCCGTCCGCAAGATACGATTGGGCGCTGCCCGCCGCCCGGAACTGTCCCAATTGCGAATACGCCAGAAAAGCCATGAACGTGGAGGGTCGGCTCACTTCGTTTTCGCGAAAATGAACCATCCCGGTCAATGTAAAGGCGGCTTTTGTTTCAGGGGTATAGATGGGAAGAGGCACAATAAGAAAACCTGCGCGTTTCTCCCCCCCGTTTTCAACCTTTGTTTCCGCGTCGCCAAGGGCCGGCTCGACGGTCAATAATACCAGGAGCAACAGAAATACCATCCGCAGATAGTGACCGAATAGATTGTTCAATCAGACCGTCCTGTTTTCTTAGGATATGGAGGGATTGTAAATGATGCCGCCGGACGCCGCGTACAGACGGTGAACCGCCACGGCTTCGTCCCGGCATATTTCAAGGACCACGTCGATGCCCCGGTCGCGCAGTTCCGCCACCCAGTCCGGATGCCGGGGCCCCTCGTCAAAACCGACGGCTTCGGCATCCTCGCTTTTGGCGCCGCAGACAAGCCTGCTTATGCCGGACCAGCAGATCGCGCCGACGCACATGGCGCAGGGTTCCGTGCTGGTAAAAAGCGCCATTCGCCGTGTTGCCCCGCTGCTCAAATCATAATTCCCCGTCCTTTTCTGCGCCAACATGAGCGCAACGATTTCCCCATGAAGCACCGCGTTGTTTTCCCGTTCGACCAGGTTGACACCCGGGGCGACTATCCTGCCCGCTTCGTCGAAAACGGCGGCGCCAAAAGGCCCGCCCAGGCCGTTTCGGACATTTTCCCGGGAAAGGGCCACCACCATTCTCATCCGGTCTTCCATGTCCGGCATGGCTTCGGGATATCCGGCGAGGAAAGGGTCGATCCAGCCGGGCAGCATAATGTGCACTTCTGGCAGATTGACAGGCATGGTATGCTTGACTTTCCTTTTATTGAATGCTTTTACAATAATGATGCGCCGCTTCATTCTGGCAAAAACCGGTCTGGCAAAAACCGGAAGGCCGGATTATACTATAGGAACAAACTCTCTTTTATCAAAACCGGAAGGATTGTAAAAAGGTTTTTCTCAAGGAGCCCACAATGCTGCAGATCAAACAATTTCCCTATGCCAGCGACAATCTCGGCTACCTCGTTTACGGCCGGGAAAAAGCCATGGCCGTCGACGGCGGGGCCGTATCCGGAATACTGGCGCACCTGGAAAAGACCGGGCTTGTGCTTGCATACGTTGCCAACACCCATTCGCATCCGGACCATACGGTAGGGAATGCGGAATTGCTCGAAAAAACCGGCGCCCGTTTTCTCGGATTCGACGTGCTCACGGCCGAAGGCGCCATTGAAATTGAGGGGAACACCGTTAGGGTCATACATACGCCCGGACACACGCAGGACTCGCTCTGTTTTTATTTCAACGACATATTGATATCAGGGGACACGCTCTTCAACGGCAAGGTGGGGCGCTGTTTTACCGGGGACCAGGCCGGATTTTTGCGTTCAATTCAACAGATACTCCGATTACCAGAAGAAACAAAGGTTTATGCCGGACATGATTATGTCATGGAGTATCTGGACTTTTCAAAACAGCTCGAACCGGACAACCCCTATATCGAAGCGTACCGCCGGAAATATGACCCGGACAACCTGTTTTATACGCTTGGCGAAGAAATCCGGGTAAACCCGTACCTGCGCATTACCGATGAAAAAATTGCAGCGATCTTGAAAGCCAAGGGCCTGCCTTCGGAAACCGAGTTCGAACGGTGGCAGTCCCTTCTGTCCTTGATGTAAAAGGAATCTATCGAAAATGCCGGAAAAAACAGACGACCCGAAATACGCGCCTCCCAAAAACCGTTTTTTTGATATTCACCCGCCGGTTTTCTGGCCGACGGCCATTCTTGCAATGCTTTTCATCGCGACCACCCTGATCGTGGGCGCCCCCATGAAAGCAGTATTTTCCGCCATACAGGGATGGATATCAGACAATTTCGGATGGTTTCTGATCATCTCCGTCAACCTCTATCTTTTTTTCATGCTCTATCTTGCTTTCAGCAAATACGGCAATATCCGGCTGGGCGGGAAAAACGCCGTGCCGGAATTCAAGCGGATTTCCTGGTTCGCCATGCTGTTTTCCGCGGGCATGGGCATCGGCATTCTTTTCTGGAGCGTCGCCGAACCGATCCACCATTTCACGGAGCCGCCGTTTGGGGAAAGCGCCACCATCGAGACGGCCAAGCTTGCCATGAAAACCACCTTTCTCCACTGGGGCCTTCACCCGTGGGCAATATACGCGCTGGTAGGCCTTGCACTGGCGTTTTTCTCCTTTAACCGGAAGCTCCCCCTTGCCATACGATCTGTTTTTTTCCCCCTTTTGGGGAAAAAAGTTCACGGGGCATGGGGGGATGCCATCGACGTGCTCGCCGTTCTGGCAACGCTCTTTGGCTTGGCCACGTCTCTCGGCTTCGGCGTACACCAGATCAATTCCGGCCTGAATCATCTCTTTGGATTGACAATCTCCACGAACATGCAGGTCCTGCTCATCGGATGCATTACCCTTGCGGTTTCGGTTTCCGTGGCATCGGGTCTGGACCGTGGCGTCAAGCGGCTCTCCGAGTTAAATCTGAATCTTGGCGCAATTCTTCTTCTGTTTCTGATCACCGCGGGCCCCACAGTGTTCATATTCGATGCAACTGTACAAAATATCGGCACCTACCTGGACAGTTTTTTCGAAATCAGTTTCTGGACCGAAAGCTATGAACAAACCGAGTGGCAAAATACATGGACGGTCTTTTACTGGTCCTGGTGGATTTCATGGTCTCCGTTTGTGGGCATGTTCATTGCCCGCATCTCCAAAGGGCGTACGATACGGGAATTTCTGTTAAGCGTCCTGATCATTCCCACGCTGCTGACGTTTTTGTGGATAACTGCGTTCGGCGGCTCCGCCGTACTGCTTGAACTCAATGGCCTTGCCGACATTGCCGGGCAGGTAAAACAAAATACCGCCATTTCCATTTATGCGCTTTTGGAAAGCTTCCCCTATTCCCTGATTGCAAACATCGCCGCTATACTGCTCGTTATCAGCTTTTTCATTACCTCATCGGATTCCGGGTCCCTCGTGGTGGACGCCTTTACATCGGGTGGCAAGCTGACATCCCCCGTTTTCCAGCGGATTTTCTGGGCGGCAATGGAGGGGAGCATGGCAGCAGTTCTTTTGATCGGCGGGGGGCTCACCGCGCTTCAGACGGCTGCTATCATTACAGGTTTGCCTTTTGCAGTCATATTAATTATCATGGGCTACAGCCTGAAGCAGGGGCTCGAAAAAGAGTATGAAAACGAGCGGCTCCGGGAAAAGGAAATCGATCGGGAGTCCTACCAGGATACAGTGAAAAAACTGCTTCAGGAAAAAGGCCGATCATAGTGCTTCCCCGAATGGGATTGATGCATATTATATGGAAGGACCTGAAATCACATGAAACGGATAAAAAACATACTTGCCTGCCTGGATTTGACCTATATCGATCCGGTCCTGATCGGATACGCGGCTTTTTTTTCAGAATCGACAAGTGCCGAAAAAGTCTATTTCCTTCATGTCATCCAGGAGTATGCCCTTCCGGAAAAAGGGGGTAAGGATCTTCCCGATACGGAAGAGCTTTATGATATCATCTACAACAAAATCAAAGACGAAGTGGACGCCAATTTCGGACAAAAACGGCCTGCCGGCATTGAAACCCGCATCGAATCCGAAGACGCCTCCGCAGCGATTATCAAATTTATTTCGGAGACCGAAATCGACCTTCTGCTTATCGGCCAGAAATACGGGTCAAAGCGGGAAGCCCGGTATGGCCATAAAATCGCGACAGGGGCGGATTGCGACATCATGTTCATACCGGAGCAGACAGAACCCGGAATCCAGAAAATCCTTTGCGCCATTGACGGCTCAAAGGAATCTGAAACCGCTTTTCAACGCGCGCTGGATTTGTCTGAAAAAACAGGCGCGAATGTGGCCGCCTACTTCCTCTACGATACCGCCCAAACCTACTTTCCCGCTACCACCGCCAGCGGTTCAAGCAGCCGGAAGGAACGCTTCAAAAAGCAATACGCAGACTTTCTGGAGCGCTTCAACCGCCCTCCCGACAGCGTCCGCTGCCACTTCCGGGAAATCAAACCTACGGAAAACCACGCAGAAACCTCCTATGAAACAGCCGTAAAGGAAAAAACGGATCTCATCATTATCGGCGCAGCCGGCGATATCGGGGACCCAACGACCCTGCTCGGCAACCTTCTGGAAAACTTCAACAACATGGAAAAGGAAATACCGCTGCTGATCATAAAAAATAAAAAATCAAAGCGTTTTTTCTTCATATAGTATAAATAGTATAAGAGGAGGAAGAGATATGAGCAGCAACCGAATATGCGAGCTCCTGAATATCCGCTACCCCATTATTCAGGCGCCCATGAACTGGGTTTCCGGCCCCGCTTTGGTCGCAGCGGTATCCAGCGCCGGGGGGCTCGGCACGCTTGGCCCCAATGCAGGCTCCAGCGACATCACCGATGACGTCGAACAGACCGGCGAACGGATCCGCAACCGTATTCAGACCATACGGGAGCTGACGGATTCTCCCTTTGCCGTGAACATCGTGGTCGGTTTCGGCGAAGACACCAAGTACTCCGAAAAAGTAGTACAAGTGATCGTCGAGGAAAAGGTGCCGGCTGCAATCGTATCCGTCGGCAGTCCCCGCGTGTATACCGAAAGGCTCAAGAACGCCGGCATAACGGTCCTTCATGCGGTATCCACCGCAGAGCACGCCGGGAAAGCCCAGGCCGCCGGTGTGGACGCCGTTATCTGCGAAGGATACGAAGCGGGCGGCCACAAAGGGCTCACCGAACTGACCACCTTCGCGCTGACTCCCATGGTGGCGGATGCCGTGGATATTCCGGTGGTCGCGGGCGGCGGCATTACAGACGCCCGCGGCGTGATCGCGGCGATGGCGCTGGGCGCTGACGGCGTCTACATGGGATCCAGGTTCATGGTCACCCAACAGGCCGAAAGCCACCAAAGCGTCAAAGAAGCCATTGTCAACGGAAAGGACGCCTGCACCGTATCCATCCCCAAGGGGAAAATGGTGGCACGGGATCTGAAAAACCGCTTCACGGAAGAATATCTGAAACTCCATGAATCCGGCGCACCGCTGGAAACGATCATCGACTTCCTGGAACAGCACTCCCAGTATCACTCCCAGCTTCTCGGCAAGGCCGGGGAGGCCGAAATATGCTGCGGCCAGGGCGCCGGCCTCATCACTGACATCCCGGATGCAGCCGAGGTGGTAGAAAGCATTGCAAAAGACATTTCCACCCGGTTTGCGGAACTCGTAAAACGGATGAAAAATTTTTTCTGACAATTGAACGGGCGTATCTGCTTGAAGCGCTGTACAACCATACCCATACTGATCATGGTGGCCATGGCGGTCTCCGGCTGCATGAAGGCAGGGCCGGACTACGAGCGTCCGGAAACGGAATTTTCCGTGCCGGAAGCCTATGAAAACGCCGCGCATACCGGCGAATACCCTCCCGGCGGCAAATGGTGGGAAGCCTTCAACGATGACCGCTTGAACGAAACCGTGGCCAGGGCGGCCGCCGGCAACCACGACATCCGGGAGGCCGCCGCAAGGGTCATGGAAGCCCGCGCCCTTCTTGACCAGGCCGATGCAGACCGCTATCCCCAGATCGGCGCTGCCGCGCAGGCATCGCGCCGCCAGCAAACCATAGCAAACCCGATCACCGGCCGAAACGAATCGGTGGAAACCAGGCAGTTTTCCCTGTCCCTTCCGGCATCCTTTGAAATCGACCTTTGGGGGAGGCTTGCCCGCGCCTCCGAGGCCGGCCGCGCCGAACTGATGGCCACCGAGCTCAACCGTAGGACCATCATCCATTCCATTGTCGCCGAAACCGTGGCCCGGTATCTGGAAATCCGGGCCATAGAAGCGCAGATCCGTATCACCGAAAAGATGGTCGAGACGTCGCGGCTGCACCTCGAACTGGTGAAAAACCGCTATGAGCGCGGCCTGGCTCCGGTCATGGAGCTGCACCAAGCCAAAAGAGCCCTTGCCCGTGCGCAATCCCGCCTGCCAGCGCTCCGCCGGACGGCCGGTTTGCGCAGACAGGCCCTTTCCCTGCTGCAGGGAGCGTACCCCGATAACGAGGATGCAGCGGATCAGCAGGCGTATGCGTTTCAAATGCTTGATCCGGTTCCGGAAGGGCTCCCCGCTGCTCTGCTGACACGCCGCCCCGACATCATGGCGGCCGAAGCACGCCTGGAAGCCGCATCCGCCCGCATCGGCCAGGCAAAGGCCGCACGGTTTCCGCGGCTGTCACTCACAGGCGCTTTTGGATATGCCAGCGATTCCTTGTCATCGTTTTTCACGCCACAAAACGAAATATGGAACATCGCCGCTGAGGGATTCCAGCCGATATATGACGCCGGAAAGCTTGCAGCCGGCCAGCGGGGGGCGGAAGCGCGCTTTCACGCCCAGTCCGTCGCGTATGCGCGCACGGTGCTCACCGCCTTCGGGGAAGTGGAAGGGGCGCTGCTGACCCGGCGGGAGCAGATGGAACAGCGCACCCACCTGGCGATCTACCTGGAGCAGGCGGCGCTCACCGAAAAAAACGCGGAAAATCGATACCGCCGGGGACTGATCGACTATTCCGACTTCCTTGACGCCCTTCAGGCCAGATATCAGGCGCAGATGGAGATGGTGGAGATCGAATCCGCCATCTACGCGAACCGGGTCCGCCTCCACCGGGCCCTGGGGGGTGGATGGGACATTGAACTGAACCCTTTGCATCCGTGACATGGACAAGCACAATGCCTACGAAAAAACAAGCGGCCATACAGGCCATTGCGGCGCTTATCATTATCGCCGGAGGATTTCTGGGATTCAAAGCCCTCCAGGCCGGGCGGCAGGACCTGGAGCGCCGGGCGCCGGAAACGGTTTATCCGATGGTTCGCACCATAACCGCCTCTACGGGAACGATTGACATCATTATCGAGGGGGAAGGCACGGTCCGGCCGGTATCCGAAATCCAGTTGGTCCCGCGCGTCGGGGGGAAAGTCGTCCGCACCTCGCCCGCCCTTGTAAACGGCGGCGCCTTTTCAAAGGGGGATCTGCTGCTCGCCATTGAAGAAGCGGATTATAAAATCGCTTTCACCCTTGCCCGGGCCGGCGTCCGGGAAGCGGAAAGCCGCTACGAAATCGCGCGGGAGGATGCCGAAGCGGCGCGGGCGGAATGGCAGCGCATGAATCCCGGCCGCGAACCCAGTTCGCTGGCGGCAAAAGAGCCGCAGCTTGCCGCTGCGGAAGCCCACCTCGACGCCCAGCGCGCAAACCTCGAGAAAGCACGGCTCGACCTGGAACGGACAAAAATCATCGCCCCTTTCAACGGCCGTGCCGGTTCCGACAATGTATCCGAAGGGCAGTTTGTCACGCCCGGGCAGCCGCTGGGAAGCATTTACGACACGGATACCGTTGAAATTGTTGTTCCCCTGGAAAGCAGTGCGCTTGAATGGTTTGACGTGCCCGGGTTCAACAGCGCCGGTACCAACGGGGCGTCTGCCGTCGTGTCGGCTGAAGTTGCGGGGCGGAAGATGACCTGGCAGGGACGGGTGGTACGCGCACAGGGGAAAATCGACCCGCAGACCCGTATGGTCAACGTGGTGATCCGTGTGGATGCCCCCTATGCTGTTACGCCGCCCCTGTACGTGGGGCAATTTGCAAACGTCCGGATTCAGGGCGCCGCTGTTTCTGAAGCAGCCGTCATCCCCCGGGCGGCCCTCCGGGAGGCCGACACCGTATGGGTGGTGGATGAGGCGGATCGCCTCTCCTTCCGGAAAGTGACGCTTGCCTGGAAAGACAGCCGCGGAATGGTCATCCGGCAGGGGCTGGACAACGGCGAGCGGGTGGTGATATCAACGCTTGCGTCCGTGACCGACGGGATGCAGGTCCGGCCCGTGGATGCGGGGAATTGACATGAAAAATATCATTGCCTGGTTTGCCGGCAATCACGTGGCCGCCAACCTGTTGATGTTTTTTATTCTGGTGGCGGGCGTACTGACCGCGGCGGGGATCAAGCTCGAAATCTTCCCCGACAGCGCCATGGACAAGGTCCAGGTCTCCGTGAGCTACCCCGGCGCATCCCCTTCGGAAGTCGAAGACGGCATTATCCGGCAGATTGAAGAAAATATCGCCGGACTGGAGGGCATTCGCCGGATCGATTCGGTCGCCAGGGAAGGCATCGGCGTCATTACCGTGGAAGCCATCTCCGGCGCGGACATAAAAAAACTATTAGAGGATATCAAATCCGAAGTCGACCGGATCACCACCCTCCCGGAACAGGCCGAAGCGCCGGTCATCCGGGAGATGACCCAGCGGGTTCAGGTCATCAGCCTGGCCGTTTACGGAGACGTCCCGGAAAGCACACTCAAATACCTGGCCCAAACGGTTAAAGACGAGCTCACGGCCATTGAGGGGATCACCCAGGCGGAACTGTCCGCGGACCGGCCCAATGAAATCCACGTTGAAATTTCCGAAGAAACCCTCAGCCAATACGGGCTGACCCTGGGCATGGTCGCAGACGCGATTTCAAGAAGCAGCATGGACCTGCCCGCAGGAAGCGTGAAGGCCGAAGAGGGCGAAGTGCTGATCCGGGCCAAGGGGCGCCGTTATACCGCCCTGGAATACAGGGATATACCGGTAGTGGCCCGCCCCGACGGAACCCGGATACCCCTGGCGCAAATTGCCGACATCCGGGAGGGCTTCGCTGAGATCGATCTTTCGGCGAGGTTTCAGAAACAGGACGCCGTCCTGATAACCGTCTTCCGGGTCGCCGACCAGAGCGCACTGGATGTGGCTCGCAAAACGAGAGATTACGTGGCCGAGGTCCGCCCCTCATTGCCGCACGGGGTTCACGTGGACTATTACCAGGACATGTCCGTTATTTTAAAAAGCCGCCTTGATCTCCTTTTGAAAAACATGGTGCTGGGATTGATCCTGGTAAGCCTGCTCCTCACCCTGTTCTTAAATGCGAGGCTGGCGTTCTGGGTTACCCTGGGCATCCCCGTGAGCTTTGCCTTCGGCCTTATATTTCTGCCGACATACGATGTCTCCCTCAATATGGTATCCCTTTTCGCCTTTATCATGGTGCTGGGGATCGTGGTGGACGATGCCATCATCGTGGGGGAAAACGTTTTCCGAAAGCATGAGGAGGGCTTTGATTCGCTTCCCGCAGCGATCGACGGCACCTACGAGGTGGGAAGGCCGGTTATCTTCTCCGTCCTCACCACCATGGCCGCATTCTGGCCGCTGCTGGTGGCCGGTGGGGTCATGGGAAACATCATGCGGCACGTGCCGGTGGTCATCATCGCCGTGCTGCTGGGATCCCTCATTGAATCGCTGCTGATTCTGCCCGCCCACCTGGAGCGAAGCAAAAAAAAGCAAGGGGGCCGGGAGCCGCGCCCCAAGCGGATGACGCGGATGCTGCAATGGTTCATTGACAACCCCTACGACCGGGTCCTGAGAGCATGCGTCAAGTGGCGCTACATCACCATAGCCGCCGGGGTGGCCGTTCTTATGCTGACGTTGGGCATATGGGCCGCCGGCATCGTCCAATTCACCTTTTTCCCCAAGGTCGAAGGGGATGTCATGCAGTGTACGCTGACCATGCCTTCCGGCACGCCCGAGCACCGTACGCTCGACGTGGTCCGGCAGATAGAGGAAGCCGCACTGCAGATGCTGGCCGAACAGGACAAACTGCGTCCGGATGACGCCCCTCCCCTCATGGAACACAGCGTGTCCATCCTCGGCGTACATATCAATCCACGCGGTGGCGGTGAAACCGGCGGACACCTGGCCCACATTTTTATCCAGCTGCTGGAGGGTGAACAGCGGGAAATCAGCTCCCAGCAATTGATCAACAAGTGGCGCAGCCAGGTAGGGACGATACCCGATGCAGAATCAATGGTGTTCAGCAGCGAAATACACAGCGTGGGAAGCCCCGTTGAAGTACATCTTTCAATGGACGACCGGAGGCTTCTCCTGGAAGCCACGGGAAAACTGAAGAAAGAACTGGAGGGCTTCACCGGCGTATTTGACGTTGCGGACAGCTACCTGCCCGGCAAGATGGAAATGCAGCTTTCGCTCAAGCCGGAAGCGGCCGGGCTCGGCCTGAAGCTGCACGACCTGGCACTGCAGGTCCGGCACGGATTCTACGGTGCGGAAGCACTGCGATTTCAGAGGGATAAAGACGAGGTGAAGGTCCTCGTAAGATACCCTGAAGGGGAGCGGCTTTCCCTGGAGAATGTCGAATCCATGCGCATTCGCACGCCTGCCGGTAAAGAAGTCCCATTTCCGGAAGTAGCGGAAGTAAAAATGGAGCAGGGGTATGCAAGCATCGAGCGCTCCCGGAGAATGCGGGTCATCAAGGTCACCGCGGATGTGGACGAAGCCGTTACCAATGCCGGAGAGGTCCGGCAATCTCTCGTCGCCGACTACCTTCCGGATCTGGCAGCCGCCTACCCGGGTCTGAAATATACCATAGAAGGAGAGGGGCAGGAGCAATCCGAGGTTTTTGCCGGGCTGAAAAGAAACTTCGTCATCGCATTGTTTGCCATTTACGTGCTTCTGGCGGTTCCGTTCCGCTCGTTTTCACAACCGGTGATCGTGATGGCGGCCATTCCGTTCGGGATCGTGGGTGCGGTGTTGGGGCACCTTTTAATGGGGTATAACCTCAGCGTGATGAGCCTTTTCGGAATTGTCGGCCTGTCCGGGGTTGTGGTCAACGCGTCCCTGGTGCTCATCGACCGGGTCAACAGAATACGACGGGGTGCAGCGATCTCCGCCCTGGAAGCGGTAATCGAGGGCGGCAAAATGCGGTTTCGGGCCATTGTCCTGACATCCGTAACCACCTTCGGCGGGCTGACCCCCATTATCCTGGAAAGAAGCATGCAGGCACGCTTTTTGATTCCAATGGCCATCAGCCTTGCCTTCGGGGTGCTTTTTGCAACACTTATCACGCTGCTGCTGATCCCGGCGGGATACATGATTCTCGACGATATCCACAAGGGCCTCGATCGCCTGAAAAGACACGATACAATGCAGCAGCATCCGTGAGGCATTCTTTACGCAGGGTTTCTCCGCACCATTTTTTCTTTCCGGTTGATCATTGCTGCAATGTTTTATATAGTATGATCCGGACGGCGCTTTCCTGGCCCATGTCTTTGTTGGTCCATTCAGCCAGCAGCTACGTTCAGGAGTCTGGCAACCATCCTCCACAATTTGTCGGCCGCCGGTCGTGCAGAGGGGCAGATGAAATACCGGAAGCTTCTTTATTTTCTTCAAAATATCGGAAAAGATCCTGATACGCTCGTATTTGAGGATGAACTCACCGGTTTTGGCAACAGGCGCCTGCTGCACCGGTTCTTCGAAAACGAAATCGACGGCCGGAACCTTCGTAATCAACCGCTTTGCCTGTTGATGGTCGGCATAGACGACCTGGAACAGATCAACGGCAAGTACGGCCGGAACGTGGGGGACGAGGTGATCGTTCACGCAGCGGGCATAATGAAGCCGCTGGCGACGGAAAAAGACCTTCTCATCCGATACGGCGCCGGCGAACTTATTTTGCTCCTTCCCGGAAAAGACAAGCCGGCCGGCATCAAAATTGCCGAATCCCTGGTTTCAGCGTTCCAGGAAAACCCCTTTTTTTCTTCCGAAGCAGGGATGCCGATACCCGTTTCCATGGCCATCGGTGCGGCATGCGCGCCTGACGATGCCGACTACGGGAATATGCTGGTCAACCGCGCAGATACCGCGCTTTACCACGCAAAAAAAAGCGGGAACGGAAGCATTGTGGACGCCTCGGACGCAGGACGCCTGGCCATCCGGCATATCCACAGCGCCGGCATCGTCGGTCGGAAACCCCAGTTCGATATTGTCAGCGCCGGGTTTAAAGACCTGAAAAAAGGGAAAAACCAGTTTTTTATCATTGACGGCGAACCCGGGATGGGGAAAACCAGCTTCATCGACGCCGTCAAGCGCAACCTGGAAAAAACACGGTTGAAACCGATCCGGGTCAACGGCCTTGTCCAGGAATCCTACCGCCCCTACTACCTCATTTCCTATGTTATTCTTGCGCTGATGAACCGACGCGAGGACAAGGGCATCGAAATTATTGAATCCACCGGCAAAAAGGATCTTGCCTGCCTTCTGCACATCATCCCCCAGCTGACGGACGAAAAAATTCAAGCAGCGCCCGGAGACTTTCCGGTCAACCCCAAAACCGTGTTCAACGCATTGAACCGTTTCTTTTTCCAACTGGCCGAAAAACAGACCTTAGTGCTGCTAATCGACGACTTTGACATGGCGGATCCCGCTTCCCTTAACATGCTCTACGAGCTGATGACCAGCGGCAACGCCTCACTCTTCATATGCGCAGCGGCTTCCAGCGGGGAAAAGGAACGCTCGAGCGCCATTCCGCTCACCCTGTTTCGAACGGCATACAGCGAAGAACTGGATATAAAAAACATCTTTCTGAATCCCTTGACGCCGGTGGACATTAAAAAATACATCAACCTCATTTTTCCCGGCATCAACCTTCCCCAGGGCCTTGGCGAAGAACTCGCCAGAATCACGGGGGGATACCCCCTGTTTCTCGTCGCCATCATCATTAAAATGATTGAAGACCGGAAAATCCTGCAATCCGAAAACCGCTGGACGGTTGTGGAACTCGAAAGCGGATACTTTCCAGGGTCTTTTGAGCAGATTCTCCTGGAAAAACTCGACAACCTTGGCACCAGGGACAAGGAGTTCATCGACCGGGTATCGGCTTTCGGGGAATCGGCGTCGCTCAGCATGCTGGAAGGTTTCACAAAACAGGAATCGCACCAGGTTTATGAAATCATCAAGGAGGCTGTAAACCACGGGCTCATGCGCCATGAGTTCAGGGACAACGATGAAAATATCCGTTTTTCCAGCAAGCTGGTGCGGGAAGTGATCTATGAAAGGATCGGGGAGGAAGAAAGAAAAAAACTC
The DNA here is from genome assembly GCA_046498365.1 of Desulfosalsimonadaceae bacterium. GTDB lineage: Bacteria > Desulfobacterota > Desulfobacteria > Desulfobacterales > Desulfosalsimonadaceae > B1SED10-16. The sequence continues at coordinate 13,586 of JAWOAV010000051.1, forward strand.
CACGAGGAAATCGGGCGCTACCATGAAAAGCTTTATTTCCAGGACGTTCTTCCCTCGGTCGCTCCCCTGGTTCATCATTTCAGCCAGTCCGACAACCTCGAAAAAGCCCATACCTATGAGCAGTTGATGGCCAAATACAACAAGGATGTCTATGAGGAACCCGCACCGGAGCAAGACTTAGCCGATGCGGAAGACGCCGCAGAGGGCTGGGACCTGGCCGTTTCGCCGCTCTCCGAACAGGGGCGTGCACTCGTGCCGGAAATGCTCCACGCCCTTGTCGTTTCCATACGCAATGTTCGACTCTACCCGGAAAAGAGCAAATCCGTCACGAGCATGACCGGACGGCTCATGTTCCTCGTTCAGGAAATACTCAAGACGAACGATTGCTTCAGCCTCGTGGCCGAAAAAAATCTACTGCTGGTAAATTCGCAGCCGGCGAATACTGCGTCCATGCCGGTGGTGGCGGCAACCATTCTCGAACGCTGGAACCGGCTCGAATTAAAAAGCCTTACCATAAAAAAGGGGGTCACGGAAAAAGAGATGCTTGCCGTTGTCCGGCAGATCAGCAACGTGGGGAACAAGGCGGTTACCCCCAAATTCTGGAAGCAATTTGCGGAGGAAAACGATCTGGCCCATATCCTGCCGTCCCAGGTGAGATATACCAAAGTCGGAACCGGCCGCACCGGTGCCGAAGAGGTGAGTGACATTTCGCCCGATGCACCGATCGAATCGCTTGCGCCGCTGACCGAACACCAGTTCACCACGGAAGAAAAAAAGGCCATACAGCGCATCATCGGGTCCCTGCTGTCTGCCTATAAAAAAATTAAGCTATATCCGTCCCGCGGCCATGTCGCCACAAAAGCGGTTTATCAGGTCGTCACCGAACTGCATGCCTTTTTGACCACCTGGCCGGTTTTCACAGTGGCCCGAATCGATGACCGGCTTCTTGTAAACGGCGTAAAAATTGACACCACTGAATTTGAAAGCCTGGCCGATGGATTTCTGAAAATACTTGCGGAAACCGGTTTAAACAGTATCTCTTTTACAGGCGAAGTCAGTGCGAACGAGGTCATTGATTTTATAAAGGCTGCATGCCGGATGCCCGCCGATGGGACGGAAGGGGACTTCTGGCGCAAACTGGCCGCCCAAAAACAGATCAACGGCATCCTCTTTAACCAGAGCATCTACGACATCCTTCCCGCAGCGCGAGGGGAGGAAGATGCGCCCCTGACGGAGGATGAGGCCAATACGACAGGGCGGGATCAAACGGCCTATAAATTGGCTATCGAGGATATACCCGCCAGGGCCCGGGAACGATACCTCAAGGGCGATATCCGGGGACTGGAGGCGATTTTACAGAAGACCGTTGAAATGTACCTGGATTCCGGCGCCCGGGAAAGGCTCAAATTTACGGATATTTTCCATCGGCTCCTGTTTCCGAAAGACTGGCAACCCGATGCCGCTTATATCAAGCGGGTCGCCAATCATATCGCAGCACTCCTGGATGCCGAAGAAAGCCCCCGACCCCTGGAAAAACTGTTCGACCTGTGCCACGAATGCACGAGGATATTTATTCTGTTTGGTGAATACCCGTTTGCAGGCTGGATATATACCGCGATGGCCACCCGCTTTGCCGCAGCATAC
>JAWOAV010000109.1:0-21114 GCA_046498365.1 Desulfosalsimonadaceae bacterium
ATTACGGCATCGTTCCGGACATGATCGTTTCCGCCAAAGGACTTGGCTGGGGGATCTACCCGGTTACGGCCACCATTATGGGAAAGGGTCTGGAATCGGTTTTTCATGACGATCCATTCATTCACGTGTCCACTACCGGCGGGGCCGATATCGGGTGCGTGGTGGCCCGAAAGGTTATTGAACTCACCGCAGCACCTTCTTTTCTGGAAAACGTGAACCGACTTTCGGAACTGTTTTCCCTGGGCATGCAGGATATCGCCGGAAAGTTTCCCGATCTGTTTGCAGGCTTCCGGCAAAACGGACTCATGTGCGCCATTCAGACCACCCATTCCGATTACGGGCCGCTGATGTCCAAGGCCTGCTACGACGCAGGCCTGCTTTGCATTTACGCGGGCAACGACACATCGGTGCTGCAGTTTCTGCCCCCTCTGATAACGGAAAAAGAGACGGCCGAAGAAATCCTCGGGCGTCTTGACGAGGCGTTTTCCATTGCCCGGGAATTCATCAATGCCTGATTTTTCCACCCATGACCTTCGGTGCAGGAAATGAGTACTGTAGACGAGGCAGTACTGGCGGACTTTGAAAACCGCCTCGATCCGGCGTATCCGGAAAAAAGCGGCATCAAGCCAACCATCCTCGGCTACGGCGAAATTTCTTCATCCTTCTGCTTCGGGCAGATGCCGGACATCGCGTTCAAACGAATGCCCCCCTTTCCAGACCGGGATGCTGCGGAAGGATACCGGCGCATTGTTGACATTTACTGCCGGCATTTGAAAGAAGACTGCGGCGTACGGGTGCTCCCCCACGCGACCCACAGGATTGAAAACCGGTTCGGGGAGCAAATCGTTTACGTGGCCCAACCCCGCCTGAAAACCGAAACCATCGGCAACATCCGTCTGAAGCAGAAGGACTCCTGTTACATGGCGGAGATGATTGGCCGGGTGGCGGATCGCATTCTTGCCGTCGGGGGCAAAAACCGGGACAGTTCTGGTCTCTCGATCGGCATTGACGGACAGATATCCAACTGGTGTTTTCCAGGCGAAGCGCCTCCCCTGGAGGAACCCTTTTATTTCGATATCACTACCCCCCTTCTGCGCATCGACGGCGAAGAGCAGCTCGATATCCGGATTTTCCTGAAAAGCACACCCCCTGTCTTGGTATGGCTGGTTAAATGGAAGTTTCTCAAGGAAGTGCTGGACCGCTATCACGATACAAGGCAGGTGCTGATGGACCTGGCGGCCAATTTTCACAAGGAGGGCCGCCCGGAGATGATCGACGAGGCCATTGCCCTGATCAATGAAAGAATAACGCGCCTTGCGTTGGACCCGCCCATTGCTCCCTTGACGCGCAGCGAGGTGGACAGCTATTATAAAAATGACGCATTTATATGGACGCTTTTTCTGCAGCTTCGGCGGGCGGACCGCTTTATTCGTACCCGGATGCTCCGCAGGCGATACAATTTTATCCTGCCGGGAAAAATTGAACGATGAAAAGGCGGAATGGACAATGTGCGATACTTTTGTGATCCGGCGAAACAAGCGAATGATTTTCGGCAAAAACAGCGACCGCGAGCCGGGCGAGGCCCAGCTCGTGGTGCGCATCGGGCCGGTTTCCAATGACGGGGAAAAAAAACTGGCGGCCACCTACATCACCATCGACCAGACAGGCCGCCGCCACGGTCTTTTGCTCAGCAAGCCGTCCTGGATCTGGGGGGCGGAGATGGGGGCCAATGACCGGGGCGTGGTAATCGGCAATGAAGCGGTCTTTACCCGGGTGATGGAAAAAACCGCCGGCCTGATCGGCATGGATCTCGTACGGCTGGGCCTCGAACGGGGGGATAATGCCCTGCATGCCCTTCATGTCATTACCGGCCTGCTTGAAGCCCACGGCCAGGGCGGAGTATGCGGCTACAGGGACAAGGGCTTCCGCTACGACAACAGCTTTATCATCGCGGATCCCGAAAACGCATGGGTCCTTGAAACCGCGGGCAGGCACTGGGCCGCCAGAAAAGTTGCCGATTATGCGGCCATCTCCAACTGCCTTACCATCGGCACTGATTATGACCTTGCATCCGCAGGCATCGAGGATTTTGCAAAAAGCAAGGGCTGCTATAAAGGCAAGGGGCCGCTGGACTTCCGGGCGGCATTTGAATCCCCCGTGATGCCTTTTTTCGCCCGTTCCCGGAGGCGTGTCCAAACCACAGGGAACGCGATTTGCGCTCTTCCGGAAACGGGTGTGGAAGGGGAGCTCTCCGGCGCCATGGACATTTTACGGACGCACCAGTCTCCAGCCAGCACCCCGGCATCGGGCTCCAACGCCGATATATGCATGCATGCGGCAGGCCCCATTCGACGAAGCCAGACATGCGGGTCCATGGTTTCCCTTTTAGACAGGGGCAATGCCATCCACCTGCTTACCGGAACGTCCGCACCGTGCCTGTCCGTGTTCAAGCCGGCAGAAGTCACGGGAGACAAGCCTTTTTATGTGCTAAACCCCGACGGACAGACCGTGGAGGGCTCTTTGTGGCGCCGGTTTGAACCGGTTCACCGGCAGGCGCTTTTTTCGGCTACGATCAGGGAAATGCTGCGGCAATCGGGAAAACATGCGGAAATGGAGATGCTCTTTTGCCTGAAGGGCTGCCTCGATGACACCGGAGGACAGGACCGGCTGCATGCGGCGGAAGATCCGGTTCGCGCCTGGACGGAAAAACAGGTCGAAACCTTTGCCGAAAGGCCCTTTCAATACCCCTATTCCCCCTATGGGTGGTTCTGGAAGCGGATGAACCGTATGGACGGGATCGATCCTACATGAGAAGGGCAAAACAGGGAAACGCCATCGGTTTGGAAAAAAATTGACCCGAACGAACAAACCGATTAATACTGGCTTTGGCACCCCCGCACCTGGAGCAGCGGAGCTTTCCGCTTTGCTGCTTGCCGGTGTGAAACCGAAGGCAACCGGAGGATTGCTCCGCAACCCCACCCCCACCACAAAAGGAGGCAGGTATGGCAGACAAGCCGATCATGGGTTTTCCCTCAACTTCCCAGAATGACTACCAGCTCAATGTCACCAATATCATCCGTCATGCTGCACGAAGCTTCGGCCGGCAGGAAGTGGTCTCCGTGCACATAGATGGATCGAGAACACGATTTACATACAACGAAACGTACGAACGGGTCAGAAGACTGGGGAATGCCCTTTCGGATATGGGCGTAAAACCGGGAGACCGCGTCGGCGTGCTGGGCTGGAACTGCCACCGTCACCTGGAAGCCTACTACGGGGTTCCCGGACTCGGTGCGGTTCTCCTTCTGCTCAACATCAGGCTGTCCCCGCACGACCTGTCTTACGTTATCAATCACGCAGAAACAAAATATATCATCGTTGATGAAACCCTTGTCCCCATCGCGGAAAATATCGTCGATCTATGCCCCCAGGTAAAGGGGTTCATCGTCATGACGGATAAAAACCTTTCCGATGTCACGACCCGGCTCGATCCGTTATACAGCTACGAGGAATTGCTTCAAAAAGCGGCGCCTGATATCAAATGGCCTGTAATTGACGAAAAATCCGCCTACGGCGCGTGCTATACGACGGGCACCACGGGCAGGCCGAAGGGTGTTTACTACTCCCACAGGGATGTTTACCTTCACGCCATGACCATCGCAGCCAATGCGGAAATGACCTGCCGGGACTGTTTTTACCAGTTGGTTCCAATGTTTCACGCACTCGGTTGGGGACTTCCCCACGCCGCCTTTTTCGTCGGGGCGAAATATGTTCTTCCCGGCATGTACAACATCGCGGACCTGGGAACCCTTGCCGAACCGATCGTCAGTGAAGGGATTACCGCCACGGCCGGCGCACCCGCTCTTTTCATGCCCATGCTCGAATACATCCGCAAGCTCGATAAAAAACCGGATCTTTCCGGGGCACGATTCCTTTCCGGCGCGTCCGAGCCGTCATTGTCGCTCATGAAGGGCTTTCACGAACTCACCGGCGCGGAAATCTTTCACGCATACGGGGCAACGGAAACCACCCCGCTTGTCACCATCAACCGGCTGAAACCCTGGCTGGAAAAAACGCTTTCCGAGGAAGAACAGTGGGACCTGAAACGCAAGCAGGGCTACCCCGTGGTGGGCCTGGACCTCAAAATCGTAGACCCCCTGGGGGAGGAAGTACCCCACGACGGTAAATCCGTCGGCGAAATCCTGATCCGCGGACCCTGGATCACTGCAAGCTACTACAATGCGCCCGGATCCGAAGAAGCCTTTACCGAAGACGGCTACTGGAAGAGCGGGGATGCCGGGACCATCGACGAGGAAGCGTACGTCAAGATAACGGACCGGGTCAAGGACGTGATCAAAAGCGGCGGCGAATGGATCTCCTCCGTGGACATGGAAAACGAGGTCATGGGGCACCCGGATGTTCTGGAATCGACCGTCACCGGGATATTCCACCCCAAATGGGAGGAACGCCCCCTGGTCCTGGTGGTCCCCCGGGAGGAGGCAAAAGATCGGCTGCGCAAGGAAGACATAATCGAACATCTCTCTCACAAGTTCGCCAAATGGCAGCTTCCGGACGCAGTGCTTTTCGTGGACGAGATTCCCAAGACCAGCGTTGGCAAATTCGACAAGAAAACCGTGCGGGAACAATACAAAGACCTTTACAAAAAATAACCGTTGATGAAAAGGCGCTTTCTCCTCTGTGGGGTACCCGGCAACCACAAGGGATGTCCAAAGATTGGCGGGACATTGGTAGACATCCCTTGCGGGTGCCCATAAATTGGCGGGACATTGGTAGGGGCATCCCTTGCGGGTGCCCATAGATTAGGAATTGTCAAAACAGTAGACCCGCAGGGGATTTCCCTGCCTTTGCAAAAATACCCCCGGGGCGGGATAAAGCGCTTTTTTATGAAGCCATCAAAAATGACGCTTCTTGAGGGGGGTATCCTTTGAAAAGGGCACTTTTTTTTTCGATTACCGTGTGCATGACTCTTTTTTGGATTTTTTCGTGCGGGGGGGATGCCGACAGGGAAACCGCCGCACCCGAGACTGCATCTGAAAAGAAAGCGGAAATCGCAGAAACAGAAGCGGCAGATGGCTTCCCCGGGTTTGACGCCATAGCGGAAGCCGCCGATTCGGAAGCATGGGCCGAGTACTTTCCAAACGAATTCAAATACTGGAAAGCCACCGAGGAAATGAGAATGACCACTTACGGCGGCGGCGGGAGGCGGGAAGCGGAAGGCATGGAGATCGAAAAAATTGACTACCTGGAGATGTATCCGTTTCTCAAAACCAACTATGCCGGTTTTCCTTTTTCAAAGGGGTACTACCGTTCCAGGGGGCATATATACGCCCTGACGGATGTCATCGACACGGAGCGACAGCCGGACTGGAATCAGCGTCCGGCCGCTTGCATGGCTTGCAAAAGCACGGATGTCGTGGTTCTCATAGAAAAGCACGACGATGATTTTTACAGAATGCCCTTTGCCGAGGTGGTGGGTAAAAACACGGTCGGCTGCCTCGACTGCCACGACCACCGGGATGCGTCGGTAACAGTGCAGCGGGACTGGCTTTTTGAAGCCCTGGCCCACGAATCTTTCAGAAACATCGAGCCCAAAGGCAGGGATGACCTCACCTGCGCCCAGTGCCATGTCAACTACTATTTCCATGAAGAGACCAGAAAGCCGGTGCTGCCGTGGAGCACCGGCCTTTCCGTAGAAGACCAGCTCGAGGACTACTCCGCAGCGCGCCGCTCCGACGAATGGGAGCATGAAATCACCGGTGCCCTGGTCGCCAAAATCCAGCACCCGGAATATGAATTGCTCCACGAAGGAAAAAACATAAACATCCATTCCCGGCTGGGGCTTGGCTGCACGGACTGCCACATGCCGGAAAAGACCGACGCCAAAGGCCACACATACAACGCCCACACCTGGACGAGCCCCCTGACCCATGTGGAGGAATCCTGCCTACGCTGCCACGGCAACTGGGGGGAGGAGGAACTCATTAACAAGGCCGAATCCATCCAGGGAAAGATTTACGAAAAACAGAACCGCATCGGCGCCCGATTGGCCGAATTCATTCTTGCATTAGGGGATAAAAAGGAAAAGGGCGCCATCTCCGAAGACGAACTGGAAAAGGCCCGGGTCATTCACCGGGAAGCGCAGTTTTACTGGGATTTTATCTGGGTGGAAAACTCCAACGGCTTTCACAACTGGCAGGAAGCCCACCGGGTGTTGGACAATGCGGAGGCATTGATTCAAGAAGGCATGGAAATGGTGGCGGCCATGGACAAACGGCCGGAACCTTGAGGTGCAATCTGCATGACGCAGACCTGAGGGGATAACCTACAACTTACTACACCTACAACCTACAACCTACAACTTACAACCGCCATCAAAACAGCTCGAATTTCACCAGGCGGCCGTCCAGGCCGCCGGACATGAGCGGTTTTTTCCATGCGGCCTTCAACCCGACCTTCCCGATGTACCCGGGATCGCCGAAATAGATATACGCGGTCGATCCCGTGCACTTCTGCTTCAAAAAATCGCCCAGATCCCTGTAAAACGCCGGCATATCCATGTCCCTGCCCATACGAATGCCGTATGGCGGATTGATCACGATCACCCGGTTTTTCAGCCCGGGCAAATCCTTGAAGTCGGATTGGATGATTTCCACCCGGTTTCCGTAATGAAGCCCCATCAGGTTCGTCCGGGCCGCATTCACCGCAGCCCCAGCCATATCACTTCCACTGATCAGGCCCTGCGGCATTTCACGGATGTTTCCATCCGCGCTTTCCCTTACCCGCTTCCAGGTTTCCGGAGAAAAATCCGGGAGATGTTCAAACCCGAACGTTTTTCTGAAAATCCCTGCGGGGATGCGGCAGTAATGCATCAATGCTTCGCATAAAAGGGTACCGGAGCCGCACATGGGATCCACCAGGGGCACCTTGCCGTTCCACCCGGTCATCCGGATGATGCCGGCGGCCGCTGTTTCCTGCATGGGGGCGGACACGGACTCCTCCCGGTAGCCCCGCCGGTGCAGGGCGCCCCCGGACACATCCATGCTGACGGTGGCTATATTTTTATGGATATGCAGATTGATACCGATATCCGGGTCGATGGGGGATACGTTCGGGCGCTTGCCCTTATGCTCCAGAAAATAGTCGACAATACCGTCCTTCATGCGCAGGGCGGCAAATTTGGAATGGATGATCCGGCTGTCAACGATATTGGAAAACACGGCGAATGTGTGGTCCTCGTCGAAAAAATCATCCCACTGGAACTGCCTTGCATGCTTGTAAAGGGCGTCCGTATTAAAGCAGTCAAAGACGACCAGCGGGGCCAGGACCCTGGAAATCAGCCGGGACGTATAGGTAATCCGGTAAAGCCCTTCCTTGGCCGTGGTAAAGTATATCCCCCTGAAAGAGGGGGATATGTCCGCCGCCCCCAGGTGCTTGAGTTCCTGGATGGCCGCATCCTTGAGGCTGTCGGAAACCTGGGCGAAAAACCGGTACTTTTTCTGGTACAGATATTTCAGGGGGAAGGGCTGTTTCGCCCGATCCGCCTTTTTGCGTAAAATCGTCACAGCAATACGTAAACCATTTTCAAATGTGAGTAGAACCTATCTCAAAATTGTCTTTCGGCCCAATATCTTTGTTGGCGTCTTATTTCAAATCCTCGAAATACGCGAGGTTGTCTGCGGTTTGAAACAAGCCGCCGCCGCGATCTTGTACCGAAATCCGAATGTTGAGATGGGTTCTGATGAATCGCGGGACACGGTAAAAACACAGCGCGTCCTACCCGTCATCGTCGAGCGCCGACCTGACCTTCCTGGCCATTTCCTGCAGGCGGTAGGGTTTGCCGATAAAATCGGCGGCACCGGATCTCAGGGCCTGCTGTGCATGATGATCCGTGGAATAACCGCTTGCGATGAGAATTCTGGCCTCCGGATCGATCTCAAGCAGTTTCTGCATGCATTTGTATCCCCCCATGCCCGGCATGTTCAAATCCAGAATAATCAGGTCGATATTCGATGCATTCTCCCGATACATATCAAGGGCTCTCTCGCCGTCTTCTGCGCAAAGTACCCGGTATCCGTAGTATTCCAGCATTTCCTTTGCCATTTCACGGACCGTCGCCTCATCGTCTATCACCAGTACACCCTCTTTGCCGCCGGCCGGCGGTACCAAAGGGGAATCGTTTTCTTCCACGGCATCCTCTTTCCGAAAAGATGCCGGGAGGTAAATCCTGAAAACCGCCCCCTGTCCGGGTTCACTGTAGCAGTTAATCAGTCCGCCATGCTCCCGGACAATACCGTACACCGAGGCAAGGCCTAGACCGGTGCCTTTTCCGACCGCCTTGGTCGTATAGAACGGATCGAAAATATGACGTCGCGTTTCCGGATTCATGCCGCTTCCGGTATCCGATACCATGAGCAGTACATACTTTCCCGGCACGGATTCAACGTGGTCGCTGCAATAGCTTTCATCCAAGACGACGTTTTGGGTTTCAATGGTCAACCTTCCCCCATCAGGCATGGCATCTGCCGCATTGGAGGCGAGATTCAGCAGAATCTGCTCCATGTGCAGGGGATCGGCATTGACAACCCACAGGTTCTCCTCCATGACCAGCCGGATGTCAATCATTTTTGGCAGGGTCTGCTTGAGCAGCTTCTGCGCGGACATAATTTCCCGGTTGAGGTGGACAGGCCTGCGCTCTCCGGCCACTTTGCGGCTGAACGTCAAGAGCTGCCGGACCAGTCCTGAAGCCCTTTCGCCGGCTTTCTCCAGCTGCATCAATTTATCGGAATCCGGATCATCCGGCGCCCGGTTCATCATCAGCAACTGGGTATACCCGTTGATGGCTTGTAAGATATTGTTGAAATCATGGGCAACACCTCCCGCAAGGGTGCCCACGGCTTCCATTTTATGGGCATGCATCAACTGGGCTTCCAGCCTCTCCCTTTCTTCCTCGGCTTTTTTCCGGTCGGTGATGTCCCGCATAATTCCGCGAAATCCCGCAGCCCCTCCCGACGGGTCGCTTATCAATGATGCGGAGATTTCCACATGCCGGATTTCACCGTCAGGCCGGCAAATTTGAAGATCAAAGGCTTTCACCGGTTTTTCGGTTTGAAAAATCCGTCTGAATGTCCGCAGCAGTCTTTTGGCATCTGCCGGGGTGGTATACGCACGGTAATTAACGCCCTCTATCTCATGATGCGCGCACCCGGCAATGACGCAGATCTGTTCGTTGAAAAAAGTGAAGTCCCCCGCTGTATCGACCTCGTAATACCCCTCTTCGATATTGTCAATAATCGCCCGGTACTTCTCCTCGCTCTCCCTGAGGGCCTGTTCCTTTTGTTTCTGTTCCGTAATGTCGCATACGGTGATCATGCCGGCGGGCCTGCCTTGATAAAAACAATTCGCGCCGGTAAGGGAAATCCAGCGTACAGCGCCCTCCCTGCCCAATATCTTGAAATCATAGGCCGGGGGGACTTTTTCCCCTGCCTGCCGCTTAAGCCCTCTTTCCCTTACCATGTCCCGGTGCTCCGGATGTACGATCTCCCAGAACTTCATCCGGTAGAGGTCTTCGGCCGGGTAACCGGAAATTTTCTCACCGGCGGGATTTGTATAGACCCAATGGTCATCCTGGTAAATCAAAATACCATAGGGGCATGCCTCTGCCAGGGATCTGAATTTCTCCTCGCTTTCCCGCAGCTGCCCGTTTACCTTTTTCTTCTCGTCTATATCCCTGCTGACGTTCAGATAACCCGTGTGCCGCCCGGTTTCATCCCGTAAAAGGGACACCCATGATTCCGACCATATCGTGGATCCGTCTTTTCTGACCATTTCCAGCTCAACCCGCCGGACAGGGTCGCTGCCATCTTTATTGGGCTTTGGTTTCAATTCCCTGCCGGAAAAAAGTTTTTCTGTTGTTTCGCGGCATGCCGGGGTAATTGCCCAAGACAGGGGCTGTCCGATAAGCTCTTCCGGCTCGAAGCCCCGGGTGTGTTTCACAGACGGGCTGATATAAGTATAAATAAGATTCCTGTCCAGCGTCGAAATGACTTCACGCATATTCTCCGCGATCAGGCGGTATTTTTCTTCCGCCTCGCGCCGGGCCTTTTCGCTCTGTGCAAGCTGTTTGTTCAATTCAGCGATCGGATCAGGGGGATACACGGGCATATTAGAATCTTCACGGGTTCGCATTCTTACGGAATCCTTGACTTGATATCTGAGGTATACTGCAGCAAAGCGATAAAAATGTCAAATTCAAAGCAATATGGACTGACCGGTCAATTCCTTAAATAGCAGGGCGGCAGTGAAAATTCCCCCTGCGATTCCGGGGGTGTTTTTCGTGGCGGAAACATTGTAGAGGTTTTCAGGGCAGTTTTTTTCCTTTATGGACCCTTTCAGCACTTCATCCACGCTCATCCTGCGTCCGTAGGCATTGCCATATTCCCCGCACGTCTGTTTTTCCGTATCGATGCAGGAGACGATCTCCGCAAAGCGCAACCGGGATGAAACGCCCGGGAAAAGATTTCGGTCAAGGATCTCCACGATCTCTGAAACCAGCGTTTCCTTGAATCGGCGCACCGCTCCGGCGCCCTGTTCATATATGGTTTTTTCCTGGAAATAGTTGCCCGGAAAAAACATCACCAGGCCGTCGTGATCGTTTTGCTTCTCCCTTTCAAAGCCGTTGGCCGTGGGAGAGTTAATGAATAGCATACGCGGCGGTTTGGTAATATCCGGGGAGTTATAATCAATTTCTTTTCCATCCTGCCACCAGTAATTTCTGCCTTTCATTTCCCGAAGCAAGGGTTCCTGTCCATGAATCGCCATGCAGCAGGCGCCGATGGCGTGCGAGGGCGTATAGTCGAAAGAATCGCTTGACCGCCCCAGAAGGGCGTACGTCAGTCTCGGAGAAATATCGCTGAAGAGAAAATCGCACCCATATTCGTCGCCGTCTTCGCAAAAAGCGGCGGAAACCCGGTTATCCGTCGTTTGCAGGCGAACCACTTTCTTCCCGGTCACAACGGTTCCGCCGGCGCTGGTGATGACCCCCGCAAGGGCGTCAAAAAAATGATGAAACCCTTTTTCCGGGTACCAGGCCCCGTTATGATAATTTCCCGTGCCCACGATATAGGCAATGGCCGACATTTCCGATTCGTTTTCCGCAAATATGCCGCCATGGCCGTAAAGAATACGCCTCGCAAGGGGGCTGATGCCATACCGGTCAAAAAAATTGTTCAGCGTCAGATAAATCGTTCTCCCCAGCCGGACTTTCATGGCTGAAGAGATTCGGGTGGTCAAAAGAAATTTCGTTGCATGCAGCAGCCTGCTTTCATTCAATGAATTTTTCCGGAACAACTCCCTGTAGGCATCGTAAATGGAAATCATATCAGCAAACAGGCAGTCGAGCCGATCTGCTTCTTCCGGGAAAAGGGCCTTGATCTCCTCGCTGAAACGCGCCAAACCCATGGGAACCCTGAAATCCAGAAAAAAATAGTTTTTGTCGACTTTTTTGTCCCCGATGAAAAATCTTTCAAAGCCCTCCGGATTCATGGGAACAAAAGGCGTTTCATGGTGAATATCCAGAAACCGCAAAAACCGGTCCCCTGTTTCCGCTTCCCCGAAATCCCATACGTACTGCGGCCCCATGGAGAACCGCATGCCGTCTATTTGCAGACATCGGCCGTGCCCGCCGATATATTGTTCATTGGACTCCAGCACCGTCACGTTGCAGCCTGTTTTCGCGAAAAGCGCACCGGCGGCCATACCGCCGATGCCGCTGCCAACCACCACGATCTTTTTCATCGTTATCCTTTCCGGGGCTATGGGCTATAAAGGCAGCGCAGGCTTCCTTCCCCCGGGAATCGATCAGTGCCTGCTATTTCTGAGGCCTGTAAATTTGATCTTTCGGGCGCTGATGTGCCCCAGAATTTTCAGGCCGGTTCGAAGTTTTCCCAGGCGGCGCTTTTTTTTCAAAATGGTATCGTAGAGTTCGGCGGTATCCTTCGGCGGGACGTTTGGCGCTGCCCTTGACACGAGGGACATGGCCCCCTTTTTACAGGAAGGCACGCATACGCCGCAGCCGATGCATCCGGAAGGATCCACCGCAGCGACTTTATCGCACAGGGCAATGGCATCCACGTGGCATCTTTCCATGCACCTGCCACATCCCACACACAAGTCCGGGTCGGCCTGGGCATAAAAATTGCCGGCGGCAAAATCAGCCCGGTTCGGCACATGCTTGAGCGTGGACAAAATCCCGCAGCAGCACCCGCAGCAGGCACAAATCGCCTGGGGCTCCTGTTCATTGGTCGCCTGAAGGACCAGCCCCTCTTTCTCGGATTGCGCCAGGATCTCCAACGCCTCTTTGCTGGTAATTTTTTTGAGCCACCCCTGCCGGTTGTACATATCAAAGTAATCCCGCAGGCCGAGGCACAAACTGCGGCGCTGGGTAGCCCTGCAGGGGTCGCCGGCCAGATCCTTCCCCCTGCGGCAAATGCAGTCGGCAACGCCGATTCTATCCCCGGCTTCCTCGACAAGGCGCCTTGCCTCGTCATAGGTGGCAATATGCTGTTTTTCGTCAATGCTTTGGCCGATGGGGATCACCCGCATCTGGGGGATTGCCGTGGACAGGTATTCCAGGCCATATCCTTCGCGAAAGTAGCGGGCGGCATCCTCATAAAAACCGGGCGTTAAGCGCGAAAGCTGAAATTCAAACATTCCCACCACAAAGGGGGCCAACGCGTAAAATGTCCGGCCGTCGACAAACTTGGAAAAAATACTGCCCTTCTCGGCCATTTCATCCAACATCGTTTCACAGGCGGCGCGGTCATGCCCATTAAAAAGGTGCTTCTCCGCTTTTGCGCAGATCACCTCGGGGGGCTCAAACACGTGGGTCATCACGGTTGCCATCACCGCCTGCTCCGGGGTAAAAATCCGCTCGAGAATGCGCAGCTCCACACCGGAACGGGTTGCCGGATAGCCCACCGGCATCGTGTGCAGATGCTTTTGAAGCGTTTTGTAGATCTTTTTTTCCCCGTGCATATGGCTATACGCTTTGATATATGAGATGCGTGCTGTTATACAATGATGATAAGAGCGCTGTTTTCCATGCTTGAATAATGTTGCAGAATGTATAAAAATACGTATAGCAACACAACGGTTTTCTATAACTTATCTCAAAATAACGTTTTTTCCCGGAGTCCTTGCCATGCTGCATTTTCTGCCTGCGCCCCTTCGCGGTGCAATCGCGCTTTTTCTTTATGCGGTCAACACCATCGGATGCTTTATCACGATGATTCCCTTCATGCTCCTGAAAGCAATTGTCTTTCATGAAAACGCACGCAATTTTTTTACCACTGTGCTCATGAACCTGGGAACGGCGTGGGTCACCCTCAACAGCCTCATTCTGCGGCTTACCCAAAACATTGAAATAAAGCGGGAGGTTGAAGAGGAAGCCGGATTTGAACATTTTTCCACCCGAAAATCCTACCTGGTCATCAGCAACCACCGCTCCTGGGCGGACATCCTGCTCTTGCAGCATATTTTCAACCGGCGCATCCCCTACCTGAAGTTCTTCCTCAAAAAAGAGCTGATATGGGTCCCTCTTCTGGGTATCGCATGGTGGGCGCTCGATTTTCCCTTTATGAAACGCTATCCGAAAGAATACCTGGAAAAGCATCCTGAACAAAAGGGAAAGGATATTGAAACAACGCGAAAGTACTGTGAAAAATTCAAATATTCTCCCATATCGGTGATCAATTTCCTGGAAGGTACCCGGTTTGACCGCAAAAAGCAAGAAAAGCAGCAATCCCCCTTTCGCCATCTCCTGAAGCCCCGGGCCGGGGGGATCGGCATCGTGCTCTCCAGCATGGGGGAGCACCTTTCAAGGATCATCGACGTCACCATCGTTTACCCTGAAAACCGTCCGCCTATCCCCTTCTGGGAATTTTTGACGGGCAACATCCCCGTTGCGGTGATTCATATCCGCTCCTACCCCATTCCGGAAAAATTTGCAGGGAAAAATTACGAAACCGACGCGGTCTTTAAAACCGATTTCCAGCAGTGGATCAACCAGATCTGGATGGAAAAGGACGAAAGAATTGAAAAGATCCTGAACCCATAAGGCCGGAAGTCGGATCCGACCTCCGGCCTTCGGACTTACCGCTCCAGCCCCCTTATCTGGTCGGCCACGTCCTGGAGCTTGTCGATGGCTTCCTGAAGTCCCCGACGGATCGCTTCCAGTCCTTCCGCGGGCACACCGGGCTCATCAGGGGGCGAAGCCTCCTCGTATTCTTCCAGTTGTTCATCCGATTCAACCGGCGGCGCAACCGACGGCCGTTTTCCCACCAGGGCGTCCACCGAACCCTCCAGTGATGGATGCATCACCACCCTTCGGCTGTCGGCAAGAATGATGCGCCGGAGCTCCGGGAACTCGAGCGATTCGGGCTTCAGGAAAACCGGTTCCGCATACAGCAGGCTTTCTCCCAGAGGAATGACCAGGATATTTCCGCGCAGCACCTCGGAGCCGACCTGCCCCCACAGGGTAAACTGCTCGGAAATTACTGCGTCGTTGTCGATCCTGGCCTCCACCTGCCTGGGTCCGTCCACGTGGCGGCCGGACGGAAAACGGTAGAGGATTTTCTCACCGTAGTTTTCCCCGTCGTTTCTCGCCGCCAGCCACCCGACCAGGTTGTGCCGTTTGTCAGGCGTAAACGGCTGGATCAGAAGGAATTCCTCTTTTTCCTCCCCCGGAAGGCGCGCCACGATGTAATACGGCCGCAGGGTATCCGTCCTGCCAAAGGCCGCATGCTGGGGTACGGACCACTGGTCTTCCTTGTTATAGAACACTACTGGGTCGGTCATTTGGTACTGGAGCAGCATCCGCGACTGGACATTGAACTGGTCCATGGGATACCGGACGTGATCCCTGAGATATTCCGGCATTTCTCCGGCCGGTTTGAACATATCGGGGAAGATCTCCATGTAGGTCTGGATAATGGGGCATGATTGATCGAACACGTAGTAATCAATGCTGCCGTCGTAGGCATCGATCACCGCCTTGACGCTGTTTCTCATGTAATTGAAGCGCTCCTGCCAGGGAGTGGAATAGGGGAAGCGGCTGGTAATGGTGTAGGCGTCCTGGATGAAGAAGAGCCGCCCGTCGGCAACCACTGTATAGGCTTCGTTGTCCCGCATCAGAAACGGGGTGATGGTGGAAAACCGCTCGGGAACCGTCCGCCGGTACTGAATCCGGCTTTCCGGCTCGATTTCTGCGGAAATCAGGATATTGACATCCTTGAACTGCCAGGCGTAGAGAAGCCTGCGGAAAAAGGAGCCGACTTCCACGCCGCCTTTCCCCTGGTAATGGGTATAGACAGGTCCGTCCGGTCCCGGGTAATTGAACTCTTCCATGCGGCTGTTGACAATGGCAAAGGGCAGGCTTTTCAGCCCGTAATAAATCTCCGGCCGGTCAAGCGGGATGGTACCGACCGGGGGAAGATCCCGGATGAAAAAATTGGGGCGCCCGCCTTCCGCCACCTCGGTGACCGGGCTCATGGCGACCCCGTACCCATGGGTGAACTGAAGATACCGGTTGACCCAGCGCTGCGCCTCGGTCGGCAGCTTTTCAGAAGAAAGTTCCCGCGTGGAAAGCATCACCTGCCGAAGCTGATCGTCCACCATGTAGCGGTCCGTCTGAACGCTGATAAAATCATAATAGAGCCGGAAAAACTGGATCTGGTTGTAACTCTGCAGCAGCGGCCCCTCATCCCAGAACCGCAGGTTCCGGATGGTACCCCGGTTGTCCGTCACGGTTTCGGGCTGGACCTCCCCCCGTGCCGGATGCTCCATGCCGACCATGTCCTCCAGACCGTAGGCCTTGCGGGTAAATGCGATGTTGCTGGCGATAAAATCCCTTTCCCGGGCCAATTCGCTGGGTTCCACCCGGAGACGCTGCACCGCGCCTGGGAGCAAGCCGCCGCCCAGAAAATTCAATACCAGCCATACGCCGATGCCCACGTAGAGCAGCCGGTATCCTTTTGTACGGATGGCGTATAAAAGCACGCCCCCACTGGCGATGGCAACAAATGTCAAAAAGGTGCGGGCCGGAAGCGTCACATGGTAATCCGTGTAACCGACCCCGTACACCGCACCGGTCTTGGAAAAAAGCAGTTCGTATCGACCGAGCCAGTGTCCCGCGGCGATCAGCAGGAAGAGCAGTGCCCCCAGGATCAGGATATGGGTTCGGACGCGCCCCTCGAAAACAAACGCCTCCCCCCTGAGGCTGCTGGAAACGTAATACAACCCGGCGACAAACAGCAAGGTTACCACCAGCGCGCCCATAAGCCATGTCCGGACGAAGTCGAGTATCGGCAGGGTGAAAACATAAAAAGACAGGTCTTTGTCAAAGACGGGATCAACCTCGCCGAAGGCGACGCCGTTAAAAAACCGCAGAAACATCTCCCACCGGCCGGAGGGGTGGCTTGCGAGATACGTTGCGCCGAGGACAACGGCCAGTATGCCGACCCAGAGAATAAGCCGGTGGGCGAGCTGGTACTTGGCCGGCGACAGTTCTTTGCCGGGCGTCCATCGATAGTGTCCTGTATTCCGGTACGCGATGAAAAGGTTGGGCGCAGCAATCCCCGCGAAAACCAGGAGTGCAAGCAGATACAGCCATAGCTGCGTAAACACGCGTACAAAAATAACCTGCTCATGCCCCACCCCGGAGAACCACAGCCAGTCGGTGTAAAAGAGCCGGGCCCAGTTGAGACCCATCAATACGACGACGACCAGCAACCCGGCCAGTATCAGTTTGACCAGATAAGTGAACCGTGAGAAATCAATGTCTTCAAGCCGAAACGGCTGCTGCGGCGGACCGCCTGCGCCTGAATCCCCGGGTCCAAATGAATTTGTCATTCCTGCGCTCCTGTTATATTCGGATCATGGAAAATGTCATTTCGTTCAATTGTCCTATTGTCAATTTTATCGAATATCAAAGCAAACCCTTCGGGTCAATCAATACCGGAAGAATTCATGCGGACGGTTTTGCCCCCCTTGCCTTATCCCGAAAGCAACTCTTCCCTGGCTGCAAATTCGATCCTGATACCGACCCCGACGCCGACGCCGATAAAAGCGAAAAAGACCGATCAACCGACATACATACCCCATAAGACCATGTCCGGATCACCCTTCAGGAAAGCCGGCCGGCATAATCCTCAAACCCAAATGTTTTGACCACCGTGAACGCATCGGCCGTAGCATCGTAGCGGGCAATAGCCGGCAGATTGATGCCGTTGAACATGTTGGTCTTGACCATGGAATAATGCGCCATGTCGTGAAAAACCAGCCGGTCGCCAGTTTGTAACGGCTGATCGAAGCTGTAGTCGCCGATCACGTCCCCGGCCAAGCACGACGGGCCGGCCAGACGATAGGTGTACGGCTTTTCATCCGCTTTCCCCGCGCCCTCCACTTCCGGGCGATAGGGCATTTCCAGGACATCGGGCATGTGGGTGGCGGCAGAGACGTCCAGGATGGCAATGTCCATGCGGTTGACGACGATATCCAGCACCGTAGCGGACAATATGCCGGCATTCAGGGCAACGGCTTCGCCGGGTTCGATGTAGACATCAACGCCATAGCGGGTTTGTGCCCATTTGATCAGATCGCACAACTGATCGACCTGGTAATCCGCCCTTGTGACATGGTGACCGCCCCCCATGTTCAGCCAGGACATGCCCTTCATGAGGCTTCCGAATCGCCGGTCAAAGGCAGCAAGCGTCCTTTCCAGGGCATCGGCGTTCTGCTCGCACAAGGTGTGAAAATGAAGCCCTGAGATGCCATCCAGGGAGCGCCCTTTGAAGCGGTCGGCCGTGATGCCCAGCCGGGAGCCGGGGGCGCACGGGTCGTATAGAAGGGCGGGAGATTCAGAATGCTCCGGGTTGACCCGCAGACCGCATTTTACATGCGCTCCCTGCGCACGCACCAAGGGCCTGAATCGTTCCCATTGGGAAAACGAGTTGAAAACAACGCAGTCGGAATGCGCGATCACATCCACAATGTCGTCTTCGCTGTACGCCGCTGAAAACGTGTGGATCTCGCCGCCGAAAAACTGCCTTCCCAGCCGGGCTTCGAAAGGCGAACTGGCGCAGGCGCCGTCCAGCATTTCCCTGAGTATGGGGAACACGCTATGCATGGCAAAAGCCTTGAGCGCCAGAAGTATCCGGCATCCGGTTTCCTGCTGTACATGCCGCAGCACCTCCAGATTTTTCCGGAGTGCCTGGTCACTTACGATGAAACAGGGCGACGGAACGCGCGACAAATCCACGGTTAAAGGAAAATCTCTGTCCATGGCAATCCGTATTGGTTCAGGGCCTCCATGAAGGGGTCCGGGTCGAACTGCTCCATGTTGAAAACGCCCGCCCCCCGCCAGAGGTTTTTCGCCATCATCATGGCCCCGATCATGGCCGGAACCCCCGTGGTATAGGAAATCGCCTGCGACCCGACCTCCCGGTACGCCTCCTGGTGGTCGCAGATATTGTAGATGTAATACTGCCTTTCCCGGCCGTCCCTGACGCCCTTGATCAGGCAGCCGATGCAGGTGCGCCCCTTTGTCACCGGCCCAAGGGACCCCGGGTCCGGTAAAAGCGCTTTTAAAAACTTGAGGGGCACGATTTCCCGCCCCTCGTAAATCACGGGATCGATGCGCGTCATGCCGATGTTTTCAAGCACTTCCAAATGCTTCAAATAATTGTCCGAAAATGTCATCCAGAAACGGGCCTGCCGGATCTCCGGCATGTGCCGGACCATCGACTCCAGCTCCTCGTGGTACATCAGGTAAATTTTTTTCGGCCCGATGCCTTCCGGAAAATCGAATGTTCTGGACACGGAGAGCGGTTCGGTCGCCACCCATTTTCCCTCCTCGAAGTATTTTCCTTTTGCGCTGACCTCCCGGATATTGATTTCCGGGTTGAAATTGGTGGCAAAGGGGTGGCCGTGATCCCCTGCGTTGCAGTCCATGATGTCAAGTTCATGGATCTCGTCGAAATGATGTTTTTTCGCCCATGCGCAGAACACGTTGGTCACACCGGGATCGAAGCCGCTTCCCAAAAGCGCCATCCGCCCCGCCTTACGGAACCGGTCATGATAGTTCCACTGCCACTCGTAGCAGAACCGGGCCTCGTCCGGGGGTTCATAGTTGGCCGTGTCCAGGTAGTCGACGCCCGCCTTGAGGCACGCGTCCATGATGGTCAGATCCTGGTATGGAAGGGCGACGTTGATGACCATATCCGGCCGGAACCTTTTCATCAGCGCGATGGTTTCCCCGACATTGTCCGCATCCACCTGGGCGGTGTCGATTTTTCGCGGCAGACCCGCCGCGATCTGATCGCATTTTTCAACCGTTCGGCTGGCCAGGCAGATCTCGGCAAAAACCTCCGGCAGTCGGGCGCATTTGTGCGCCACCACCCTGCCCACGCCGCCGGCACCGATAATAAGCACGCTTGCCATAAAGACACATTCCTTTGCCTGTTGCATTGATATGTTGCGAAGAATGATATTTCCGCGGGGCGCCGTCGGTAAACGAACGGCTGTCATCCCCATGCGCGGAACCCTCGAATACCCCATGATTACTTATTTTTACCGCACTTTGCAATAAAAATCCTTTCAGGGCAAGCGGCCATACCGCTGGAAATTCTTGCATTTGGCGCTTTTTACGTATATTTTGACGAAAATCCATACACCGGAAACAAAAGCGACGCGGGCAACACAACGCGTCCTTGCGGAAACGATCCGCCCGGGAGATTGTTTATGCCTGTTATTCAAATAATAACCCTGGCTGTCGTGCAGGGTCTTACGGAGTTTCTCCCTGTTTCCAGCTCGGCCCACCTTCTGCTGGTTCCGGTTTTCACCGGATGGCCGGACCAGGGGATTGCTTTCGACGTGGGGCTCCACGCGGGAACGCTGAGCGCGGTAATCGCCTATTTCCGGGAAGAAATCGCGGGCATGTCTTCGGCATGGTGGCGCTCGATTGTCAAAAGAAAGATGACCGATCAAGCACGGCTCGCATGGGCGATCCTTTTCGGTACCATTCCTGTGGGAGTCGCCGGTCTGATGATGAGAGACGTGGTGGCCGGAGCTTTCCGTTCCCCGGTCGTTACCGCCGGCGGGCTCATCGGTTTCGGCCTTCTCCTCGGCTGGGCCGACTGGCGGAAAAGAGGGGAGCGCACAACCGCGCAGATTCGCTGGCAGGATGTCCTTTTTATCGGCTGCGCCCAGGCGCTTGCCCTGATACCAGGCACCTCACGTTCGGGCATTACCATAACAGCGGGCCTCCTGTCTGGATTTTCCCGGAAGGAGGCCGCGCGCTTTTCGTTTCTGCTCGCTATCCCGGTCATCGCCCTTGCCGGTCTCATGGAAACCCGAACCCTTGTGCAGACGGGATCAACGGTGGACTGGCCGGCCCTGTTGGCCGGGATGCTGATCGCCGCGATTACCGCTTTCGCATGCATTCACTACTTTCTGGCTCTTATCCGCCGCATCGGGATGCAGCCGTTCGTAGCATACCGCGTCCTTTTGGGGCTTCTGCTGCTTGTCTTGTATCTGTAGTAGCAGCGCCCCCGATAGCGCCATCGCAGAAATATATACAATTCTTTATATTTAATAATAGACATAAAGATCCGTAGGGGCACTCCTTGCGGGTGCCCAAAACCAGGGCACCCGCAAGGAGTGCCCCTACGGACCCATATTGAGCGGGAATATATTTCGTGTCTATACAAGAATGCAAAGAATTGTAGATTGCCTGGTTTTTGCAATGAACCGCTTTCATGCCGCGGCATACAGGTTCAAATACCAGGTAGCAATTCCGAAATAAATCACCACGCCGCCGATATCGGCGATTGAGGTTACCAGGGGGGCACTTGCCGTGGCAGGGTCCAGGTTCAGACGGGTAAGCAAAAACGGCAGAGACATCCCCAAAAGACTGCCGAACAGCACCACGCATACCATGGCCAGGGCGACGATCACCGCCACGTCCGGTCCGCCCCGGAAAATCCCGATAAGCGATACCGCTATCCCCATGCATACCCCGATAGAAAGGGCGATGCCGAT
>JAWOAV010000211.1:0-12693 GCA_046498365.1 Desulfosalsimonadaceae bacterium
CCCGCTACCCCGATCAAATCGCCAGCATTACCCTGTTCAACCCTGGCGGGGTGTACGAATATGAAAGTGAACTGTCCCGCCACCTGGCCCGGGGGGAAAATCCCCCGATCGTGGAAAATGCCAGCGACTTCAGTTATCTGCTGGATTTTTCCATGGAGAAAAAGCCCTTTCTCATCTGGCCCATTACCAGCGTGATGGCGGAACGAGCGGTGGCCAACCGACCCATAAACGAAAAAATGTACCGCGACATCCGGCGGGATGCATACAAGGATTTCGGGGAAGTACTGGCGGCCATCCAGGCGCCCGCCTTAATTGTCTGGGGGCGGCAGGATCGGCTGATCCATTTTAAAAACGGCCGGGTATTCGATGAGAAGATTCCCGATTCCCGCCTGGTGATTCTCGATGAGATCGGGCATGCGCCCATGATCGAGACGCCAAAAGTTTCTGCCGGGCTCATACGCGATTTCGTCGCACAAATCGCTTCCCGCTGAAACCGGATATCCTTCTTTCTTTTTTTTCCTTTTTCCCTTGAAAGATCATCCATTTCACCCTATTTGTAAGCATATACCCGAAACAAATACCCAGGAACGAATCGCAAAGGAGCTGTGGGCATTTATGGAAAAAATACTGATCGTCGGATGTAAAAGAGCGATGGATGATGTATGTATCGGCTGCTCCCGCTGCATGGTGGGATTCAACCGGAGGGCCGGAGAGTTCGAACGCTACGGCAAGGAAGATGCAGAGCTGGTGGGGCTGATCAACTGCGGCGACTGCCCCGGCGCAACCATTGTCACGCGCCTTGCCCAGGTGAGTCTTTGGAACAAGGCGGTGGACGAAAACGTGACAAAGGTTCATATTGCTCCCTGCATTACGGATCATTGCCCCTACAAAGATACAATCATCGGAAAAATCAATGCAAAAGCGGGCGTAGAAGTGATCGAGGGGGCGCACCCGTACAAACCGGCGGATATTTTCGCCTGATCCAAGGAAAACAAGGAGGCCAAGACCATGCCGCTGTATGAATACAAATGCGTAAGCTGCGGCGAAGTCAGCGAAATTCTCGTAAGAGGCGGAAAAAATGAGGACGTGGCGTGCCACCGCTGCGGCGGCAGGGAGTTGGAAAAAATATTTTCCGCGCATTCGTCCATGTCCGGCAGCCGGAAAAACACGCTCCCCGGCGCATCGGATACCGGGTGCTGCGGTACATCGCCGGCCGAGGCCACTTGCGCCGGGCCCGGAAGCTGCTGCGGCAAAACCGGCTGGTAAAAAGTTCACCGCAGATTTTGACATGCGGGGCAAAGAAAGCTATAACCACGGCAGAATATAGCAGCATACAGCAGGAGATGCCCCGGCCATGAAAATTTTGATCACCGGCGGCGCCGGTTTTATCGGCTCTGCGGTTATCCGCCATATTATCGAAAATACCGGCGACCATGTCATCAACGTGGACAAGCTGACCTATGCGGGCAACCTCGAATCACTGTCCCCCGTATCCGGCAGCCCACGCTACGCTTTTGAACGGGTGGATATCTGCGACCGCCGCGAACTGGCGCGCGTTTTTGCCGAACACCGGCCCGACGCGGTGATGCACCTGGCCGCCGAGTCGCACGTGGACCGCTCCATAGACGGCCCGGCCGCCTTTATCCAGACCAATATCACGGGCACCTACACGCTTCTGGAAACCGCCCGCGACTACTGGACGGACCTGGATGCGCCCGGGAAAAAAAACTTCCGCTTTCACCATATCTCCACGGACGAAGTGTTCGGGGACCTGGAAGCTTCCGGGGTTCCCTTTACCGAAAAGACCCCGTACGCCCCCAGCTCCCCCTACTCGGCCAGCAAGGCCGCCGCGGACCACCTGGTCCGGGCCTGGCACCGCACCTATGCGCTGCCCGTGCTGATTACCAACTGCTCCAACAATTACGGTCCCTACCATTTTCCGGAAAAAATGATCCCGCTCATGATCGTAAACGCCATCGAGGGCAAACCCCTGCCGGTATACGGCAAAGGGGACCAGGTGCGCGACTGGCTCTTTGTGGAAGATCATGCGCGGGCGCTGTACCGGGTCATCACGCGGGGGCGCATCGGGGAAACCTACAACATCGGCGGATGGAACGAAAAAAAGAACCTCGATGTCGTCCATACGCTGTGCCGGCTGCTGGATGAACTGCGCTCGGAATCCCCTTTTGTGCCGCACGCATCCCTGATCACCCACGTTGTCGACCGGCCCGGCCATGACAGACGCTATGCCATCGATGCCTCCAAGATCAGGGATGAATTGGGGTGGGAACCGATCGAAACCTTTGAAACCGGCATCCGGAAAACAGTCCGGTGGTACCTGGAGAACTTGGACTGGTGCCGCCGGGTCCAGGACGGAACCTACCAGCGGGAGCGGCTGGGGATACTCGCAGCCACCTGAACATCAACAGGCCCGGAGGGATATGTTTTTGCAGCCGGCCGGAGCCTAAAGGTATGAATCAAATGATGGGAAATGCTGAAGAAAACGTCAAGACCAAGGGGCTCGTTCTTGCCGGCGGATCCGGCACACGCCTCTATCCAACCACCATGGGCGTGTCCAAGCAGCTGCTGCCGGTATTTGACAAGCCCATGATCTACTATCCGCTCTCCGTTTTGATGCTTGCAGGCATCCGGGACATTCTGATCATAACAACCCCGGAAGATCTCTCGTCGTACAAACGGCTTTTGGGGGACGGCAGCCAGTTCGGCGTCCATTTCCGCTATGCTGAACAACCGCGCCCGGAGGGTCTGGCCCAGGCGTTTCTCATCGGCGCGGATTTTATCGGACGGGAAAATGTCTGCCTGGTGCTGGGCGACAATGTGTTTTACGGCCAGGGATTTTCGCCGAAGCTCCGGCAGGCCGCCGGAAGAAAGCACGGTGCGACCATCTTCGGATACCAGGTCAAGGACCCGGGTCGCTTCGGCGTAGTGGAGTTCGACAAGGACAAGCGGGTCATCGCTATCGAGGAAAAGCCCAAAAATCCCAGGTCCAGCTTCGCGGTGACAGGCCTTTACTTCTACGACAACGACGTGGTCGAAATCGCCCGGCAGGTCAAACCGTCCCACCGGGGGGAACTGGAAATCACCAGCGTCAACCAGGCGTACCTGAAGCGCGGAGACCTGCATATGGAACCCTTGACGCGCGGCTTTGCATGGCTGGACACCGGCACCCATGAAAGCCTGCTGGAGGCGGCCCAGTTCGTGGAAACCATTGAAAAACGGCAGGGATTCAAAATCGCCTGCCTGGAAGAAATCGCCTGGCGAAACGGCTGGCTCGCCGACCACGAGCTTGAAAAAGCCGGACGCGCCCTGGAAAAAAACAGCTACGGCAGGTACCTGCTCGATCTGCTAAAAGACTGAGCCTTTCCCCTCCGGCACATCATCCATCAAGAGCCGTTTTCCCCCTCGTATACCACCACCCGGTTCCGTCCGCTGTTTTTTGCCTGATACAGGGCATTGTCCGCCTTTTCAAACAATTTATCCTTGTCTTCATTCAAGCCGGGGACGGCTGTGGCGACACCGAAGCTCATGGTCGTCTGGATCCGGTGGCTGTAATACTGAAAGCGTAGTTTTTCAATCTGGAGACGGGCCTCGCCCACAAGCCGGAGGGTTTCCGCCTTGCCCTGATCGAGAAGGAGGATCACGAACTCTTCCCCCCCGTACCGGGCGATGAAATCCGTTTCCCGTTGAAAGGTACCGGCAAGGATTCTTGCGACGCTTTCCAGGTAGGCATCCCCCGCAAGATGCCCGTACGTGTCGTTGATCGGCTTGAAATGATCGATATCACCGATGATAATGGACAGGCTGATCCCGCTCCGGGCCGCGGTCTTGAAATGCATGCTGAAAATTTCATCAAAATAAAGCCGGTTGTAAAGGCCCGTCAAACTGTCCTTCCGGCTCATCTTTTCGATCTCCTGGGAGCGAATCCGCAACAGGTGTTCGTTTTCAAGGGCATCCCAGTATTCCCGGTTCCCCCGGGTGGCCATGATCGTCATGTAGACGGCATACAACACGAACAAAAAAACAAGGGGGATATCGATTCGGAGGAGCCCCATCATGATAACCGCCGGCGTAACCATGACAAAAATATAGGCGACAGAAACAAACCATGCGGGGATAAAGGCCACCACGCCGCCGGCGCTGAGTCCGGCTGTGCTGGTCAGCATGAGCATTTTGGTCGTCACGGATTCGTCCGGCTGAACCATGCAGTATGCAAAACCAAGCCCCCACGCGGTTGCCGTTGCAAACACGCTTGCAAAAAAAACCGTGCGGTTGACCTTCCGGCTCAAGCGGTCGAACTTGTCGAAAAGATAAAAGTGGGCAATACGGAAAACGGCCACGCCGACCATGGCGCACAGGAAAATGAGGGAAAACGTATAGTGCCTTTGGTAAAAACCGTCAACGAAAAGAACGGCAATGGTAATGGCGACATAAAAATACATCCCCATGATGGAACGATTTTTAAGATCGTCTATCACCCGCCGGCTGATCAGATTTCTCGCAAATGTCACTTCGTGTTCATTTTTCAATCTCGGCCAGGATCCTTTGCTGCAAGTCCTTGAAACAAATCCCTGTCCGGCGACAGGAAGCCGGACGGTATGGGGGCAGCTTTTTTTATGACGATCCATGATGGCGCCGAAAAAAGTCCAATATCTGCGTTACGCGTGATTTCTCAGAACTTCACGTACGGCTAGGTACGCTGCATTCTTCGAAATCACGCAAGCCTTGATCTTGAACTTTTTACGGCGCCATCTGAAAATCGACTTTTTACAGGCTCATCATCCATGATGGCATAAAACAAAAAACTGCGAAAAAAACAATATGGATTGGACATTCGGATTTCTGTTACACTTAGAATACCCGTGGCGGTTTCGTCAACCGTATAGTTGAACCTTCGGGAAAAATTTTTCTAGAACCCGTCTCAACATTGTCTTTCGGCCCAATATCTCTGTTGGCGTCTTATTTCAAACCCTCGAAATACACAAGGTTGTCTGCAGTTTGAAACAAGACGCCTTCGCGATCTTGAACCGAAATCCGAATTGTAAGATGGGTTCTATCGCTTATGCGTAATGCCGCAAAGTTTCTTTGCCAGCTTCTGTTTCTCCGGCACATCCGCCTGGCGGGCGATCATGATGCGCTGGGCCTGGGGGGAGCCGGCCCCGTGCATCGATTCGGTCAGGTAGCCGACCGCGGCAGCGCCCAGGGTCAAATTTTCAATGAGGCGAAGGATGCGGAACCGATTTTCCGTAGAAACGTCCGGATGCGCAGTGTAGTATTTTTCAAGCCACTTTCCCACCACCGGCGATTTGAAATCCGCCGCCGACGGCAGTGTCACCATGAGTCCCCCGGCAATATCCTGTGCCAGCCGGGCGATCTCGTAGGGAAAACGGGTGACGTTCTGCTTGGAGACGTTTGCCAGCAGGGTATCGACACTCCAGGTGCCGCTCGGCTCCTTTCGCCCTTCCGCCGCGCACGCCAGCGATCCGCAGTAGAGTGTTTCGTTTAAATGGTTCATCTCGATGATCTTGTCCCGGACATGGGAGGCGTTCTGCACGCCGTTGTATTCGGCGATGGTCTGCGCCGCGCCGATAAGCACATCCCCCACCCCGGACTTGCAGGCATAGCTCTGGCGGTGGTAGGCGGCGAAACGCTCCACGAGAAGACCGGCGAACTCATGCTCTTTATAGAGAAACACCCGCTCCCATGGCACGAAAACATCGTCAAACACTACCAGGGCCTCGTGCCCGCCGAAAAAGAGGTTGCCGGCATCCGCCGGATCGCTTTCAGATCTGCGGGTGTCGCATGACTGGCGCCCCACGATGTAGGTGATGCCCCGGGCGTCGGAGGGAAGGGCGAAAGAGACCGCGTAATCCCTGTCTGCTTCCCGCATGGCGATGGTCGGCATAACGATGATTTCATGGGAATTGACCGCGCCGGTCTGGTGCGCCTTGGCCCCCCGCACCACGATGCCCGCTTCTTTCTCTTCCACCACGCGCAGATACATGTCCGGGTCCGGCTGTTTGTGTGGCGGAAGCGCCCGGTTTCCTTTGGGATCGGTCATCGCTCCGTCGCAGGTGAGATCATTTTCCTGCACGTATGCCAGATATTTCAAAAAGCGCCCGTTGTACCCGGTGCCGTATTCCTGGTCGATATCATACGTGACAATGGAAAGGGCGTTCAGCGCGTCCATTCCCACGCAGCGCTGAAAACAGCATCCCGTATGCGCACCCAGCAGCCGCCCCATCTTTGTTTTTTTCACCAGGTCCGCCGTATTCTGGTGGATATGGGTAAAGCGATTGATTTTTTCACCGCTCACGTGGGACACGGCCGTCATTATGTCTTCAAATTCCGGGGCGTGGGCCATTTCATAGGTTTTTGCCACCGCATTCATGGAAGGCCTAAGGATCTGGCAATCCACGGGGTTTTCAACCCGCCGGCCGAACATATACACCACCAGGTCGAGTTTCCGCAGGCTGTCTTCATATTGTCGGGCGGTCATCATCATGACGAATCACTCCTTTTTCTCAACAAATGGTAATCCATGCGAATAAAATGCCTGTAACAAAACAGGGATTTTTTTCTTGTCAGTATCAATCATGCTGCCTTCCATTTCAAGGAAAACCGGAAAGCGCCCCTCTTTCGACCCTCAAAAAGCCAGCCTTCAAAAATTGACGGCTTCGTAAAATATCCAATATCTGCGTTGCGCACAATTTTTGAAGAATCTCACGTACGGCGAAGTACTATCGATTCTTCAAAAATTGCACGCGCCTTGATCTTGATCATTTTACAAAGCCGCCTGAAAACGACTTTTACGAGTTCATCAATATTTGACACCGCACGTGCATTCAGATAACATTAAACAAGTAAGATCTTCTTTACATGCACAAGTGGAGATTGATTTTTCGGGGTCGGAGTCGGGGTCGGTATCGGTTTTTGATTTCACGCATCGGAAACGATAGGATACTGGTTTTTGCATAATTGCATGCACGCATTTCTGACTGCCGCATTCCGGCATCCAAGCTGCGACATTGCCATTCGACCCCGATATCGATACCGACGCCGACGCCGAAAAAACAGGCGAAAAACAACCATTCATATACGTTGGAGACCGGATGACAAAAGCCCGAGACATTATGACCACGGACGTGATTACCCTTGCCCCGGAAACGGATATCATTGAGGCCGCCAAGGTCCTTCTGGACAATGGCATCAACGGCGCCCCGGTAGTCGATGAAGAAGGAAAGCTCCAGGGCCTGCTCTGCCAGAGCGACCTGGTCGTTCAGCAGAAAAAGCTCCCGCTTCCAAGCGTTTTCACCCTGCTCGACATGATCATACCACTTTCCTCCACCCGCCAGCTCGAAAAAGAGGTCAGTAAAATTGCCGCCCTGACGGCTTCCGAAGCCATGACGAAACATCCGGTCACCGTGGATCCCGATACCGACCTTGAAACCATTGCCGCGCTGATGGTAGACAACAATTTTCACACCCTTCCTGTGCTCGAAAACGACCGCCTGGTCGGCGTCATCGGCAAGGAGGATGTACTTAAAACCCTGTTTGCGGCACCCGGAAAAAGCGGGTCGGAATAGTCGCCGCAGCAGCAAAATGCCGAAGCTTTCGGAAATAGGCCAGAACGTCATTGACACGCGGCTCGGCCCGGCGGTTCCATGGCCCGGCAATGTCCGGGAACTCGAGCAATGCGTCTGCGGAATCCTACTGCGGGGTGCCTTTACCAGCGAAACAGCGGCGGATGAAGCGGATATCATCCGGGCGCTTATCAGCGGCATCGAAGAGGGAACCATTGTTGCGTCGTCCCTCGTATCCGGCTACTGCCGGCTGTTGTACCAACGCTACAACAACTTCGAAGAAGTGGCCAGGAGAACCGGCCTTGACAGCCGGACCGTGAAAAAAACACTTCCGCAACGGGGAGGCCGCGGACGAGGAAGAGGAATAAAGGACAACCATGACCGACAACTATACCCGGATTGTAAAGAACAATCTTGAAAAACTTTACAACCCACTGCCCGAAGACCTGGCGGACAACCTCCCGGCAAGACGGGAGGGGGATCGCTTCCTGTTTGAGGCCTTCGGGGAGGCCTGCACCATTGAACCCGGCCGCATCACGCTGGGAAAGGACGGATTCAACCCCGTGCTGGGGATTATCCTGTCCCTTTACGCCCTGAATGCCAAACCGGACTTGTGCCGGAGAGCCCCCTTTCGCGCATTCAAGGACTTTCCCGGATCCATGCCCTATGTTGGCGCCTTTGCCACCCATACGGAGCAGATCCTCGTGCCGTATGTCGAGGCCGTTGCAGCCCGTATTCCCCGGATCAAGGAAAAACTTAACGGCACCGAACCGCCGCCAGACGTCGGCGGGGATTTTTCATTTGTCGTCTATCCCTTGCCCAAAATCGCGCTCTGCTATATCTTCTACGAGGCGGACGACGATTTCCCCGCATCCGCTACCTGCCTGTACTCAAACAACGCCGATCGGTTTTTGCCGCTGGACCCACTGGCGGATACGGGAGAGTATACGTCGAAAAAAATCATTGAATGGGTTGGCGGTTGACCGGCGACGGGTGCCCACTGCCGACTTCGGCCGAAAATTCGCAGCCATACATCGCAAATGAACAATAAAGATAACCCATGTCTGAAAAATATAACGGAAACTTGGCGCCCCATCGCTGTTCCGGCCGAAAGATACAGACGAGGATATTATCGGAATAGCCTCGACTGACTTTTAGCGGGTCGTGAAATGAATTTCCTTGTACTTCCCGAAGCAAAGTGGTAATTTATTCGCTTACATTTATACTAATTTTTGCATTCTTGTATAGACACGATAAATATTCCCACAGAATGCGATCCCGTAGGGGCACCCCTTGCGGGTGCCCGGAATCCGGGAACCCGCAAGGGGTGCCCCTACGAGGGTCTTCTGATCAGCATGTCTATTGATCAATGCAAAGATTTATAAGATACGATTGATGCCGATTTTTACACTGAATACAATGAGATAAGGAGGTTCAAATGGCCAAACTGGTGGTCGCTGTCGATAATTCCCAGAACTCCATGCAGGCGCTCGACTATATTGCGATGATGCTTTCATCAAGAATCGACCTGGTGCTCGAACTGCTTTACGTTGTCCCCGGACTCCCTCCCCTGTTCGACGACCCGAAGATACGGCGCGAATCAAAAAAGCAGATTGAAGCCATTGAAAAACGAAACAAGGAACTGGCGGAGACCGTTCTTTCGGAATCCAAAGATCGCCTCATCAGCAAGGGGTTCCCCAAGAATAATATTCATACCCATGCGGAACCCAAAAAACAGGGGCCGGCCCGCGACATCTGTCAGTATGCCGGAACCAACAAGGCAAGGGCAATCGTCGTGGGGGCGCGCGGAAAAAGCCGCCTTGAAAAATTTTTTACCGGCAGCGTATCCAGCCACATTATCGAAAACTGCCGCGCCATCCCCATCGTCCAGGTCAACAGCCAGGTGGATTCCAAAAAGGTCCTCATGGCCATCGATGCCTCGGACAACGCCATGTGCGCCGTGGATACGGCGGCTGAAATGATGGCGGGAACGGATGCGGAAATCACCCTGATTCACACCAAGCAGGATCTGTGCAGCTACCTGCCCGATGAAGTCGTCAGCGCGGCCCCGGACATGCAGGATATATGGCAGACCAAGCTCGAGGAGCAGATCGCCCCCTTCATGACAAGGGCCCGCGACAAGCTGCTCAAGGCAGGGGTGAACGAAAAGAATATCGCATCCAAGATCCTCTCGGGCAGCCGCAACCCGGCCGAGGATATCCTGAACTATGCCCGGAAAAACGATTTCGGATCCATCGTCATGGGGCGGCACGGAAGCTCCAACAAGCAGGAATATGCCCTTGGCGGCGTTTCCGGGAAAATACTGCAGGCATCGGCCAATATGGCCATCTGGTTCTGCTGAAGCCCGACCGCAGCTTCCCCCGGCGGCAATCCCGCCATTTTTTGAAGCGCCCTGCAGGGCATATATTCCTTATAAGGAAACATGCCCTGCGGGGATTTTATACAAGCCAACCGCTGGCAGCCGATACTTTGTCTGCTTTTGTCATTCGTATCCCCCTCCCGGTCATCCATTTTCCCAGCATCTTTCCCAGCCTCGATCATATGCCTGTTTTTTGCCAGCCGATTCTCCTTTCCATCCGGTAGAGAAAAACGCCGCAATATACCGTTACGGAAAGGATTTATTGAGCATCTGAAGAATCGCATTCGAATTTACCGGAAATTGTTGATCAAAGCCTGTTTTTACGGTAAAAAAGCTTCTTTGTACCCGAAAAACACAAACAGTGATAAATATTTTCCCGTTTTTTCAAATACAACCCATTTTTCAGCAAGGAGCTCACAATGGCGGAAACGCGTTCGAAAAATCAAAAAAGCAGCTTCAACTGGAAGCGGCTGCTGTTTATGGTCCTCGGCGTCAGCCTCTTTATTATCATATTTTATTCCCCCCCCTGGCCGGATGCCGTCGATCCCATGGGAAAGCATTTTGAATTGAGCCACCAGGGGAAAGGGGCGCTTGCCCTGTTTATGCTTGCCGGAACCTTTTGGGTATTCGAAGTGCTGCCCATCGGTGTGACCGGGATTCTGATCGGCGTGATACAGGCGCTGTTTTTCATCCGCCCGGCCAACGACGCATTCAGAGATTTCATGGACCCTTCCGTCCTTTTCATCTTTGGATCGCTTTCCATCGGCATGGTTTTTACAAAGGTAGGGCTGACCAAACGTTTGGCCTACAAAATGCTGATGATTGTCGGCGAAAAAACCAGCCGCATCTACCTCGGGTGCTTCGTCGTAACCGCGCTTTTGAGCCATATCATGGCCCATACCGCAGTGGCGGCTACCATGTACCCGCTTCTGGTCGCCATATACGCCTTGTATACCACGGACACAAAACCGACCCGCTTTGGCAAGGGGCTTTTCATGGGCATGGCATTCGTTGCGGGCGCCGGATCCATTGTCACCCTTCTGGGCGCCGCAAGGGGAATCGTGGCGCTGGGCTTTTACAAGGAAATTACCGGCATCGACGTTTCTTTTTTCGAGTTGACCTATTTCATGGCCCCAGTCGGGTGGATCATGGTTTTTCTGCTCTGGGGGTTTTTCATGGTGCTATATAAACCGGAACAGGACCGCATCCCGGGTCTCCGGGAAAAAGCCCGGCAACTTTCGTCGGAAATGGGCCCCATATCCCGAAGCGAAATTATCGCCGTTTTGATCGTGGGGGGCACCATACTGTTTTTATCGCTGCAGTCGTTTCTCCCGGTGCTGGCGCCTTTCAACAAGTCAGCCATCATTCTTGTAGGCACGGTACTTTTTTTTGTTTTCCACATACTCGACATTCATGATTTGGAAAGCATCCCGTGGAATATTATTCTGCTGTTTGCAGGCGCCATGAGCATCGGCTTTTGCCTGTGGCAAACCGGCGCGGCCGAATGGCTGGCCATTAACTGGCTGACGTTTTTCCAGGACAGCCACTGGTTCATATTCGTCATGGCCATTGCTTTTTTTATCATGATCATGACCAACTTCATCATGAATGTCGCCGCCATCGCCATATCATTGCCCGTGGCCCTGGTCGTGGCCCCATACCTCGGAGTGGGGGGGGAAGTAATCCTTTATTCCGCTCTGGTAGTTGCCGGCATGCCTTTTCTCATGCTCGTAGGGGCTGCACCGAACGCCATTGCCTACAATTCGAAACAATTTACCAGCGGAGAGTTTTTTGCCGCCGGCATTCCGGGATCCATACTCCTGATGGCGGTACTGGGGCTGCTCATACTGCTGCTCTGGCCCCTGATGGGCATGGAAATCTTAGCGGGATAATCAAAAAAAGATCCGCTTCATGAAACAAGGAGACATCCATGGAAAAATTACGCCACCTCCTGGAAAGAATCATCCAGCGCGTGAATATCAACCTCCGGGAGCCGCTTCTCGATGTAGGCCCGTATGTGCGTGACGTGGTTCCCCTGGAACAGATGATCCGGTTTTATGCTTTTTACGGCATCACTCCCCATCATCCCCTGAATTTTCATTTCTGCCGCTCCAACCTGGCGGGGAGTTATTTTCTGGGCAAATGCGACGTATCGGACTCCATCCTCTACAAAAGCGATATCCGCGGGGACGAGCTGAAACGGAAAGGGGATATTTTCCCTTACGAGGGATTTGAAGTGCCGCTGCATGAAGATGAAACCATCCGGATAAAGGACAGCTACCTGATAAAAACCCTCGTTCACAATTACTCCCATGACCCCGAAAGCCCGGAGGAATTTACAATCCACAACACGGTCTCGGCCCATTATGCCAATATCCATGGCTCGGACGTGGCGGGCTGCTTTCTGGCTCCCTTCAGCACCGTTGACCTGACAACCTTGCATGACTGTATCATCGGCGAATTCAGTTACATTCAGAGAAAGGAACTGGCCCACCAGGAGATACCCGCAGGAACCATATGGATATCTGCAAAAGACGCTTTCGAATTTCACTTTCGTCATGATCCCGAAATACTGAAAGAATATATCCGGTTTGAACCGGGTTCCGTGCCGCAGGGCTTTTTCATGGATTTTGTGGAAGAACGCAAGGAGGATTTCCAGCGCATCTTCGACGTGATCAATCTCGAAAGCGTCGACACGGTTCCGGCTTCCGC
>JAWOAV010000220.1:0-8589 GCA_046498365.1 Desulfosalsimonadaceae bacterium
ACTCAGAAGCTTTTATATAAATGATCAATTTCCCCCGGACGGTGACGGGTGTTGCCCGCGGCAACATTGCAGGGGGTCACTGATATCTCCAAGGCTCGCTTCGACACGCCCTGTGATGAACGGCAGGGCCACAGGGCGCTTGTCTGCACTTCGCCAGGAGCTATCAGCAACCCCCTGCAATGTTGCCGCGGGCAACACCCGTCACCGTCCGGGGGAAATTGATCATTTATATAAAAGCTTCTGAGTTCGAATTTTTTTCAAGGTATCCACTCGTAAAATCACGACATAAGTAATAGATGATTAAGCTGTTTCAAAATTCCAGATCAAGGCGCAGGCCAATGAAAAAACAGCGTATTTCAATATGTGTGAGCATTTTGAAGCGCCCTGCATCACGGTAGATGGAATTTTAAACGAACTCATCCACATTTGATAATATATTGGCCGTATTGTGCCCATATCAAATGGGACATTTCTGGTCCGGCAGGGGTGGTGGGATTGCCCGGCGCAACATTGGGCGGACCCGGCGGCAGCTCCCGGTGAAGATACGCCAGGCACCCTGCATTTTTTGAGACCCGCCATTGGCGGGGCGAGTTTGCAGGGTGCGGCGTATCGAGCCGTGGAGATGCCCCGGGGACGGACAGTTGCGAAGGGTAATCCCACCACCCCTGCCGGTCCGGAAATGTAACCGATTACAAGCCATCTCAAAAAAATCTTTTGCCCCAATATCTTCGTTGGCGATAAAATTGAAATCCTCGGAATACTGCAGTATGCCTCCGGTTTCAATTTCACCTCCGCCTTGATCTTGAACCAAAATCTTTTTTTTGAGATGGCTTGTATTCCCCGCTTTATCAACCGGTCACGCCTGTTCCGGTCAATACCCCCGAACAGACGATCTCCCCGTTTTCACGGGCAACGCTGCACCGGGCTTTGAGGTTTCCCCGACGAAGGTATATCTTCTCTCCGGAAAGCATCACCTTCTCCCCCGGCCGAACGATTCCCGAAAATTCGACCTGATCGGCAAAGGCAAAAAGGGGGGTCACCGCCTTTACTTCCGATACGGTCATCCCCTGCTTCAAAAGCAGGTAGATGCCCAGTGCCACCACCCCGGTCTGGGCCATGGCCTCTACCAGGATGACCCCCGGCGTAACCGGGTTCCCTGGAAAATGACCCTTGTAGAAGCCTTCATCCGTTCGAAACTGGTAGGACGCCCGTATGGTGTCCTCGTCAACGGCGGATATGGCATCGATAAAGCGGAAAGGGGGCTGCTGGGGGACCAGCGCAAGGAGCTCGCCCGGGGAAATGATGGCATCAGCCGCCATACATGCCTCCGTTCACATGAATAACGCTCCCGGTGATATAGGTTCCCTTTGTGGCGAGAAAGCCCACCACCTCGGCGACTTCTTCGGGCCGTCCGATCCGCCCCAGGGGAATGTTTTCGGAAATTTTCTTTTTGACGTCTTCGGGCAGCTTTCCGGTCATGTTTGTTTCGATAAACCCCGGCGCCACGGAGTTTACCAGGATATTGCGGCCGGACAGCTCCTTTGAAAGGGACTTGGTCATGGCATCCATGGCTGCTTTTTCCATGGTGTACGGGATCTGGCCCGCGTTTCCGGTGTGCCCCACGACGCTTGAAATATTGATGATCCTGCCTTCTGACCGCCGCAGCATGAAAAGCCGCAGGATACGCTTGGTCAGAAACCATGCGCCCCGCAGCGCTGCCCGCTGGGCATCGAAATCACCCATCTTCATTGCCGCAATGGGGCCGTTGACGCTGTCCCCGGCATTGTTGACCAGGACGTCCACCCGCTTGGATATATTTTTGATCTGCTGGACCATGTTTTCCACCTGGTCTGTATCGGAAAGGTCGGCCGCAAGGAGAAATCCCTTGCCGCCTATGGCGGACAGGACCTTTTCCGCGGCCGCCTGGCTGCTTCGGTAGTGAATGCCGACGGAAAATCCGTTTTTTGCCAGTTGTCTGCAGCAGGCAGCCCCGATGCCGCCTGCGCCCCCGGTGACAATAGCCACCGGAAGTTCCGGGTTTGTTTTATCGCCCTTGCTGCTGTCTGTTTTGTCGTTCATGATATCGTCTTTGCTGGTATTTTATTTTCCGCTTGCGCCGCCAACGGCGTTTGCGGATTTTTTGGGGTAATCCCGGTACGTGATGTTTTTGAATACACCCGCACGGGCCCGCTTCATCGTGGCGATGCTTTCGCCGTCGATAAACACTTCCGCGTCCCCAATGACCATGCTTGCCCCTGAATTCTTCATGCCCTGGAAGCGGACGATGTCAATTTCATAGCGGGCCACCCGGTTGTGGGGTCGTATCTGGCCGTTGAATGCGACCTGGTCGCACCCGAGCGCTCGTCCGGCGCCTAGTGCGCCCCGCCACACGCAGTAAAAACCGATCAACTGCCACACGGCGTCCACGCAAAGGCATCCGGGTTGCACCGGGTCGCCGGAGAAGTGGCACTGGAAATACCAGGCATCAAGCCGGATATCCTGTTCCGCGATGATTTTTCCCCGGCTGCCGTTTTTCTCAAGTGACACGATCCGGTCGATCATCAGAAAAGGGGGGGCCGGAAGCCTGGCATCAAAATCCGCCGGGGGGTCGTCGATCATGTTCCCGTAGGCAAACGCCAGCAGGCTTTCAAATTCAAAATGGTCCTGTTCCAGAAAATGTAAATATTTCATAGGTATACTATCTGTTGTTTTTTTGAGGATTGGATAGAACCCGAAATTTGGATTTCGGTTCAAGGTCGCAGTGGCGTCTTGTTTTAAACCGCAGAAAAACTCGCGTATTTCGAGGATTTGAAAGAAGACGCCAACAAAGAGATTGCTCCGAAAGACAATTTTGAGGCGGGTTCTACGCGATTCGTTCCCCACCGTCTGCGCAGATAAGGGCGCCGTTGATCCATGCGGCCTCGTCCAGGCAGAGCAGAAAAATGACATCGGCCACATCCTTTGGTGTGGTCAGGCGGCCGAACGGATTTCTAAGGGCCGCCTGGGCCTTGATCCGGTCGCTTCCGGGGATGGCCTGCAGCGCGGCGGTGTCGGTGACGCCCGCCTGGATCACATTGGAACGGATGCCGTAGGGGGCAAATTCAACGGCCATGGACCGGGAAACCGATTCCAGCACCGCCTTGGCCGCGGAAACCGCGGCATATCCCCGCCATGCAATGGTATTTCCTTCCGAGGTGAGGCTCAGAACCCTTCCGTCATCGGCGAACAGGGAGCGGTTGAATACGTCGGTGGTCCACTCGACAATATTGTGCCCCATGGCGTGGACGGTTCTTGAAAAATCACTTTCATCCAAAAATTGCCGGTCGTTGTAGGCAGGGGGGTCCATAAGGGGATAGAGCCGGTACTCATCGTTTTCAAAGGCTTTTTCTATGATGCGGAAGAACGCTTCGGGAGGCATGTTTAGCCGGTTTGCGAGTTTTTCGCGGGCCTTTTGCTGCGCACCGCTGTTTTTACAAGGCGCGAGCAGTTTCAGGTTTCCGAAGGCGACCGAATGGAGGAGAAGCCGGACTTTTCCTTTCCCCCTGATCTCTGCTTCAAGGGAATCGAGCACCCTGGTCCTGCCGTCGGCGGAAAGCCCGTCGAGGTTGAAGGTTATCACCCGGACGCCCTTGGCTTTGAGATCTTCAAAAGCGGGCTCAATGGCGCGCATGGCCCCCCTGCGGTCCCGGTGGACGATGCACAGGTTCATGCCGTGGGCGGCCAGTTTCTGTGCGGCTGCAAGGCCGAAACCGCTGGACCCGCCGATAATGACCGACCATAAATCAGGCGCAAATCGCATGGGTTATTCTCCTGTTGCAAATGCACGTTTTGCCGACGAAAACGAGGTGATCGACCGGCAGGGAATGTCGATGCTGGCAAAAAAATTTCTCAGCGGCCGGTTGGGGCCGATCTCGTAAATGATCCGGGCTTTTTCCGTCAAGGCCGTCATGTTGTCCCGCCATTTTACCGCACCACTGACCTGGGCCACAAGGTTTTCTATGATTTTTGCCGTATTTCCCGAATGAAAGGTGCCCAGGTAATTGGAGGTTACCCGGCTGGCATTGCCGGCGTTGAGTTTCGCGGAAACGGCTTGCAGCACTTCCCGGAAGGTATCTTTCATGGTGAGCATGAAGCGGCTGTGAAAAGGCGCGCTGACGTTTAGGGGAACAAAACGGAACTTGTCCGCGGTGTTTTCAGGCCCGAAAGCGAGAATCAGCCGTTTTTCCGCCGTATCGATGCTTTCGGCCCTGCCGGATATGACCACCTGGCTTGTGGAGTTGATATTGGCCACGTCAATATCCAGATCGGCAAGACTCCTGCGGATTTTTTCAATATCCAGGTTGTCGCCGATGACGGCCGCCATCGACCCGGTGCCGGGGGGGGTTGCCAGCTGCATGAGGCGTCCGCGCGTCTGGACCGCTTGCAATGCTTCGCCAAAAGGAATGGCTTTCGCTGCCACAAGCCCCGTGTATTCGCCCAGGCTGTGCCCGCCGAAATACGTCGGTGCAAATCCGTACATTTCCTGAATGCCCCTGAACATGGCGATTTCAGTGGCAACGATGCACGGCTGGGCGTATTCGGTAAGGTTCAGCCGGTCGTCTTGTCCGAAACAAAGCGCGGCCACATCCCACCCCAAAACATCGGATGCTTCCTGGTATGTTTTTTTGCTGATATCCATATTGTCGTAAAAATCTTTTCCCATGCCCGGCCGCTGCGACCCCTGTCCGGGAAAAACAGCCGCTACGGCGTCTTTTTTTGTATTTGCATTCATATTCCTTCTCCTTCGGCAACTTGGTGCATCGACATTCATGCTGTTGTGAAACTTTTTGTTGTTACGGGGATACGGCACGCCGTGTCCGTACAGGGTGCCAATCGCTGCAAAGGGTATCCGTTCTGCCTGTAACATAAACCATGGTGCATGATATACAATACCCTTTTAAAAAGTCTTCTATATCGATACCTAATGTATTGTATGAAACGACTTCCGCAAATTCATCCGTGCCGAACCCGCCAGACAGAACCCGCATCGCCGGGAATTGCGAACCGGTCGTCAAGAACGTTGGCAGTGAAGCACCCGAACAGGCGCGGCATGCCTTGTATATGAAAGGGCTTTCTCCTTTCCCGTTTTCCCAGTTTATACCAAAATTCGTGCAAGTAGTTGAATATACACATAACCATTTATTATAAAATGATTGAAAAATCGGGCCCGGTTCAAACCGACGGATCCGGCTTGCAGGTCTCCGGCAAAAAATGTACATTGGCTGCGCATGGGATGATGGATTGGATTCAATACGCATTGTTCAGGGGGGGAAATGAGCCAGACCGGCCGGTTGATCGATACGTTGAAAAAATGCCTCCGGGCCAGGGGTGTTACCTACCGGGATGTCGCAGGTGCACTGAACCTGAGTGAGGCAAGCATAAAGCGGGTTTTTTCCGAAAAGACCCTTTCCTTGCAGCGCCTTGAGGAAATATGTGCCCTGCTGGATCTCACGATTTATGACCTTGCAAAACTGGGCATGGATACTCAGGACGGGCCGGGCGAGCTTACCCTGGAACAGGAGAGGGGGCTGTCGGAAAACCCGGGGCTGCTGGTATTTTTTTACCTTTTGGTCAGCGGGCGGAATCCGGACAGCATCATCGCCGATTACCGGATATCCCGGGAAGAGTCGCTCCAGTTTCTGTTTGCGCTCGACCGGTTGAAATTGATTGAGCTTCATCCGGAAAACCGGGTCCGGGTGCTGGCACCCAGAAATATTGCATGGCGCAAAAACGGCCCCATCGAGAAAACGTATAAAAAACAGATCAAGGATGAACTGCTCAACGGTTCATTCGACCGGCCCGGTGAACACCTGCGCTTTGAAACCGGCAAGCTGTCGGATGATTCCCGTTCCGTGATGCTGAAAAAAATCGACCGCCTTTTCAAAGAATATCATGAATTCACAGCGCTCGACAAGACGCTCCCTCCGGATCAAATCGAAAACACGGGCCTTATTGTCGCTTTCCGCCCCTGGGTGTTCTCCCTGATCGACGCCTTCAAACGGTAGAAGCGATGTCAAATCCTATCAGCGCACCTGCTGTCTGCGGTAAAGGTCTTTTTAAATGCCTTGGGGGAAAAGGGGGCTCAACGGCGCTTGAGAAGGTTCTTCACGGTGCTGATTTCCACGTAGGACGCCCCGTAATCCGACCCGAAATTTCCGGCCAGAACCGTTACGAGGCAATCCTCGGTGAAGCGCTGTTCTTCCAGCAGCCGCGTCAGCGCGCTTTGGAGAAACATGTGGGTGGTCAGATCCGATAGCATGTAGTTGGCATGAACCCCGTAGGACAGCGCCAGTTCGCGAACGACGCGTTTGTCGTAGCACTGGGCGTAGATGGGGTTTTCCCCCCGGTATGCGGCCAGGCTTAAAATAGTTCTTCCCGAAATGGTGTCCGCGATCAACGCCTTTGTATTGAGGCGGATGGAGGCCTTGACCGCCGCCTTGGCGAGGTAGCTGGTCACGGTATTGTGGATGTCGTATTCCGTATCGATGAAAGTGCTGCCGCTGGATTCCACCTCCGATGCAATTTTGGCCATCATTTTCACGGATTCAAGCGGGTATATCCCGTTGGCGGTCTCGCCGGAGAGCATGACGGCATCCGTGCCGTCCAGGCAGGCGTTGGCGACATCGGACACTTCCGCCCGTGTCGGCCGCGGAGACGACACCATGGACTGCAGCATCTGGGTGGCGATGATCACCGGCTTTCTCCGGGCAATGCATTTTCTGACCAGCCGCTTCTGGATCAGGGGGATTTTCTCTGCAGGGATCTCGATAGCCAGGTCCCCCCGGGCGATCATCGCACCGTATGCATGGTCCAGGATTTCATCGATGTTTTCAATGCCGTCCTGGTTTTCTATTTTTGCAATAATCTTGATCGGACTGTTTTTTCCGGCCAGAATTTCCTTTATGGCCAAAACGTCTTCTTTTCTGCGGACAAAGGAGTGGGCGATGAAGTCGACTTCCTGGTCTGCGGCAAACGCGATAAAGTCCTTGTCCTTGTCGCTCAGGGAGGGAAGGTGCCGGATATTGACCGACGGGACGTTGATGCTTTTTTTTCCCATGATAACCCCGTCGTTCATGACCAGGCACAGTAGTTGGTTTTTGTGTTTCTCCTGCACCCGCAATTCGATATCCCCGTCATCGATAAGAATCCGGTCGTTTATGGAGAGCTCTTCGGTGAACCGGTCGTAGCTGACCGGCACGCATTTCGCCGAGCGGGCGATATCGCAGCTCCCCGTCACGCTCACCATATCCCCGGTTTTTACATGTAACGGATCCATGTTCCCTATGGTGCGGATTTCCGGCCCCTTGGTGTCGATCATGATGCCGATCCGCTCGGAGACGGCCCGCACGTTTTCAATAACCGGCAGGGCATCCTCGAGCGACTGGTGCGCCGTGTTCAATCGCACCACGTTCATTCCGGCCGCATACATCTCTTTGAGCAGCGCAACGGAGCATGCCTTGCTGGAGATCGTTGCAATGATTTTGGTTTTTTTCATGGACTGCATCTTCTTTTTGCGGTCATCATTCATTTTTTCTTTACCCAGAAATTTTGCAGCACAAGGTGCAGTAATTTTTGACACCCTGCGATTATGCCGGTATAGTTTTTATTGCATAAAACACAACCATCATAAAGGAGAAAACCGATGCCGGAAAAAAAAATCAAGCAGATTTGCGAATGCGAAAAATGCGGCAACGAATCTGAAATGCTGATAACCTGCCACATTGATTACGAAGATGAAAATCCCTCTTCAGCGCCGGAATCCGGTGAAAAAAAGAAGGTAAAGGGGCACGGCGTGTGCAGCACCTGCGGAAATGAAGCGGATATGTGGATCGACCTATAGCCGCTTGCGCACCCCTTTTGGCTGTTTTTCTTTTTTCCATTTACCTGGTTCGGGAGGCTGTTCATGCGTGATTGCTGTCGGTTGTCATGGCGGAAATGGATCCATATCACAGTTGCGGTAATTGTCCTGGCGGTCCCCTGCTTCGCCAGCGGGGCGGCAAACAACGAACATGAAAGGGATGAAAAAACGGTTGCCGTGTTGCCCTTTGAAGTGCACGGTAGCGAGCAGTACGGGTATTTACAAAAGGCCCTTCCGGAAATGTTTGCCTCCAGGGTTTCCCGGACCCGGGGCTACCGCCTGATCAACCCTTCCCGTATCCATGAGATGGATATCGACCCCGCCGGACTGGCCCCGGCCGGGGCTGCGGACATAGGGCGGCAGGTCGGCGCGGATGTCGTCCTCTATGGTTCCCTGACCGTGCTTTTGGAGACTTGGAGCCTGGACGCCTCCCTTGTAGAGGTGTCCGGTGAAAGCATGCTGGGTTCTTTTTCCCAATCCGGTCCGGACATCCAGGCGTTGATCCCGGGGGTCGACGCCATGGCCAGGGACATGGTCGGCACCCTTGGGGAGGGATCGGAACCGGAAAAAGCAATTGCCGAGGCCGAAAAGCCGGAAGAGGAAGGTCCGCAGTCTCCGATTGCCGGCTTTGAAGCGGCCGAGCCCCTTCGCAGGGATCTCCCCGATACCTGGTCCGGTCCTGAAATGAAGCG
>JAWOAV010000004.1:0-47911 GCA_046498365.1 Desulfosalsimonadaceae bacterium
CGCGCATAAAGGTTTCCAGGTCGGATTTCTTGATGCGGCGATGGCCGCCCACCGTCCGGTACGCCTTGATATGGCCGGCCTCCACCCAGTTGATAATGGTTTTAGACGAAACATTGCAGTACTTGCTTGCCGTGAAATAAAAAGTGGGTATAAAAGGACTCAAATACGCTGACGGCAGCGTTACGTCAAGACGTTTTTGCTTTTTCGGTTGCCGGCACTTGGTTGTTTGGTGTAGACTGGCGGGGTAGCAATCATCTTCAAACCGATCATCAACAACACACGGCAAGGTTCCCATATGCCCCCAGAATCAGCCGCCGCCGCATTAAGTGTGCAAATCGGCGCTCTCCAAATGAAAAATCCGGTTATGCCCGCGTCCGGGACTTTCGGGTATGGCGTGGAGTTTGACGGATTGATGGACTTGAACCGGCTCGGAGGGATCGTGGTCAAGGGGCTTTCCCTTGAACCGATTCCCGGGAATCCGCCTCCCCGAATCGTTGAGACGGCGTGCGGTATGCTCAATGCCATAGGACTTGAAAGCATCGGCATCGAGGCTTTTGCAAGGGAAAAACTCCCGGTTTTGAAAGCCTTTGACACCCCGGTCATTGCCAATATTTATGGCAAAAAAATAGAGGACTATGCGCTGCTTGCCCAAAAAATTGATTCAATTGACGGCATCGACGCTATCGAGGTCAATATTTCCTGTCCG
Organism: Desulfosalsimonadaceae bacterium; assembly: GCA_046498365.1. Classification (GTDB taxonomy): domain Bacteria; phylum Desulfobacterota; class Desulfobacteria; order Desulfobacterales; family Desulfosalsimonadaceae; genus B1SED10-16. The sequence continues at coordinate 707 of JAWOAV010000004.1, forward strand.
AATGTCAAGGCGGGCGGCGTTGCTTTCGGTACCGATCCGAAAACTGCGGGTGAATTGGTTGAAGCCGTAAAAAAACAAACGGTCAAAACCGTTATCGTCAAGCTTTCACCCAACGTAACAAACATAGGCGTGATTGCCCAAAGCGTGGCCGCAAGCGGGGCGGATGCCATTTCCCTGATCAACACGATTACGGGGATGGCGATCGATGCGGAAACCCGGCGCCCGGTATTGGGCAATATTACCGGCGGTTTGTCCGGCCCCGCAATCAAGCCCGTTGCGCTTCGCATGGTCTGGGAGGTCGCACGGGCCGTTGATATTCCCGTAATCGGCATTGGCGGCATCATGACGGCTGCGGACGCCCTGGAATTCATCATTGCAGGCGCCACTGCCGTTCAGGTGGGAACGGCGACCTTCGTGAACCCGTCGGCCTGCATTGACATCATCGACGGCATGGCGGATTACCTCGCGCGCCACGAAATTCAGTGTATCCGTGAACTCACCGGCACCTTGTCGCTTGATTGACCCTCTCCCCACAGAACAACGGTGAATTCTTCTATGGGGGCGTAGCGTAACTTCGCCTGAAGATATCACCAATGCCGCCCGATGTTGCCCCGGCCAACACCATTCCACCCCAAAGCGGAATTCATCATTTTGATAAAAACCTGGCAGGATGGCATTTGAATATGTATCCCCATTGATCAATTTCAACCGGTGGGTGCAGGGGATTGCCCTAAGGCAACAATGGCAGGCGGTTGGTGATAACTCCTGGCGAAGCGAAGACAAGCGACCTGTGGCCCTGCAGTTTATCACAGGGCGCGTCGGAGCGAGCCATGGAGGTATCCCAACTGACTGCTGTTGCCGTGGGCAATGCCCTGCACCCACCGGGGGGAATTGTCCATCGCACCAATACGGCCAATTCGGCTGAAAAAAATACCTGCCGGTTTTTCCCCGCAACCGGCAGCCGACTACAACGACTCCGTAATTCTCGACGGATTCTGCTTCAGGTATTCCAGGCGGTTCAACCCGTTTACGTACGCAAGGGCGCTTGCCGTAATAATATCGGGATCGGCCCCCCGACCCAGCGCGATCAGGTCGTCTTCCTTGAGCCTTACCGTAACCTCCCCCTGGGCGTCCGTCCCCCCGGTGAGGGCGCTTACGGAAAAGCGGAGCAGGGCGGATTTGGTCTTCGTCAGTTCGGCAATGGCATTGAAGGCCGCGTCAATGGGGCCGTTGCCGCTGCCGGTGCATCGGTATTCCTGGTCGTTTGCCATCAAAACGACCGTGGCGACCGGCATTACCGTTGTGCCGCAGCTGACATGGAGGTACTTCAGACCGTAGATGTCTTCCGTGCGGAGCACCCGTTCGTTGACGAGCGCCTCGATATCCTCGTCCAGAACCACCTTTTTTTTGTCGGCCAGTGCCTTGAATTTTTCAAACACCTGCCGCAGCTCTTCGTCCGAGAGATCATACCCCATGTTTTTCAGATGCTTGCGAAGGGCGTGCTTGCCCGAGTGTTTGCCCATGACCATCCGACTGCTTGTCAGTCCGATGGTTTCGGGCTTCATGATTTCATAGGTCATGGGATTTTTGAGCAGGCCGTCCTGGTGGATGCCGGCTTCATGGGCAAAGGCGTTGGCACCGACGATGGCCTTGTTCGGTTGGATCATGATCCCCGTGATCATGGAAACCAGGCGGCTCACCCTGTAAATGCGGGATGTTTCAATGCCCGTGGTCACCGGGAGATAATTGGGGCGCGTGTTGAGGGTCATCACCAGTTCTTCCAGGGAGGTGTTGCCCGCCCGCTCACCGATGCCGTTGATGGTGACCTCCGCCTGGCGGGCCCCGGCGTGTATGGCGGCCAGGGTGTTGGCCGTTGCAAGGCCAAGGTCGTTGTGGCAATGGACGCTCAACCGAACTTTGCCGATATTGGGCGTGTTTTTCATCACGTATTCGACCAGCCTGCCAAATTCATAGGGAACGGCATAGCCTACGGTATCCGGCAGGTTAAGGACTTTTGCCCCGGCGTTGATTACCGCTTCAAAAACCTTGCAGAGAAAGTCCGGGTCGCTCCGGGATCCGTCTTCGGCCGAAAATTCGATATTTTCCGTAAAGTTGCCGGCGTACCTTACCGCTTCCACGGCCGTTTTAATGACTTCCTCCCGGCTCATCTGAAGCTTGTATTCCATGTGGATATCGGAAGTGGCCAGGAATGTATGGATTTTGGGGCGTTTTGCATGGCACACGGCATTCCACGCCCGGTCGATATCATGCACGGACGCACGCGCCAGGGCAACAACCTCTGCGTTGACGATTTTTCGGGCAATTTCGCTGACCGCTTCGAAATCCCCCTCCGAGGCGGCCGGAAAACCGGCTTCAATGGCATCCACCCCCAGTTTTTCGAGGTGGGTGGCGATCCTCAGCTTTTCCGCCGTATTCATGCTTGCGCCGGGGGATTGTTCCCCGTCGCGCAGGGTGGTGTCGAATATGTATACTTTTTCTTTCATGACGCTTTCTCCCGATGGAAAGAACAGCCAGCTATTTCGTGGCGCAGGTGTTTATGATTTCAGCCCGTTTGCCGGGTCGTTTTTGATCTTGCCCAGTTTATACTGGAAGCTGTCCGAAAGCGCCTGCCAGCTGGCTTCGATAATGTCCTCGGAAACCCCGATGGTGCTCCATATGCTGTCTTCATCGCGCGTATCGATAAGCACCCGAACCCGGGCGGCCGTCCCTTCCCGGCCCTCGATCACGCGAACCTTGAAATCGACCAGGTGGATGGGGCCGAGCATGTCTTCGTAAATGTGGTAGAGTGCCTTCCGTAGGGCATTGTCAAGGGCGCTGACCGGCCCGTTCCCTTCGGCCGCGGTAATTTCTTCTTCCCCGTCCACGTTGATCTTGATCATGGCATGAGAATGGGCGGGCTGGTCTTTGTCTTTTTCAATGGTTACCCGGAAGGACTCCAGTTCGAAATGTGGTTTGAACTGGTTGGAGAGTTTTTCCATGATGATTTTAAAGGATCCGTCCGCGACGTCGAACTGGTAGCCGTCCTGCTCAAGGCGTTTGATTTCGGATATGATGTGGCTGCTGCCGGCGCCGTCAAGCGGGATGCCGAGCTCTTTCGCCTTGTATTCGATATTGCTTTTTCCTCCCATGTCGGAGATCAGGACGCGGCGGCGGTTTCCGACCAGTTCCGGCTCCATGTGTTCGTACGCCCGCGGTTCCTTCATGATGGCATGGACATGGACGCCTCCCTTGTGGGCGAATGCGCTTTTTCCTGTAAAGGGCCGGCTGTTTACGGGCGTCATGTTGGCGGTCTCGGAAACGAAAAGCGATACCCGCTGGAGATTTTTCAGGTTTTCATCGCTGATGCAGGGGTATCCCATTTTCAGTTTCATGATCGGAATCAGCGACATCAGGTCGGCATTGCCGCAGCGTTCCCCGTATCCGTTTATCGTGCCCTGGATAATGCGCGCGCCTGCACGAACGGCGGCGATACTGTTTGCAACGGCAAGGTTGGAATCGTTGTGACAATGAATGCCGATAAGGATTGTTTTTTGTGCCGCCGCTTCGATAACCGGTCGTATTTCATAGACCATTCGCTCGATGTCGTGGGGCAGGCTGCCGCCGTTGGTGTCGCAGAGCACGATCGCATCGGCCCCGGCCCTGGCGGCGGCTTCCACGGTTTTTGCCGCATATTCGGGATTGTCGAGGTAGCCGTCGAAAAAATGCTCGGCGTCGTAGTGCACTTCCAGTTCATTTTCCTTGAGGTAGGCTACGGAGTCATGGATCATGGCCAGATTGGCATCAAGGGTGATACCCAGAATTTTTTCCACGTGGAGGTCCCATGTTTTGCCGAAAATGGTGCCAACGCTGACCCGGCTTTCAATGATCGCGTTCAAATGCCGGTCTTCTTCCGGCCGGATACCGTGCTTGTGGGTGCTTCCGAAAGCAGTAAGCCGGGCGTTTTCGAATTGGTGGCCGGCGGCCATCTGAAAAAATTCCCAGTCCTTGCTGCTGGCGCCCGGCCATCCCCCCTCAATGTAGTGGATGCCCAGGGAATCAAGCTTCAAGGCGACCTTGAGCTTGTCGTTGGCGGTGAAATTGATCTTTTCGCCCTGGGTGCCGTCCCGAAGCGTGGTATCATAGAATTGTATCGAATCCATTTTTTCCCCAACCTGTCTCATATGATCATTATACGATGAAAAAGACGCGTCACCGGACTTCAACCCCGCCTGCCGACCCCGCCTCCGATACCGGAAAAACCGGAATGGGACGGGATCGTGAGGGCGGCTGCCGCTTCTATTTCTTTCTGCGATCCGGGCGGAGGGCCCGCACGGCTGCGCCGGCCGACCACATCTCCGAATTTCGTATCACCTCGAGTTCCTTGTCGAGTTTCACCTTGTAATCCGGTGCGCTGTTTACGGTAAGCACCCGTTCGGTTTCCTTGCCCGATGCGACGGATTCGTAAAGCTCGTCAAAAACCGGCTTTACGGCATCGCGAAACTTCGGCGCCCAGTCAAGAGCCCCCCGCTGCGCCGTGGCGCTGCAGTTGGAAAACATCCAGTCCATGCCGTTTTCGTCGACCAGGCGGATGAGGCTCTGGGTCAGCTCCTCCACGGTTTCGTTAAAGGCTTCGCTGGGGCTGTGGCCATGCTGGCGAAGCACGTTGTATTGGGCTTCCATGACCCCGGCCAGGCATCCCATCAGAACGCCGCGTTCGCCGGTGAGGTCGCTGAAAACTTCTTTTTCGAAAGTGGTCGGAAACAGGTAGCCGGAGCCGATGGCGATGCCAAGTGCAAGGGTTCTCTCCGTGGCGCGTCCGGTATAGTCCTGGAATACGGCGAAGCTGGAGTTGATGCCGCTGCCCGCAAGGAAATTCTGCCGTACGCTGCGTCCGGAGCCTTTGGGGGCAACCAGGATCACATCTACGTTTTCGGGGGGGATCACGCCGGTCTGCTCTTTATAAACGATGGAAAAGCCGTGGGAGAAGAAAAGCGCATCCCCTTCGTTTAAGCATTCCTTGATTTTGGGCCACGTGGCAACCTGTCCGGCATCGGACAGGAGTTCCATGATAATGGTCCCTTTTTTCGCCGCTTCCTCCAGGGGAAACAGGCTTTCTCCGGGAACGAACCCGTCTTTTATGGCTTTTTCCCAGTATTCGTCGCCTTCAAGCTGGCCGACGATGACATCGATGCCGTTGTCCCTCAGGTTCAACGCCTGGGCAGGCCCCTGTACGCCGTAGCCGAGTACGGCGATGGTTTCCTTTTTAAGGATTTCCCTGGCTTTGTCCAGGGGGAATTCATCTGACATGATCACATCTTCTACCGTGCCGCCGAAATCTATTTTGGCCATTTTTCATTCCTTTCCGTGCACTTATGCATTTTTAATTGAATTGCCGTTTTCCCTGGGCAGGGCGACGCACCCGGTTCTGGCGATCTCCCGTATGCCCATGGGCTTGAGAAGGTTCAGGACAGCCCCGATTTTTTCAGGCTCCCCTGTCACCTTTACCGTAAAATGCTCGATTCCCACATCCACGATCTGACCGCGGAAAATATCGGTTATCCGGAGAATTTCCGCCCGGTGCTCCGATTTCGCGTTGACCTTGATCAGGGCCATCTCCCGCAGGACATAATGCATGCCGGTCAGGTCCGTGACCTTGATGACGTTGATCAGCTTGTTGAGCTGTTTTTTGATCTGTTCGATAATGCCGGGGCTTCCATGGGTTACCATGGTAATCCGGGAAACATTGGGTTCCACGGTCTCTGCAACGCTGAGCGAGTCGATATTGTATCCCCGGCCGGAAAAAAGCCCTGTAATGCGGGAGAGGACTCCGGGCTCATTGTCCACGAGAATGGAAAGCAGGTGTCTTTGTTCTGCCATTGTCAAATCCTTTTTTTGCCGAATTTGTTGTTATATGATTGATCAGACCAGAAGCATTTTCTTGATGGGCGCACCCGCCGGCACCATGGGGTAGACGCTCTCTTCCTGCGCCACCACGAAATCCATGATGACCGGTCCCTCGGTTTCCAGGCCCTTCTTAAGCACCTTTTTCACCTCTTCGGGTTTGGTCGCGCGCAGGCCTGTTGCGCCGTAGGCCTCGGCCAGCTTGACGAAGTCCGGCGCATGTTCAAACCTTGTAGAGGAGTATCGTCGCTGGTAGAACAGTTCCTGCCATTGCCGCACCATGCCCAGAAAACCATTGTTGAGAATGACCACCTTGACCGGAAGCCCGTACTGGACAGCCGTTGCAAGTTCCTGGATATTCATTTGAATGCTCCCGTCCCCGGCAACATCCACGACAATTTTGCCGGGCGCCCCCACCTGCGCGCCGATGGCGGCCGGCAGTCCGAAACCCATGACGCCGAGTCCACCGGAGGTGATGAAATGTCCCGGCTCTGTAAAGTGGTAATACTGGGCGGCCCACATCTGGTTCTGCCCCACTTCCGTTGTTATAATGGCCTCGCCGCCCGTGATGTCATACAGCTCCTCGATCACGTATTGCGGTTTTATGGTATCTTCCTGCTTGTAGGCAAGGGGCGTTGTGCTTTTCCATTCATGGATCTGTTTGAGCCATGGTTCTCTTTTTTCATCCGTGCCTTCCAGATCGATTTTTTCCAGCAGGTCATTGAGCATGGACAATGACGTCCGGCAATCCCCGACCACCGGCACGGAAACCGGCACGTTTTTCTGGATAGATGTCGGGTCGATGTCGATCTGCACGATTTTGGCATTGGGCGCGAATTCGTCGGTCTTCCCGGTGACCCGGTCATCGAACCGGACGCCGATGCCAATGAGCAGGTCGCATTCCGTAGCGGCCATATTGGCGCGGAATGTGCCGTGCATGCCCAGCATGCCCAGCCACAGATCGTCCGTGCCCGGAAATCCGCCAAGCCCCATCAGGGAGCTGGTAACGGGAATCTTCGTTTTTCTGGCAAATCGGGTCAGTTCATCATGGGCCTTGGACAGGGTAATGCCCCCCCCGCTGAAGATGACCGGTTTTTTCGCCTTTCCGATCAGGTCGACAATTTTCTGGAGCTGTCGGATGTTGGGTTTGTACGTCGGGTTATAGGTTCGCATCCGCACTTCACCGGGGGCCTTGAACGTGGTCGTCGCGTTGACGACATCCTTGGGCAGGTCTACAAGGACCGGTCCGGGACGTCCCGAGCGGGCAAGGTGAAACGCTTCCTTGATGGTTTTCGCCAGGTTCCTGACATCCTTTACCAGGTAATTGTGCTTGGTGCAGGGGCGGGTAATCCCAACGATATCGACTTCCTGGAACGCATCGTTTCCGATCAGGTGCGTCGGCACCTGGCCAGTGAAAATAACGACCGGAATGGAATCCAGGTATGCCGAGGCAATCCCGGTGACCGTGTTGGTAGCGCCGGGGCCGGATGTCACCAGGCATACGCCGACTTTACCGCTTGCCCTGGCATATCCGTCCGCGGCATGGACGGCTCCCTGCTCGTGCCGTACCAGTATATGACGGAAATCCGTTTCCATGAGCGCATCATAGATATCCAGAACGGCTCCGCCCGGATATCCGAATATGACGTCAACATCTTCTTCCTGAAGCATTTTCATTAAAATCTGGGCGCCTTTCAGCTTCATGATCAACCTTCCTTTGTCCTCTGAGTAGTTCGTAATCCTGACTGCCGTAACGAGAAAAATACTCCCCGGAGATTCCGGCCATGTTGTTTTTTATTTCAATACCGCCCCTTTGTCCGCGGACGTGACCTGCTGCGCATAGCGTGCCATGTATCCCCGTGTGATTTTCGGCTGCGGTGCCTTCCACTTTGAAAACCGTTTTTCGATTTCTTCCTCCGGCACCTGCAGCGTGATGGTTTTTCCGGGAATATCGATTGCGATCCGGTCGCCTTCGGCCACAATGGCAATGGGACCTTTTTGCATGGCTTCCGGAGAGACGTGCCCGATGGCGGCTCCCCGGGTGCCGCCGGAAAAACGTCCGTCCGTGATCAGGGCGACGTGCCCGTCAAGGCCCATGCCGGCAATGGCGGACGTGGGGGTGAGCATTTCGCGCATGCCGGGTCCGCCCATGGGGCCTTCGAAGCGGATGACGACGATATCCCCTTTGGTGATTTTTCCGGACATGATGGCCTCGGTGGCATCCTCTTCCGATTCGAACACGCGGGCCGGCCCTTCGTGGTGCAGCATCTCCTCTGCGACGGCGGACTGCTTTACCACGCATCCGGAAGGCGCGAGGTTGCCGAAAAGAATCGCAAGCCCTCCTGTCTTGTGATAAGGGTCGCTGACCGGACGAATCACCCCGGTGTCTTTGGTTTTAACGGCGGCAATGTTTTCCTTTACGGTTTTTCCGGTAACCGTAAGACTTTCGCCGTTGATAAACCCGGCTTCGAATAAAGTTTTCATCACGGCGTAAATCCCGCCTGCGTTGTCCAGGTCCTCTATGTGATGGGCACCCCCCGGGGAGAGGGAGCACAAATGGGGAATTCGGTTGCTGATCATGTTGATCATGTCCAGATCCATGGGCATGCCGGCTTCATGGGCGAGTGCGGCCAGGTGCAGCACCGTGTTGGTGGAGCACCCCATTGCCATATCCACGCACAGGGCGTTTTCAAACGCCTCTTTTGTAAGGATTTTAGAGGGTGTCAGCTGTTTTTCAAAAAGATCCATGATCTGCATGCCGGCCTGTTTGGCCAGGCGCACCCGGGCGGACATAACGGACGGGATGGTGCCGTTTCCCGGGAGCCCCAGTCCGATGGCCTCTGTAAGGCAGTTCATGGAATTGGCCGTGAACATACCGGCGCAGGAGCCGCACGTCGGGCACGCGGCATCCTCGATTTCGCACAGCTGTTCTTCGGTCATCTTCCCTGAGCGAACCTTTCCCACGGATTCAAAAACCGAGATCAAATCCACTTTTTTGGAGGGGTCATCCGGGTGTCTGCCGGCGAGCATGGGCCCTCCGCTGATGAAGATGGTCGGCAGATCCAGCCGGGCTGCCGCCATGAGCATTCCCGGGACGATCTTGTCGCAGTTGGGAATCATGACCAGTGCGTCCAGCGCATGCGCTGTTGCCATGATTTCGATGGAATCGGCAATGATTTCGCGGCTGCCAAGAGAATATTTCATGCCTTCGTGCCCCATGGCGATGCCGTCGCAGACGCCGATGGTGCCGAATTCCACCGGTGTGCCGCCTGCCATGTAAATGCCGGCCTTGACCGCATCAGCGATTTTGTTCAGGTCTGCGTGCCCGGGGACGATGCTGTTGTGGGAATTGGCCACGCCGATGAGGGGGCGGCGAATTTCATCATCGGTATAGCCGATCGCTTTCAGCAACGAACGGTGCGGCGCCCTTCCAATACCCTTTTTTGCGATATCACTCTTCATCAGGTTCCTCCAGTTTGACGCTTCGTTAAAACAAAAAAACCGTTACCAGCTTTTTGGGGCTGATAACGGTTTTTTTTAAGAAATTGAAAACTTATATTTTGTCTTGCGCCATTATCAACCCTGTGGCTCCCAAAGGACGTCAACTACGCCCAGTACGGGTACAATAAGGAGAATAAGGTCGATAATGACAATCCTGGATATCATTGGAAAACGGCCCGTATTGCTTTTTACCGGTTTGAAATTATCATCGGCGAATGCAGCGATGATCAAAATACACAGGCAATCCGACCCATAAAAGCGATCGAATTTTTGTTCATTAACAACAAAACAAATCCTTTGTCAAGCATTTGTTTTGCATATTTCAAATTACTAATTTTTGCATTCTTGTATAGGCACGGTACATATTCCCACAAAATGTAGGGCCGTAGGGGCACCCCTTGCGGGTGCCCGGAATCCGGGCACCCGCAAGGGGTGCCCCTACGAGGTCTTCCTGGTCATCATGTCTATTGATAAATGCAAAGATTTGTAATCCGGTAAAAGCCAAGGACCGCTTTGTCCGTGCATCGCTGTTTATGGCTTTGCCGTAAGCGCGTCAGCGAACCATGCGACGGTTTCCTCGATGAACGTCTTCTGAAAATCCGGAGCACTGATGGCGTGATCGCCGCCGGGGAACCGGATGAGCCTTTTGGGGGAGGCGGCTTTTTCATAAATCTCCGAGGCGTTGGAAAACGATACCACCTGGTCTGCATCCCCATGAAATACAAGTATATTGCGTATTTTTCCCAGACTGCCCGAAACATCAAATGCCATTTGTTCGACTTTCATGCCGTCAAATTGGGGATCTTTGTCGATATCCGGCGGGATGCGGATGGCTTCCAGGCGAACCGGGGCGGCAAGCGTGACAATGGTCACGATCTCAAGCGCTTCTGCAATACCCAGGCATACCGCTCCCCCCATGCTGCTGCCGAAAAGCCCGAGCGGCTTGCCGATGCCCGGATGCGCCATCACCGTTGAAATGGCCGAAGCCAGATCGTTCACGCGTCCTGCATAGGTCGTGGCCGTTGCAAAAAGCCCGTCGCTTTTCCCGCAGCCGCGATGGTCAAAGCGAAAAAAAGCGATACCGTGCTCGTTCATTCTTTCGGCAAGGACTTTTTGCTTTGGAGACTCCCCGTCGCTTAAAAGACCATGGGATCCGACAACTACGGGAATTTTCCGGTTGCCGGGTGTTGCGTTTTCCGGAAAATGGAGGGTCCCGTTCAAACGAAAATTGTCTGCATGAAAATCGATTTTTTTGATCATCAGTTTGTTTCCGGTGCGTTTATTGTAAGGAAGTTTGATGGAGAAACGCATAATTTCATGGGCGTCCCCCTCTTTATTTTATTGCTTTTCTCTGTGAATCTCTGTGTCTCCTCTGTGCCCTCTGTGGTAAAAACCACCCTCCCCGTATTTTCTACCCCACTTGATCTCTTGGCCGTCAAGTTTGTTTGCAATACGCTATACAGTATATTACCATACGCTGCATTACAAATTTTTGTTTGAATAGCACCTGACGAGCGCAATATTCGGATTTCGGTTCGGGATCGCGGCGGCGCCTTCTGCGAGGCCGCCCCGGCGGAAGATGCAGCAAAGGACATCATGCCGGGGCGCTTCGATCTCCCGTCTCACATATACAGGAAGAAAACGAATGACGATCAAAAAAAAACAGGAAATATCGCTCGACATAACGGGCATTGCATTCGGGGGGAGGGGTATTGCCCGGGTGGACGGATATACCGTGTTTGTCGAAAAGGCCGTCCCGGGGGACAGAGTTGTCGCCCGAATCGTTAAAAAGAAAAAGTCGTATGCCGAAGCCCGTACCATAACGGTAATCGAACCCGCCCCGGACCGCGTGGAAGCCCCTTGCCGGTACAGCGGCCTTTGCGGCGGGTGCAAGTGGCAGTTTTTGAATTATGACCGGCAGCTTGTCTATAAGCGGCAGCACGTGGTCGAGGCCATGGAGCGTATAGGCGCCATAACCGGCACGATGGTGCATGAAACGATCCCATCGGAAAAGAAGTTCGGCTACAGAAACAAAATGGAATTTTCCTGCTCGGACCGCCGGTGGCTTCTGCCGGAAGAGCTGGGCAATCCGGATATTGAAAAATCATTCGCATTGGGGCTGCATGTTCCCGGAACATTTGATAAAATCATTGATATCGATGAATGCATGCTTCATCCGGCCCAGGGAAACCGTATCCTGGCCGATGTGAAAAGATACATGAAAACTTCCGGCTTTCCGGCATACGGCATACGGAGCCATGAGGGGTTCTGGCGCTTCCTGATGCTTCGCCACAGCGTGGCCCGTGACCAGTGGCTCGTCAACCTGATAACATCGGAAGATCGGCCGGAAGCCGTGGGGCCGCTGGCGGAAATGCTGATGGCCGGTCATGGCAATATCGCCGGGGTGGTCAACAACGTGTCCGGTAAAAAGGCGGCGATCAGCGCGGGGGATTTTGAAAAGCCGCTTGCAGGGAGCAGCTGCCTAAAGGAACGTCTGGGACCGTTTGTATTTGAAATATCGGCGAATTCTTTTTTTCAGACCAATACCCGGGGGGCGCAAACGCTCTATGAAACCGTTGTCCGCTATGCCGGTCTTACCGGCAGGGAATCCGTCGTGGATCTTTACTGCGGCACAGGCACCATCGCCATATGGCTTTCAGAACATGCCGGAAAGGTCCTGGGCCTTGAAATCGCCCAAAGCGCCGTTGCCGATGCGCGGAAAAATTGTCTCCGCAACGGGATAACCAACTGCAGCTTTACAGCGGGAGACGTTCGGGAATCCATTTCCTCCGTAACATACCGCCCCGATGTTCTGGTTATCGATCCTCCCCGGGCAGGCATGCACAAGGAGGTGGCAGCCAAGGCGGGCCTGCTTGGGGCCAAAAGGATTGTTTACGTGTCATGCAATCCGGCCACCCTGGCCCGTGATCTTTCCATGCTTGCCCCGGACTACCACGTTGACGAAATTCAGCCCGTGGACATGTTTCCGCACACGTATCACATTGAAGCCGTGGCAAAGCTTACAAAAAAAAGCTAAAAGCCATCGCAAGAAAAGATTTTGGGGCAAAGGATTTTTTTTTGAGATAGCTTGTAAAGGAGCACGTATGAAGGTTACCCTGACACCGATCGGCCGTTTTTACACGGATGAAACCGACATTCCGAGGCATTGGAGCATTTCAGACGAAAAGGGGCGAATCGAAATCGATCCGCAATACACGGAAGGATTGAAGCATATCCGCAACGGCCAGCAAATCGTGGCGATTTTTTATTTCCATAAAAGTGAGCCGTTCACAAAGGATCTGCTTATGCAGACCCCTCCCCATAAAGGCACAAGAACCGGGGTTTTTTCGACGTGCTCCCCGAGACGTCCCAACCCGATCGGACTTTCCGTATTAACCGTTACCGATATTCGGGACAATATCATCGAGGTCAGCGGCATCGATATGGTCGATGGGACCCCCATTCTGGACATCAAACCGCATATCCCGGGGTAGGCGCAAGGGCTGCCGGCCGTAATCCGGCGGTCATTTACGGGAAACGGTGGTCGCGGGCCGGTGGGGGGATTTGACGACAGCCGTTTGAATCCGTCTTCAATCAAGGTTACTATTCTAGTAGCGTGCCAATCTTTCAACCCCAGAAAAGGAGGACCGGCATCATGAGAAAACCGCTTGAGCGCATTTTGTGCGCAACCGATTTTTCCGAGGTGTCCAGAAGCGTCGTCCCCTATGGAATAGAAATGGCGAAAAAACTAAGCGCCAAGCTCTATATCTGCCATATTATCGATCTTCCGGCCATTTCCGTTTACGGCGAATCGGTTTTCGATCCCATCTCCCATCAGCAGTACTTTATCGATTTCGCCAGAAAAGAAATGGAAAACCAGGTCGCAGGGGAGGACATCGACTGGGAGCCGCTGATCTCCATCGGCCAGACCCCGGATGAAATTGTGCGCCTTGTGGTGGAAAACAATATCGACATGGTTGTAACCTCCACGCATGGTCGTTCAGGGTTGAGACGGCTTTTCCTGGGTTCCGTGACGGAACGGCTCATGAGAACGCTGACGTGCCCGCTGCTTGTTCTGCCGTCTGAAGATACGGCGGATGAAGACCAACTTCGCCGGCGCTTCCCCTTCAGGAACATCCTCGTGGCATACGACTTCTCAAAGGATTCGGAGCAGGCGTTCAGCACAAGCCTTAGCATCGCGCAGGAATTCGAGTCCAATCTTCATATCGTACACGTGGTGGAACCCACCGCTTACAAGGACTTCCTCAAGTTTCCGGGCGCGCCGGGCGAACCTTTGCCGAGGGATATTCATGATTCCCTGAAGGAAGGCCTTTTGGAGCTGGTCCCCATGGAAGCGTTTAACTGGTGCGAGATCCAGGCGGAAATACTCGTGGGGAAACCCTATGCCGAGATCGTCTCCTATGCAGGAGAAAAGGGCATCGACCTGATCGCCCTGGGCGTACGGGGGCACGGAAAAGTGGAAGAGGTCCTGGTCGGGTCAACCACGGATCGTGTGATCCGGCGCGCCCCCTGCCCGGTACTGTCCGTGCTTCCGGCCTAAACAATATCCCCCTTCGGATTGATCACGATTTCGGAAAGGGGCACGCTTTTGCCCGATTTTTCAAGGCCTTTTTTGACAATCCACGGCAGTCCGCTGCAGCAGGGGACTTCCATGGTCGCCACGGTCACGCTTTTAATCCCGGCGGTTTTGAATATCTCCGCAAATTTCTGGATGTATTCATCGGCGTTATCGAATTTCGGGCATCCCATCATCACGATTTTGCCGTTTAACAGCTCTTCGTGCAGACGGGTGTGGGCCACCCCTGCGCAGTCGGCCAGCACCAGAAGATCGGCATTTTTCAGAAACGGCGCTTTCGGGGGCACCAGGCGGATTTTGATCGGCCAGTGGGTAAGCGCTGAAAAACCGGCTGCAGGAGATCCGTCGGCGGGTTTGTCCGCGGCAAAGGTTTTCATCTGCAGGGAGGGGCACCCGCATTCAGGCGCCGGCGATTCCGGTATTTCTTTTTCTTCAATGGTATTCAGGTGCGCTTCCACCGCCTCTTCGTCAAATTCATCAGCTTCCCGTTCGACGATTTTCAATGCACCAACGGGGCATTCCCCGAGGCAGGCGCCAAGGCCGTCGCACAGGTTATCGGATATCACGCGCGCCTTGCCGTCAATGATCTGTATGGCGCCTTCGGCGCAGGAGGGAACGCACTGCCCGCATCCATCACAAAGGGTGTCGTCGATTTCTATGATTTTTCTCATTGTTTTCATTATGAGGTCTCCTTGTCCTTGTTCAGAAACAGTTCTTCAGCGCGCCTGGCGGCACTTTCTGTGAAAAATCCCGTTTCAATCCATTTTTTTATTTCTTCCGGTGGGTGTTTTTCCCCCCGGAATCGGTTTTCAATCTCTGCAATGCGTATCGCATCGGAGACGACCTTGAAATTGGTATCGTCATCTTTTGCCTGGCGGCCGTGACGGGAAATGATGTCGCAGACGGATTCAATCATTGCCTCTTTTGCACCTGTCTTTTCCAGGATTTCCCGTATAGTGTCGGCTTCTATGCCATCTGCCGCTTTTTTCCCGGCAGAATCCCGACCGGGTTCGGTCCCTTGGCAACCAATGCCGTGAAGGTACGCCGCTGCAAGGATGATCGCCGGGTCCCCCCCTGTTTCACCGGCAATCGCCTCGGCATGCCGGGCCGTGCGCGTGGCATGCCCGATGCGCTTGAAGTCTTTATGGAAATACTTTTTCATTTCAATCGCGATCCGGTCCTTCATCAACCCTTCCCGTTCCGCCAGCAATTCGGGCGGCAATTCGCCGATGCACTGATCAGCGAACTTGCAATAGGCGGCACAACCGAAATCCATGTTTGGGTTGACCATTTTATGGCCGCAATGGACGCATTTTCTTGTGGGGTCGTCCTTGAAAAATTCGACCGGTTCGCCGCATTGGGGGCATTTCGCCTCGAATATCGAACCGGGCTTCCAATATCTGCTGTCCTGTCCTGGGCATTTCATGATATAATCTCCTTTGCGTAAACAATACGGTCCGGTTTTTTGATCGTTTGCCTTCTTTTTACGTCTTTTGAAGCGCAATAGCATTGACTTATGTCAAGAAAACATAATAAAAAGGGTAAACCTGTAAACACCGGAAGCAAATGTTTCCGGCAGATGCGCCGGCTTTTTGATTAGAAGCCATCTCAAAAAAAAGATCAAGTGGGGTAGAAAATGCGGGGAGGGTGGTTTTTACCACAGAGGGCACACTTGAGACACAGAGATTCACAGAGAAAAGCAATGAAAAAAAGGGGGGGTACGCCCATTTAAACTTCACCGCCAACGAAGATATTGGGCCAAAAGATTTTTTTGAGATGGCTTGCAACGCTTTTTTGACAGTTATTGCAGCTGCTTTTATTTTGGTAATGGGAATTTTGAACTGTTGCCTTTGCAGAATCCGCACAAATCCGGCACTTCTGAAAAGGCACGAACCAACGAGGAGGATTTACATGTACGACAAAAAGGAACTCTGTGACAAAATCAGGGACATCTACCCCGACATAGGGGAATGCGGCATCAACGTCGACGTCGAGTATGACGAGGAGAAAAAGGCATGGATAGTGGATCTGAAAAAAGACAGCCACGAGCTGAAGACCTATCTTGAGCCGGAGGACGCGGAAACCTGCATGAACGGCAAGCAGTGCATCGGGCTTGGCCTCCAGATCGCCCAGTTGAAAGACAATATCAACAGGGGCGTATCCTGATACTTTCAAAATGGTGTTTACCTAAAACCCCCCCTTGCAGGGGGGGTTTTGTATTCGGATCAGTGCAATTTTGCTCTCACCAGCGCGATATTGCGTTTTTGGCGCTCAAAAAGTGCCATATAGCAATTGCATGAGGGTTCATTGTTGTTAATTTTATATTATTCTAATCTGTTAACCTGGACCGACCCTGTTTTTCACTACAAGCTCTCTCAAAAAAATCTTTTTATTGAGATGGCTTGGAGAAACGCATAATTTCATGGGCGTCCCCCTCTTTTTTCATTGCTTTTCTTTGTGAATCTCTATGTCTCCTCTTTGCCCTCTGTGGTAAAAACCACCCCCCCCCGCAATTTCTGCACCACTTATTCTTTTTTTTTAGATGGCTTGTATTCTCGATAGCGTAACTGAAATATTCAAAGAGGACTCTTTACATGAAACGCATGATTTAGCTTGTTCCCTATATGCGATATCTGTAGTATTGTCGTCAGGTAAACGAGACATTCATTTCGGGATCTAACCGTTGTGGGAAAAGGGGGGTTGATGAAAGCACTGATCACCGGGGCGGGTGGATTTATCGGATCGTTCCTGCTGGAGGCGTGGACGGGACGAGGGGATGAGGCCCGGGTGCTTTTTTTGCCGGGCGAAAATGCCGAAGCGGCGGAAAAGCGGGGAGCAGAGATTTTCCGGGGAGACTTGACCCGGCCGGAAACCTTGAAGGGCATCGGCGACGGCGTGGAAATTGTCTTTCACCTGGCCGCCCGGGTGGTCGACTGGGGATCGAAAAAGGTGTTTTCCCGGATCATGGTGGACGGCACGCGAAACCTCCTGGAGGCGGCTGGACAAATCGACCGGTTCGTTTATTTTTCGTCCATCGCCGCATTAGGATTCGGCAGGGATCTGGTCGGGCTGGATGAGGATGCCGTGCGCAAACCATGCGGCGTACCGTACAGCGACACCAAGATGGAAGCCGAAGACCTGGTGACCGATTTCTGCCGTTCCCGTCAGATCGCCTATACCATCATTCGGCCGGCCAACGTCACCGGCCCGAAAAGCGTCTGGGTGACTGACATCATCGATGCCTTTATGCGGGGCCCGCTTCCGCTGATCGCAGGGGGGAAAACCCCCGGGTCATTCGTCTACATCGACAATCTCGTAGATGGCATTCTGTTGGCCGCAGAAGCCGATATCGCCCGAAACCGGACGTACCATTTCCGGGACGATTATACCCTGGACTGGAAAACCTACCTGGAAGCGTTGGGCGCCCTGGTGGAGAAAAAACCGGCCGGGAACATCCCGTTTTCCGTGGCTTGGGGACTCGGGGCAATAATGGAACGCCTGCTGACCCCCCTCGGCGTCCGACCGCCCATGACCCGCCTTGCCGCCGGAGTGATGGGGAAAAACAACGACGTGAACGTCACCCGGGCCAGAACGGAACTCGGCTGGAAAACCCGCATCACCGAGGATGCGGCTATGTCGGAAATAAAGGATTGGGTCACCCGGGTCTACCTGCCGTCAAAAAACGGCCCTACTCCATCCCCTCCCGGTCCATAATGAGGCGCGCGGCACGCCAACCATTGATCTGGGCCGAGCCCATGCCGTGCCAGGCCTGGCTCCAGTTACTGGCGATGTAGAGATTGGATATGGGGGTTTCATTGGGAATCTTCTGCCACTGCTCCGGCGAGAGGTAGAACCCGTAAACTACGCCGTCGCGGTTCATGGTATAGCGTTTCAACGTGCGGGGAGTGAACCCTTCCTTGACCGCCACCACCGCCGGATCGGCCAGTTCCGGGATCACGTTGGCGGCAAGGGCCACCAGTTCATCGACTTTCCGGTCCTTCATGGCGTAATAGGCTTTTGAATCTTCAGGCCAGACGGCGTAATCCGAATACGCGGTCAGGGTGAGAACGGATTTGCCGGGGGGTGCGTAAATGGGGTCGCCCATATTCGAATAGATGGTGATGGCCACGGCGCCGTCTGCAAAATCGCCTTTCATCATGTTATCGTGCAGGACTACGGAATTCTTGGACGTGTTGTAGAAAATTTCCACGTCATGATAGCCTTTGGCCTTCAGGTCGATATCCAGGCCCATGTAAACGCCGAAAAGGGAATTGGCCGGCTTGAGGTTCTCCAGTTTTTGAACGTATGCTTCCGGGAAATGGTCCTGGCCTACCAGCGAAAACACGAGTTGATAGGGGTCGGTATTGGCCACGACATACCGGCCGGTAAAGGTCTGGCCGGATGCGATCTCCACGCCGGCGGCCGTGTCGTTTTCCATAATGACCTTTGTCACCTTCGACAGGGTCCGGACCTCGCCCCCCAGTTCCCGGATGCGCTCGGCATAAGCATCGGAAAGGGCCTGTGACGTCCCTTTAATGTGCCACACCCCGTCGCCGAGATAGGTTTCCGTGGCGGCCAGCCCGATAAGCGCGCTCTGTTCGGGAACCGGTGCGCCGTAATAGACCCAGAGCTGAGAGACCACGGCCTTGATGTCGTCATTGGTGAAACAGTCATCCAGCACATCCTGAAGGGTTTTGTCCTTATAGCGGAAAAAGGTCGGCTGGCGAAGCGGCACCATGGCCT
This sequence comes from Desulfosalsimonadaceae bacterium, assembly GCA_046498365.1. Lineage (GTDB taxonomy): Bacteria > Desulfobacterota > Desulfobacteria > Desulfobacterales > Desulfosalsimonadaceae > B1SED10-16. The sequence goes on from JAWOAV010000004.1 coordinate 19,449, forward strand.
TGACCAGAAACGCCCTGGCGCCCTGGTACCGGAACAGGTTCTTGAGTTCCAGAAGGTCTTCCAGGGTGCCAGCGCAGAGCCGGTGAAATTTTTCAATACCGTCGGACTCTTCCGGCCATTTTGATTTCAGCGCGTATTTAAACCCTTTCCAGTCGGGCGGGAGCATGATGTCGACGCCCGGGAAAATGGACCGGTAGAAATCCGGCAGCGCGATGAATTCGATCTTGTCATATACGCCGCACAGATGCAGCAATTGGTATAGCCCCCGGTCGTTCTTTCCCGGCCCGCCCCCGGCCATTTCATGAAGACTGGCGTCAAAGGTAAATTCCCCGCGTTCAAACCGCGTTGCACACCCGCCCACCTTGTCATGCTGCTCCAAAATCAGGACTTTAAGCCCGTTGGTGGCCAGGTGGGCCCCGGCCGAAAGACCCCCCAGGCCCCCGCCGATGATAATCACATCATAATCCGCCGACCGGGCCACCGGTCCGGTGCTCGCGCAGCCGCAAAACAGGACGGCGACAAACAGCGCCGCTGAAACAAAAACAGTAGTTTTTGACCCTCTTTTCCCTGGCATGGGCATACCTCCTCGATTTAGTCTCACAGTTTAGTATCGAATGCGTGTGACGGGCGCAGGCAGCCTGTCGCAGCAGCGCAGAAACTCCCTGGCGGAAAACGGATTGACGGCCATCAGAGGCGAGGTGTCGAGCCCGTCGAAAACCATCCGGTTCCCGACCGCGGTGGTGACAATATAATGCGTTATCAAACCGCATATCGGCCTAAAAATCAATAAAACTTTTTGCACTAACGGGCGGGTTACACTGCCGCTCTTCCGGGAATTGGGGTAGGGTCCCGACCCTGTTTCCCTACAAGCTATCTCAAAAAACAGATCAAGTGGGGTCGAAAATGCGGGGAGGGTGGTTTTTACCACAGAGGGCACAGAGGAGACACAGAGATTCACAGAGAAAAGCAATGAAAAAAAAGGGGGGGAACGCCCATTTACATTTCACTCCTAACGAAGATATTGGGGCAAAAGATTTTTTTGAGATGGCTTGTAATGAAACCGGGGTCGGGCCAAGCGAACTTGCTGCATCAGGAAGTACACGGGCCTGATTCGATGCGCGGGCATGTCGTCCGGTAAAAGGACAAAAAATCCTTGATAATATGAGGCGGTTGTATAGTATTGGAAGGTCGGGCAAAACAGCCGGCATGGAAAGCCCGGGAAAAATGTCCTGGGCGTTGGACGCTCGGAACACCTAAAAGAAAAGAAGCAATATGCAGGAGCAGATTTTTGAAAAGCTGTTGTCGGATTCCCGCAACCTGATCCGTATTCTGGACAACCTGAAAGAAGGCATCATCGCCCACGATTTGTCCCGGCGCATCTTTTTTTTCAATCATGCCGCTGAATCCATTACCGGCTACGACAGGAAAGACGTGCTTTACAAGGACTGCCACGAGGCTTTTGGCGCGCCGTTTTGCGGAGAGCGATGCCTGTTCGTTTCGCAGGTCGATGAAAACCGTCGGGATATTCTTTCCAGCGGCGTTGAATATCCGCTTAACATCGTCACGAAAGACGGAGAAACCCGAAAGGTTGAAATGTCAATCAATCCGCTTCGGGATGAACAAGGCAATGTCGTGGGGGTACTCGCACTGATCCAGGATATGACGGAGCTTCTCCGCTACAAGATGAAAACCGCGGAAATGAGCGGTTTCGGAAACATCGTCGGGCAGGACCACCAGATGCTCCAGGTGTTTCAACAGATACGGGATCTGGCCGGCTATGATTATCCTGTTCACATCTATGGTGAAACCGGCACAGGAAAAGAACTGGTCGCCGAAGCCATTCATCATGAAAGCCGTCGCAGCGGCGCCCCTTTTGTGCCGATCAATTGCGGTGCGCTGCCGTCCGGGCTCATTGAGAGCGAGTTGTTCGGCCATGTAAGGGGGGCTTTTACAGGGGCGGTGCGGGATAAAAAAGGGCGCTTTGAACTGGCGGACGGGGGAACGCTTTTTCTCGACGAGGTGGCTGAACTGCCGAACGAACTGCAAGTCAAGCTGCTCCGGTTTCTCCAGACGGGCAAATTCGAACGGGTCGGCGGGGAAAAGACGCTGTCGGTGAACGTGCGTATTATCAGTGCCACCAACCGGAATCTCTCCGATGAGATACGCAGCCAGAATTTCCGGGAAGATCTGTATTACCGGCTTAATGTGATCCCGATTCACCTGCCGCCGCTGCGCGAGCGGAAAAATGACATCCCCCTGCTCATCAACCACTTTCTGGACGTGTTTTCCCGGGATAACCCGGGCGCCATGCCCCGGATCGTCTCAAAGGAGGCCATGTCCTGTTTAATGGACTACCACTGGCCCGGAAATGTACGGCAACTCCAGAATATTTTGCAGTTTGCCATCGTCAAGAGCGGCGGGAAAATCCTCAGGCCCTCCCATTTGCCGATGGAATTCAGGGGTGATATTGGCATGTTCCCCAAAAAAGGAGCGAAAAGAAAACTGGATGAAAGATCCGTCCGATCGGCCCTGGAAAAAACCGGCGGCAACAAGGTCAAAGCCGCCAGGCTGCTTGGTGTCGGCCGGGCAACGCTGTACCGCTTTTTAAGCGATCATCCGGAAAGCATTCCGGAAATCGCATGAGAACCGGAACGCATTGGAGCAAAAATATCAAGCCGAAACAAAATATTGATGAGTTCATAAAAAGGCGCGATCGGACGGCCTTGTAAAAGGTTCAAGATCAAGGCGCGGGCAATTTTTGAAGGATTGAGTCACGCCTTTGGCCTGATAAGATTCTTCAAAAATTGTGCGCAACGCAGATATTGGGCTTTTTACAAGGCCGTCAATGTTGAGACAGGTTCCGGTACAAGGTGCATGCAGTATCAGGAAAGCCTCCATGGCAGACGATTTCTCAGGCGTATGGTTTCAAGATCCATATGCACATCGTATACCAGGATTTCAACCCCGTTGTTCACCGCGCTGCGGAGTTCTTTCCCGTATGCCGGATCAATATGATCCGCGGGCATGAAACGGTCCGCATCCATCCGCTGCACGAGAAAAAACATCACGCAGCGGTTTCCGGCGCCAACCAGTTTCTGCAGTTCCACCAGGTGATTTTTTCCGCGGTTTGTAACCGCATCCGGGAAAAAAGCAGTCCGGTTTTCAACCAGGGTGGAATTCTTGATTTCCACGTAGCATACTTCCCCGCAATTGCGGCGCAGCATCAAGTCAAGGCGCGTGTGCTCCCCGGCACGCACCTCCCGTTTGACGGTTTCATATCCCGTGAGCGCATCAATGGCCCCGGCTTTTGCGGCATGATAGACCAGTCGGTTGGGAACCTGTGTGTTGATGCCCACCAGGGAGTCCGGCATTTGGATCATTTCCCATGTAAATTTCAGCTTTCGCTTGGGTGAATCCTGGCGTGAAATATAAACCGGTCTGCCGGGCAGGCTGCATCCGGTCATCCGTCCGGAATTAGGGCAATGGGCGACAATGGTCTCGCCGGTGTCCAGCCGGATATCCGCAAGAAATCGTTTGTATCGTTTTATCAGGGTGCCGGGGATAAGTTCGGGCCACGGAAGAGAGGGATCTGTATTCAAGGTTCGGGCGCCATGCTGTATTGCTTCCATTTGTTTCCTCTGTTGTATCCCCTTCGGATGTCAATAAAAACCGATCACACGAAATATCCGGGTGATGGTGAAACACATCTGTACCATAAAACCTGATACAATCAATGCGTTTTTCCGTTTTTGAAATTGGTTGGCTCCCCATGGGTCGCTCATCGTTTTTTTCAGGCCGCTCCCCGTGATTGCCGGCAAACGCCTTTGACCAGCTGTGTTTCGGACTTCCGCAGGAATGCGGATGGATTTGGTCGGGTTGCTGCGATCAACAATCGATAATTCTGGCATGCAATTTGAATATATGTTTTTGGTTTTCCGTTTTGCAATGACATATACTAATTTTTGCATTCTTGTATAGACACGATATATGTTTCCGCAGAATGTGGGGCCGTAAGGGTACCCCTTGCGGTTGCCCCCTACGAGGGCAGCCCGGATCATCATGTCTGTTGATAAATGCAAAGAATTGTATCCGGATTGCAGGGAAACCCAAACCGTTTCTCAACGGACAATTTACGCGAATAGTATTTTTGTGACCGTTTCGGGGGCAAAGGGGTGGAAAAAACAAAATGCCTGATTATTTTGAATCATACACATTTATTTCGGACGAAACTATTGAAAGCGTCGAATGAAAATATTAAAACGACTTTACAGCTCGTAAAATCCCTGCTTGCCTTGGCCGATAAAGGGGATCTCGAACGGGACGACGTCGGATGCGGCATTCTGTATGGTATTGTCCGGGATTCTGCCTATAGAATTAAAAAACTGGCGGAAGCGGAAAAGGCGCTGCATATAAAGAAGGGCAAATGGTCCTGATTCGCGATTGTGTGCGAGGGGTTTTTGATTTCATGGTCTTTCAGACGAATGGTAACCTGTAATTTTCAAGTGAATTAGGAGGATTGAATGAAGAGCGTAAAAGGGACCCGCACGGAAAGTAATCTGTTGACGGCGTTTGCCGGAGAATCGCAGGCGCGAAACCGCTACACCTACTTTGCAAGTGCGGCCAAAAAAGAAGGATACGAACAGATTGCAGCTGTATTTACCGAGACCGCAAACCAGGAGAAAGAGCACGCCAAGCGTTTTTTCAAGTTTCTGGAAGGAGGGGATTCCATGGTGTCGGCCCCGTTCCCCGCGGGGGTTATCGGTACAACCTTGGAAAATCTGAAAGCTGCGGCGGCAGGGGAAGAACACGAATATACGGAGATGTACCCCGGATATGCCAAGATCGCCAGGGAAGAAGGCTTTGAGGCCATTGCAAAGGTCTTTGACATGGTAAGCGTTGCGGAAAAACAGCATGAAAAGCGCTACCGGGATCTGGCAGCCAACATAGAAAACGACCGGGTGTTCCAGCGGGATGAAAAGGTAACGTGGCGATGTCTTAACTGCGGGTATCTTGAAAAGGATGCCGCCGAGGCTCCTGCTGCATGCCCTGCATGCGCGCATCCCCGGGCATATTTTGAATTACTTGGCGAAAACTGGTAACGGGTATTATATTTACACAGTAAACAAAAGCGATCGTAGACTACCCTGCATCGTGACAACAGCCGGAGGCATGTAAATGACAGCAACAGCATATGATTTCAGCGCGGATGACGTTTTTGAACTGGCAGAGGATATTGAAGTAAACGGCATGGAATTCTACAAGAATGCCGCGGAGAAGGTGGACAATCCCGCCCACAAAGAACTCCTTCAGGAACTTGCGGATATGGAACTTACGCATAAAAAGATATTTGCGGAAATGCGGAAGGAACTGGCGGGAAAGGAGAAAAACGAAACGGTTTTCGATCCGGAGGGGGAAGCCGTGGCTTATATAAAAGCCCTTGCGGATATACGGGTGTTTTTTGAAAAGAAAATCGACACCTCTTCCATGGAGGAGATATTAAAAGACGCCATAACAGCGGAAAAGGACTCCATTGTTCTTTATACGGGCATGAGGGAAATGGTGCCGGAAAAATACGGCAAAAACCGTATCGACAATATCATAAAGGAGGAGATGGGACATATCCGCCTTTTGAGCCGGGAACTGAAAAACCTGGGGAAATAATGCCTGCATGCCGTGCTGCGGCCGCGAGGATTCTGCGGCCGCGGGCCGGCTTTCGCGGCTTGTCAGGTTCCGGGAGATGGCGCTGGTCTGCCTGAAAGGGTAAGAATCCGCTTTGGCGGAAGGGTCTGCGGACCGTTTCCCGGTGATTTCATTAACGAGAAAAACCAAGACACGGAAAGGAGAAAAAGACCATGGCAAAACAGCTTGAAATTTACAAATGTGATGTGTGCGGCAATATCGTAGAGGTTTTCCAGGGAGGACAGGGGGAGCTTGTCTGCTGCGGACAGCCCATGAATCTCCAGACGGAAAATACCGTGGATGCGGCCAAGGAAAAGCATGTGCCGGTTATCGAGAAGGTCGAAGGCGGTGTGAAGGTCAAAATCGGCGAAGTGCCGCATCCCATGGAAGAAAAACATTATATCCAGTGGATCGAAGTGGTGGCGGACGGCCGGTGTTACACCAAGTTCCTGAAGCCGGGGGATGCGCCGGAGGCGTTTTTCTGTATTGATGCCGCCGATATCAAGGCGAGAGAATACTGCAATATCCATGGCCATTGGGTAAAATAAGGGAGAAATTGCCATGACCAGTTGGAAATGTACGAATTGCGGGTACACCTTTTCGGCCGATGCACCGCCGGAACAGTGCCCGTCATGTAAAGCCAAGTGTGAATTTGTTGACAATTCCTGCTATACGCCCGATTGTGCCGACAAAGGGGTGGATGAACGAATCGGATCTGATAAATAGGAGATTTCCACATGGCAAAAGCCCTGATTGTATATTCCACAAGGGCGGGAGAGACGCGCCAGATCGGCGAGCTGATCGCCGAAGGAATGCGGTTTTCCGGCGTGGATGTTACGGTGGTTGACGTAAAGGAGATCAAGTCCGAAAAAGATTTGGAGGGCTATGACGCCTATGTGTTTGGTTCTCCCACCTACCATGGGGATATGCTCCAATCCATGAAAACGATGCTTTTTATGGCGGAAAAAGCCGGCCTTGAAAGCCGGCCTGGCGGGGCTTTCGGCGCATTCGGGTGGAGCGGCGAATCCCCGGAACGCATATACGGTACCATGAAGAACATATTCAAGATGAATATGGCCGGCGCTCCCTTGATGCTGAAAAACAGCACCCTTGGCGGCGGCATCAAAATGGCCCAGGATTACGGCCGGGAAATCGCCGGAATGCTGTAATCGGGCGGCACATTCTGCTCGCTTCACGGCGCAGATCCGGACAAATGAAAACAGAAGCAATGGATAGATAATGAAAAGAGCAAAAGGAGGCGAAAATCATGGATAAATATGTATGCAGTGTATGTGGTTATGTCTATGATCCGGCAAACGGCGATCCGGACAATGGCATAGAACCCGGGACCAGTTTTGCGGACCTGCCGAATGACTGGGTGTGCCCGGTTTGCGGTGCAGCCAAGGATGATTTTGAAAAGCAGGAGTAAGCCCTGCTGGAAAAAGAGGTAAGATTTCAAAGGACGGCTGCCCGCGCTGCGACAGCCGTCTTTATGAAATTTTATTATTTTACGGAAAACGGTGCAGCCAGGTCCGCCGCCGCCCCCGAGGGAAGTCGGAAGGGACACCGCTGTTTCGCAGCGGGGAAGCGATTGGTCAGGCGGCGGGTGTCTGGCCAGGAAACCATTATTTATTTATCGGAATAGATGGTGACATCAATGAAAGCTATTGAAATTTCAAAAGATATATATAGTGTCGGGGTGATTGATTGGAATATTCGCGACTTTCACGGGTATTCAACGGGAAAGGGGTCAAGTTACAACGCCTATTTGATCATGGATGAAAAGGTAGTACTGATTGATACCGTCAAGAAAGAATTTACCGATCAACTGCTTGAAAACATATCCAGCATCATCGATCCGAAACGCATCGATATCGTCATCAGCAACCATACCGAAATGGATCATTCCGGGGGGCTGACCCGGGTGATGCACTATATCGGGCAGGACAAGCCGGTGTACTGTTCAAAGATGGGCCTCAAAAACCTGTCGAAGCATTTTCCCTCCGGCCTGAACCTGCGGGAGGTGGAAAACGGGGAGGAGCTCAATATCGGCAAGAGAACGCTTTCTTTTCTTGAAACCCGGATGCTGCACTGGCCCGACTCCATGTTTACCTACGACCAGACCGACAAGATCCTGTTTTCCAGCGATGCGTTCGGCCAGCATTATGCCGGCTTTGAAGTCTTTGACGACAAGGTCGGCGATGAAATCATGCATCATGCCAAAAAATACTATGCCAATATCCTTCTTCTCTATGCCCCGTTGATTCTGAAACTGATCAATAAAATCACGGAAATGGGGCTGGATATCAAGATGATATGTCCGGATCACGGTATTATATGGCGCTCCGATCCCGGTAAGATCATCGATGCCTATGTCCGGTGGAGCAAGCAGGAGGGGCACAAAAAGGCCATTGTCGTCTATGACACCATGTGGCATTCCACCGAGATCATGGCGGAAAACATCGCCGAGGGAATCGCATCCCAGGGGGTGGAAGCGCGTCCCATTCATATACGCAGCTCTGACAGAAGCGATATTGTAACGGAAGCCTTAAATGCAAAGGCCCTTGTTTTCGGGTCCCCGACACTGAACAACACCATTTTTCCCACGGTCGCCGATGTGCTCACATACATGAAGGGGCTCAAACCCAAAAACAAGCTCGCTGCAGCGTTCGGTTCCTACGGCTGGAGCGGCGAGGCGGTTGCGGAAATCCGGGGGCACCTTGAAAACATGGGCATGGAAATCATCGATCCCGGTCTTCGCATCAATTATGTGCCCGATGACCAGGGGCGTGCCGACGCTTACGCGTTCGGGCAGAAAATCGGCAAAGCCGTTATCGATGCCCTGTAGGAGCTGCGGCCGATGCCCCGTCCGGTAGTTGAGCTCAGCGATTGCATCGGCTGCGAAGTGTGCGTCGAAGTGTGCCCGGAAGTGTTTTCCCTCAATGATGCCGGGTATATTGAAATTGCAGACATGAGGCAGTACCCGGAAGCATGCGTTGACGAGGCGTGCCGCAACTGCCCGAAAGACTGTATTGCATGGGCGGATTGACGGGTGTTTGAGGTGCTGGTATTTTGACCCCCCATGCAGGGTTTTGAGTGGAACGTGGCGTCTATTTCAAAAGCACTAAAATCAGATGTTCTAAAACAGCTGGAAAGGGATGACGTTGAAGCGGCGAAAGCGTCCGTTTCAACATATCCCGCACGCCAGGTGATTAATTGGCTGATCTCGTTTTATTGCCACAAGGACGCCCTGGTCCGGTGGCGCGCCATAGAGTTCTCCGGGCATGTGGTTGCCGGCCATGCTGCAGAAGACATGGAATCGGCAAGGATCATCATGCGGCGCTTGTTGTGGATGCTCAATGACGAATCCGGGGGGATCGGGTGGGGTGTGCCGGAAGCCATGGGAGAAATTCTGGCGTTGAGCGAACCGCTTGCCAATGAATACCACCGGGTTTATCTCTCCCATGTCCAACCCGCCTGTAATTTCCTGGAGCACCCGGTTTTGCAGAGAGGGCTCCTGTGGGGCGTCGGTCGGCTTGCAGGCACCAGAAAAGCGATTGTCCAGCCGTTTCTGCCTGATATCGTTCCTTTCCTGGATTCAGAAGATCCCTACCACAGGGCCTTTGCCGCCCGGGCGATCGCTTTTGCCGGCGGCCCTTCTTCTTCGGCCCTGATCGAAAAACTGCACGGAGACCCGGCTGAAATCGAAATCTATGAAGAAAGCACACTCAAGACAAAAACCGTGGCGGAGGTAAGCCGGGCGCTTATCTCCCCGTAAAAAGGAAACAATCATGTTCATCGTAGGCCTGCAGGGAAGTCCGCGTTTAAAAGGCAATACCAATTATCTTCTCGAGCTGCTGCTTGATGCCGCAAGGCAGAAAGGCGCCCATGCGCAAAAGATCGATGTCACCCGGTTGAACATATCCCCCTGCACCGGCTGCGGCAACTGTGAGCGCAAGGGGTACTGCATCATCAAGGACGACGATATGGCATCCACCGTCTACCCGCTGCTGCGCCGTGCGGATGTCGTTGTACTGGCATCCCCGGTATATTTCTACAACGTGCCGGCGGTTCTAAAGGCTTTGATCGACCGCAGCCAGGCCCTGTGGGCCAGAAAATACAAGCACGGCCTTGAGGATCCCATGCGCGGGCATCGAAAAGGGTTCATGCTGGCGGTCGGCGCAACCAAAGGGAAGAACCTGTTTGACGGCATGGTGTTGACGGCAAAATATTTTTTTGACGCCGTCGGCGCCCGATATGTCGATATGCTCGGATATCGACGGGTTGAAGAAATCGGTGAGATGAAAAAGCAGCCCGGTGTCTCAGACGATGCGGCGGGCCTGATTGACATGGCCGCCCCTTTGTTCACCCGGAAAAAAATCCTGTTCGCATGCCGGGAAAATGCGTGCAGAAGCCAGATGGCATCCGCTTTTGCCGCATCTATGGCCGGAGAGCGCATAGAAGCACTCTATGCCGGGAGCACCCCGGCAAGGGAAATAAACCCTGTAATGGCGGACGTAATGGCAGAAGCGGGAATAGACATGGCCTACCGGACACCCCGCAGCATACAAGAAGTGATCGACGAGGTCACGCCGGATATGATTATCACCATGGGCTGCGGGGATCAGTGCCCCTTTATTCCCGGGGTGACCTATGAAGACTGGGATTTGCCGGATCCCGCCGGCCGGGATATTGAGTTCATGAGGAAAATACGCGATGAGATCCGGGAGCGGGTAACCCGTCTGATCGGGTAAAACGCCGCGGCCTTCTTCCCACCGTGACAACAAGGCATTGCGACCACGGGCCTTTGCCCCGGAGCCTCTGTCTGTTACTTGATATTCTCGCCGAAACGGTACTTTTCGATTCCCTCCAGGATGCCGCCGGCGCATTTCTTCTTCGCAAAATAGATACGCTTGCCTTTTTTGATGACTTTTCCGGTCCGGTCCTTTTTGTTGGGAGCATCCAGTCCCACAACGACCCCCAGGGGTTCTCCCACCAGCATTTCTCCCGTATTCGCGCATATCAGAAAGCTCGACAAGGGGGTTTCCCACTTGTAGCTGATATACCGTATGGCCTTTCCCTTGGAAGCGCGGTAGGGAATAATGTCCAGGTGCTTTTGGTCATAATAGACCAGGGTATACCGGCACTTGTTTCTGGACAGAAGATCATGGATTTTGGACAGGCGGTCTTTGGCCGGGGGCATGGTATAGCTGATTTTCAGTTTTCTCTGATTCGACGCGTCTTGCAGCGTCAAAAAATCAAAGCGCTTCAGGAGTTTTTTTATTTTTTCAGACTCCCACCGATTGGCAATATGGGTTTCCCACCCATTGTCATAATGGTGTTCCTTTCCATAATAAATCTCCGTGCCGGAAGCCGATATGATGATGTCGGGGAAGGGTATCTTTCGGTCTTTTACAAATTCGGATATCTCTTCGATGCTGCGCCCGCTTGTCACACCGAATGCGATTTTTTTCTGGTTGCGTTCGATCCATTTCGAAAGTTTTTCCATCTCCTTTTTGTCATTGCAGAGCATAATGTCATCGATATCTGCAATTAAAAATCGCTTCAACTGGGTCAGGCGCTTGCCGATCGGCGTGTATGGCCGGCGTTTTTTCAATTTTGACCGGTTAAGGCTTTCCGTCAGGGGCTTGAGCGCTTTGATATAGGTGTCCGCATGGGAGTCCCAGGTGTAGTATTTCCGGACATTCATAATGCCGTTTCGCGAGCACGTCTCCCAGTATTCAGGATCGGTAAGCAGCGTTTTAATCGCATCGGCGATTGCCCCGGTATCGGTTGTGTCCACCAGGATCCCGTTTTGACAGTATTCCATAATATCACGGGGGCCGCCGTCGTCGGTGGCGACAAGGGGGAGTCCCGTGGCGCCGGCTTCAAGCAGTGTGAGCCCGAAGGGCTCCGTCATCGCAGGATTGACAAATACCCCGTGCTTCTCCGCGGTAATCCTGTAAAGGGCAGGCACTTCGTATTCAACGTCATGCTTCTTGGGGATTGCCAGTTTTCCGTAAAGGTCATAACGGTCCATTTCCAGCAGCATCCGGGTCAAGACATCTTTTTCATTGTCCTCCATTTCGTCGATATCCTTGCGGATGCCGGCGAAAATCGCCAGGTTCGCAAGGGCCTGGAGCTCTCTGTCCTCGCCGTATGCCTGGATAAGACCCGTGATATTCTTGCGTTTGTCCGGCCGGGAAAGTGCAAGAATCAATGGTTTGTCCGGAAACACCAGGAAGCGGTCCAGCTGCTTCAGCAGGTTGGCCTGGGCGTATTTTTCCATTTCCGATTTTTCTTCTTCGGGCAGCCGGTCATGATAAAACGGGTAGAAACGATCCACGTCAATGCCCGGCGGTATGACCTTGTAGTCCGGAAAATCCGAATTCATGTAGCTGCCGTACTGGTCCGTCTTCTCCTGGTTTGTGCTGGCAATGACGAGATCCGCGGATTTCAGTATGTTTTCTTCTGCGGCGATCCGCGTATCGATCTTGTATATGCGCTTTACATCCGATTCTTCCATGCCGTCGTTGATGAGCTTCTGCTTTTTGCCGATGCCCAGGGAGTGGCCGGTGTAGATAAACGGCAGGCCGAAGATGTTCGCCAGGTTCATCGCGACGTAGCCTGCATCCGGGTAGTGCCCGTGGAGCACATCGGGAAAATCGTTTTCACGGATGATGAATTTGATCGTTTTGTCGATATATTCATCCATGTGGGGCCATAACAGCTCCTTGCGCATATATTTTTTCCCGCCGCACTGAATCCGGACAATCCGGCACTTGTCGCTGAGCGTTTCGATGGGTCGGGCATAGTCCTCGGATACGTTGCGGTCGGATATCAGCCGGGTGAAAAGATCCACCTTGCGGATATCGTCTCTTTTGGCAAGATGCTTTGCGAGTTCGACAACGTAGAGCACCTGCCCCCCGGTGTCCGCATCGCGGCCGAGTTCCGGGTTGTTCATCCGTACAAGCCCATGGACGGAGAACATCTGTATGTAAAGCCCTTTTTCAGACATATCCGGCTCCTGACAATTGTCTTCGGAACGGTTCGTAAAACTCCGGGTCATCCGGAACGGCGCCTTTTATCGTGCATATTTTCGAAGAAAATGCGGTGGCGATGGACAAAATTTTTTCAAGGGGGAGCCCTTTCAGGTAGCCGACAGCGAGTATCGCAGCGTAGGCGTCGCCTGCCCCCACGGTATCGGCAATTTCCGAGGCCGTGACATCGGCGTGCTTGTGTTCGTTGGCGGTGAAGATGTCGCTGCCGGCTGCCCCCTTTGTAAGGGAGACGATTTCGATGCCGAAGTTTTTCATCAGCCATCTGGCGGATGCCGGGTCCGGTTCGTTGCGTTGATGCAGACCCTTTATGTAGGCAAGTTCGTCCTCGTTGAGCTTGAGAATATCGGTGCTTTCGAGGGATTTTTGAATAATCGCATTGTTGTAATTGCCCGTGCGAAGATTGATGTCGTAGAAGCATTTTGTTTTTGGGTCGCGGTTTCCCAAAAATCCCTGGACGGCGTTGAACGCCGCTTCCGTTCGCTGTGCCAGCGTCCCAAAATAAATCAACTCAACCGGCCGCCCGCCGGCAATATCGGCCGGTTTGCCCGGGAAATCGATATGATCATAGGCGACATCGGCCCGTATTTCGAATTCATGACTGCCTCTGCCGTCCGGGGTGACGATGACCCGGCCGGTTTCATGGTTCTTGTCGATCTGGACAAACCGGGTGTCAAACCCGCTTTTTTCAAGAATGGAGAGTATGTCGGACCCGGCGGCATCGTCACCGATGCGGGTGATAAACGCAACATCCATGCCCAGGTGCTTTGCATGATATGCAAAATTAAACGGGGCCCCGCCGATGCGGCTGTAGCGGGGGAAGACATCAAAAAGTATTTCGCCGATGGCCAGTATCAAAAGCACCTCCGCAATTACGGGCGTTAAAAAAGAACCCTCAATCCGCCGATTAATTCAAGATCTTCGCTCCGGTTGCGGTTGCTCGAAAACAAAAATCTGGCTTTCAAATCTATGGAAAGGTAGTCGGTTAAAAAGTGGTTCAGCCCGGCCGCCGGCCCGAAACGAACATGGTCGTTGGTTTCGTAATCCTCGTATAGCATGATTGCCGATAAGTAGGGAAATGTCATGGTCCCGAGGTGAAAATGATGCTCCATCGTCAAGCCGACGGACCATTTTGTTTCGCCGTTATCGCTAGAAGTGAACAGGGCGCCGAGGAGCAGTTCGTCGGTTACGAAACGGCCGTACATAAATTCCAGATCCCAGTTGCTGTCCTTGTAATCGAAACTGAACTGAAACTGCTGGGCGCCCTCCTCCAGCAGGGGAAACGCATGGGAAGAAACAGGCATTATAAGCATAATGGTCATTGCCGCCAGAATTTTTTTCATCCTGCTTCTCCTCGCAATACGGATTTTTTCCGTTTTCAATGCGCCCGGGAGGTGTTCCCGGCGCTATGACAGAAGGCTGCTTCTGCAATCACGTTAAAAGATAATAAAGACACTGCATTTTTTCAAGAAGTTTCCCCCCGGATGTCTCCTTCCGGAAAAACCGGCAATGTCGTTTGGCAGCCTTCGATGGTTGAATTTCCGGATGGGTACGGCCGATAAAAAAAGGATTGACAAACCGGACAGAATGGCCCATTTTAAAATTAACGTATTATCATTAGTTAATATGAAAACGCGCCAGGGGTCAAAAATGGTGGAAATAAGGCAAAATGACATTGAAACAGACGATATCACATGCGGTATACGGATTATCCATGAGGATACCGTGAACCGGGTAAAAGGGCATTTGCCGGACCGGACCATTTCAGTCGAACTCGCATCTTTTTTCAAGCTTTTCGCCGATCCGACGCGGATCAGCATTTTATGGGCCCTTTCCAAAGCGGAAATGTGCGTGTGCGACCTTTGTGCGCTGCTCGGCATGAAGCAGTCCGCTGTTTCCCAGCAGTTGAAGATCCTCCGGCAATCGCGCATCGTCAAAAACCGCCGGGACGGCAAGGTGATTTATTATTCTTTGGATGACGACCATATCGAAGGCGTATTGAAGCTCGGCATGAACCATATTCTTGAAAGAAAACCATAGGCGTGTATCGATATTATGGAAAAATACCTGGTAAAGAACCTCGATTGTGCCGCATGCGCGGCAAAGATAGAAAATGCCCTGAACCTTTCCGACGGCGTGGACAAAGCGTCCATCGACTTTTCAACGCAGTTGCTCCATGTGCGTGCTGCCAATTACGACCATGTCAAAGACATTGTTAGAGGGGTCGATCCGGACGTTCGGCTGGAAAAGCCCGCCGCTTCCCGGGATAAAACCGCCGATAGCGGGGCCGATTTTGACGCGCGTTCGGAACTGATGCGTCTTCTTTTTTTCGGTGCGCTGTTTGCAGGGGTCCTGCTCATTGATTATACCCCGGTGCTTGAAATCGGTCCCTTTGCGTTTGCAGTGCTGTCCATAGCGGTCTACCTGGTCGTTGGATTCTCCGTCATTCGCCGTGCCGTCCAGACCGTCGTGCGGAGGGATTTTTTCGATGAAAACGTTTTGATGGTGATTGCTACCATCGGTGCCGTTGCCATCGGCGCCTATTCCGAAGCCGTGGCCGTCATGGTGTTTTACAAAACCGGCGAGTTCCTCCAGAGCCTTGCCGTGTTCCGTTCAAGGCGGTCCATACGGGCGCTCCTGGCCCGGAAACCGGATCATGCAAACCTCAAAACCGATGCGGGGATTGTGCAAATCGACCCTGAATCGGCAAATCCCGGTGACATCATCATCGTCAGGCCCGGAGAGAAAATGCCCCTGGACGGAAAGGTCATCAGCGGCATATCCACGGTCGATTCATCGGTTCTGACCGGGGAGTCCGTTCCCAAATCCATCGAGGCGGAAGACATGGTTCTCGCCGGGGAAATCAACATGACCGGCGCCGTGACCGTCGAAATTACAAGGCCTTATGCGGAATCATCCATTGCCCGTATGCTCGAACTGGTGGAAAACGCCTCTGCCCGGAAATCGGCGACCGAAAACTTCATTACGGTATTTGCACGCTATTACACCCCCGCCATGGTTGCGCTGGCTGCCGGCCTGGCATTTCTGCCGCCGCTTTTCATTACGGGCGCGACATTCGAACAATGGATCTACCGCGCCCTGATCCTTCTGGTCATTTCCTGCCCCTGCGCACTGGTGATCAGCATCCCGCTGGGATATTTCGGGGGGATTGGCCGGGCGTCGAAAAGCGGCATCCTGGTCAAGGGGGCCAATTATCTGGATGCGCTTGCGGCAGTAAAGGTCGTTGTTTTCGATAAAACCGGCACCTTGACCGAAGGGGTGTTCCACGTGCAAACAGTGGTCCCGGAAAACGGGTATGATCCCGAGGCGCTCCTCGCTCTGGCCGCAAAGGCGCAGCAGCATTCCAACCACCCCATTGCCAAATCGATTGTGGAGGCCTACAGGCGCGGCGGCGGCCGGTTTGACGGCACGGATCCGGATGAGCACAGTGAACAGTCGGGCAGGGGCATTACGGCGAGATTCGGCGACAAGACCATACGCGTCGGAAACGACAGCCTGATGCGCCGGGAAAATATCGCCTTCAAACCGGTACAAACGGCGGATACGATTGCCCACGTAGCGGTAAATGATGTGTATGCCGGGTATATCCTCATCGGGGACAGGGTCAAGCCGGATTCGGCGGAGGCCGTGGCATCGCTCCGGAAGAGCGGCGTGAAAAAGATCATGATGCTTACCGGGGACAATCCGTATGCCGCGGAAGCCATCGGGACGCAGCTGGGGTTGGACGAGTATTACGCCGGTCTTCTCCCGGAAGACAAAGTCCGGATTTTTGAAACATTACAATCCAGGCACGCCCTTGACGGGAAAGCCGCATTTGTGGGGGACGGCATTAATGATGCGCCGGTAATCGCCCGGGCGGATGTGGGGGTGGCAATGGGCGCGCTCGGGTCGGACGCCGCCATTGAAACAGCGGACGTGGTGCTGATGACTGACTCTCCTGCAAAAATGGCCGAGGCCGTTTCCATCGGTCGGCGGACGCGGGTCATCGTGTGGGAGAATATCTTGCTGGCCCTTTCGGTGAAGGGCATTGTCATTGCGCTCGGGGCTTTCGGCATGGCGACCATGTGGGCGGCTGTTTTCGCGGATGTGGGGACCGCCCTTCTCGCGGTCATCAATTCAACGCGAATGCTTGCGGAAAAAAAACAGGCCTCCCCACCCGCCGGTAAAACGACCGCCCGTGCGGATGCAGATCTTTCCCGGGCTGCCTGATCGGACGAATCGTTTTGCGCCTGCGTCTCTTTATATAACCCATTTCAACATTCGGATTTCGGTTCAAGATCGCGCCCGGCGTATGTTTCAAACCGCAGACAACCTGGCGTACTTCGAGGATTTGAAAAAAGACGCCAACAATATTGATGAACTCGTAAAAAGTCGTTTTCAGATGGCGCCGTAAAAAGTTCAAGATCAAGGCTTGCGTGATTTCGAAGAATGCAGCGTACTTAGCTGTACGTGAGATTCTGAGAAATCACGCGTAACGCAGATATTGGACTTTTTACGACGCCATCAATATGGGGGCGAAAGACAATGTCGAGACAGGTTCTAAATCATTGACAGCCGGCCGGGAAGTGATTTACAACCACATCGTTCCTGCGCTTGCCCTGAATCCTTTGAATAGTGGCTCGTTCAATATGAATGCAATCCTTGATATCGGTTTTGAAGAAGCCCTGAAGCGGGCAATGGAAAACGTCTTTGCCGTGAAGCAGGAGACATTGCCGGTGGACCGGGCGGTCGGCCGCATTGTTGCGAAGCCTTTATATGCGCGGGTCGATTCCCCGTCGGTGGACGCCTCCCTGAAAGATGGATATGCGGTTGTTTCAACGGACCTTGCCCGTGCTGCCCCCGACAATCCGGTAAAATTGAAAATCAGCGGACATGTGGCGGCCGGGGATCCGTGCGGGACAACCGTTGCGCCGGGATACGCCATACGGATTCTGAGCGGCGCGCCCATACCGGAAGGAGCCGATGCCGTTGTCGCGGACGAATTCGTGGAACTGCAGGATCCGCATATCCGTGCATTTGCCGATGCCGGGCCCGGTCGAAACATACTGGAAAAGGGGGCCGATGTATTTTCAGGGGAACGGCTCATGGATATCGGGGACCGGATGCGGCCGCAGACCGCAGCCTTGGTTGTGGCTGGCGGTATATCGGAAATCCCTGTTTTTTCGCGCCCGACCATCGGGCTGCTGGCCACCGGCAGCGAGGTGCTTCTCCCGGGAAGCCGTCTTGAAGAAGGGAAACTGTATGCCAGCAACCTTGCGCTGCAGCATGCATGGCTCACTACCGAGGGTTTTGAAGTCGATTTCCGGCTTTCGGGAGATTCGGAAAAGGACATTGCTGATGCCGCAACAGCGCTCCTGTCGGAGGCGGACGTCTTGATTACCTCCGGCGGCGCATGGAAAGGGGATCACGACCTCATGGTCAAGGTCCTTGACCGCCTGGGCTGGGACATGATCTTTCACCGGGTCCGGATTGGTCCGGGAAAAGCCGTGGGTATGGGGATGCTTTGGGGGAAACCGGTTTTCTGCCTCCCCGGCGGCCCGGCGTCCAATGAGACCTCTTTTATGATGATCGTGTTTCCCGCGGTCCTCAAGATGGCCGGTTATCTGCACACCCCGTATCTCCAGCTTTACGGCCGCCTGGAAAGGTCCGTTTCCGGCCAGGCAGACTGGACCCAGTTCATCCAGTGCGACCTGTCCGTCGATCGTTCACAAATCATCCTTCACCCCAAAAAAATGAAAAGCCGGCTCGCAGCCATGGCCAAGTCGGCGGCGGTAGTAAAGATTCCCGAGGGTGTCGACACCCTTTTGCAGGGATCGGAAGTGCCGTTTATATGCCTTGACCCAAAGCGGTTCATGAAGTCGATTCCCGGGTAACGGCGGGTTTTTTTGCCCTGCATTCAGCGAAAAGTCTTTTTTGAAGCACTACAACCCCTGCAAATGAAATGTTGCGATGAAAAATGAACAAATCCATATACTGGAAGATATTTTTCAGACGATCAGCCAATCGGAAAGCCCGAAACAGACCCTTGATCTGCTCGTGGAAATGATTGCCCTCCGGCTGGGGATCGACGTCTGTTCCGTCTACACGTACAACCGCCAGGAAAATCGCCTCGTGTTAAAGGCGACCCACGGCCTTGCCCCGGAATCCGTCGGGGAGATCGAGATGGGGTTGAACGAAGGGCTCACGGGGCTTGCCATCGAGGAGATGAAGCCGGTTTTCGTCACCAATCCGTCGGCGCACACCCGGTTCAAGTATTATGCAAAAAGCGGGGAGGAAAAATACAAGACGTTTCTAGGGCTTCCCCTGATTTATCACCAGCGGGTGTTAGGCGTGCTGGTCCTCCAGACCATATTGGAAAATCGTATCCAGGAAAAAGACATTCCTGTTTTTGCCAATATCGCCAGCCAGATTTCTGCCACGGTTGCATACACGGGACTGCTCGAGAACGCCGTGGACAGGCGGAAGGACGTGGACAGGCGGAAGCCAAAAGAGCAGGACGAACAAAAGCTGACGTTTCTTCACGGGGAGGCCGTGTCGGACCGGGTTGCGGAAGGTCGCGCCTATTACCTTCCGGAAAATATCGATTTTGAACAGGTTTCCTGCACGCCCGCGGAACACCCGGATCAGGAGGTCCTACGCATCAATGACGCATTCCGGCAGGCCGCCGGACAGATCAAAGACGTCCTCCACCGGAGCAAGGGCGTCACGGACCAGGAAATGTCGATCATCGACGCCCACCTGATGTTTCTGAAAGATCCGAACCTTAAGCAGAAGATCGTTTCTTTGATTGAAAAGGGGATGTGCGCTGAGTTCTCCCTGAAACAGGTGATCCTGGAATACGTGGAAATGTTCAGGAAAATGGAGGACGCTTACCTGAGCGAACGGGCGGCGGATGTCCTTGATATCGGCCACCGGGTGCTGGGGCATCTCATGGGAATTCCGGACGATGCCAACCAGGCCTTTACAGCGCCGACCATTGTGGTGGCATCGGATATCTCCCCGGTGGATCTGCTTGCCATACGACAGCCGAACCTCAAGGGCGTGGCCCTGGCAAGGGGCGGCAAGACTTCCCACACGGTCATCCTGGCAAAATCCCTTGAAATACCCATCGTCATTGGCGTTGAAAAACTGCTTCAGAATGTCCGCCAGAATGATTTTATGATTATTGACGGCGCTTCCGGGCTTGTTTTCGTGAATCCCGAGCAAAACATTCGGGAAGAATACGCAAAACGAAACGCGGAAGATGAAAAAGCCATTTTACAGCTTTCGGCCATCAAGGATCTCCCGGCGGAAACGCGCGACGGAAAAACCATCGGCATGGGCGCCAATATCGGGCTGCTCTCTGATATGGCCCTGGTGAACAAGTACGGGGCCGATCACATCGGGTTGTACAGGACCGAGTTTCCGTTTTTGCTCCGGAAATCCTTTCCCACGGAAGAGGAGCAGGTCACCCTGTACCGGAAAATGGTGGAGCGGGCCGACGCGCGAAGCGTTACCATAAGGACCTTCGACGTGGGGGGGGACAAGTTTCTGTCCTACCTGGATTCCCCCAGGGAGGAAAACCCGTTTTTGGGATGGCGCTCCATACGCATCAGCCTGGAGCTGGCCGAGGAATTTTCCACCCAGATCCGGGCGATCCTCCAGGCGTCCGCTTACGGCAGCGTCAATATACTTTTCCCCATGATTTCATCCGTTGAAGAGATCCGCCTGGTGTCGGAATTGCTTGGAAAAGCGAAAAAAGACCTTGATGAGCGGGGCATTGCCTATGATGAAAACATACGCTCCGGCATAATGATCGAGGTGCCGTCCGCGGTATTCATTCTCGAACGCCTCCTCAAGCATGTCGATTTCATCAGTATCGGGACCAACGACCTCATACAGTATCTTCTGGCGGTGGACCGGAACAACAAGAAGGTCGCCACCCGCTACAATTCCCTGCACCCTTCGGTCATCGATATGATCCGCGAAATCGTGAAAATCTGCAGGGAAAACGGTAAATTCGTCAGTATCTGCGGGGAGGCTGCCGCAAGCCTGGACAACCTGCTTTTATACGTGGGCATGGAGGCCGACGCGGTGAGTATGAACCCCTCATCAATACCCCTTGCCAAGCAGTTCATACGGAATATCCGCCAGTCAGACGCGAAAAGGGCCCTCGACGCCGTTGGCGCAATGGAGGATGCCGCTTCAATCGCGGCCTTCCTGGCGGATTTCAGGACAAAACACGTATAGCTGGATGGTTTTTATCTTTTTCTCGCGCCGATCAACGGCAGCTCCTTGGTGATGTCAAAAAATACGGCGTGCGTTTCTTCCTCCCCGGTAATGTCCTCGTGGTAGACGCGCCTGCGAAGCGAGGCGATCAGTTCCGGGTCCGTATCTTCCTTTACTTTTTTCAGGAAAAACCGTACCCCCTTGTAGCCGGGACCCTGTTCAAGAAAAAGATAGGCCGCCTTCGGGTTGGATTGCAGGTTGCTGTAGGAGAGGCGGTTACGCATCAAAAGCACCAGCTTTCCGTCTTCCATGACATGCGGCCGTGCATAGATGGCACTGTCCACGTTTCCGTCGCTGTCCGCCGTTGACAATATGCCTGTTCCCTTGTTCTTTTCAAAATATTCTTTGAGCTCCATTGCCGTTTCCTTTTTTTTCGAATAAACGTTTATCCCGCTGCCGGGCATGATCGCCTGCACATTTCTTTCATTTTTCGTACGGATTACAAAAAAGAATAACCGGTATCGCGATATTGTCAACCGGAAGACCCAATTGTGCCCGTATCGGTTATGCCGCACATCCTGCGAACAGGTATACGGATCAATTTCATTGGGGGGGATGCCGGTGCGGCCTTTGGCAACTGTGAGGCCTTGGGATCGCTCTACGGCTCGTTTCGCAGCATCCTGCAATCAAAAACAATGCAGGATGCGTTGCGAAACTTCGCCAAGAGCGATCGCCAAGCCCTCCCAATGTTGCCTTCAGGCCGCACCGGCACCCCTCCCCAATGAAATTGGTCATTTTTGACGATTTCGTAAAAAGGCCAATATCTGCGTTACGCGCGATTTCCGAAGAAATTCACGTACGCTAAGTACGCTCAATTCTTCGAAAATCGCGCAAGCCTTGATCTTGGCCTTTTTACAAAGTCGTCTGGTTGCGACTTTTTACGAGACTGTCATTTTTGACGGCTTCGTAAAACGTCCAATATCTGCATTGCGCGCAATCTGTGAAGAATCTCACGTACGGCTAACTACTCTCAATTCTTCAAAAATTGCGCCGAAAGAAAATTTTAAGATGGGTTTTAACCACATGGTCACGCATTGATCAACGGGTACAATGCCGGGGTGCTTATTACAGAGCATTCAAGCGGACATACACGCATCCGGCACATATAAAATGACCAATTTCATTGGTAGTGGGGTGGTGTTGCCCGTAAGCAACATTGGGAGGACTTGGTAGACAGCGCATGGCGAAGATACGCCAGGCGTCCTGAATTGTTTGAGTCCCGCCATCGGCGGGGCGAGTTTTCAGGACGCGGCGTATCAAGCCATAGCGATGTCACCAAGTTCTCACAGTTGCTGAGGGTAACGCCACCCCACTACCAAATGAAATTGATCCGTATCCTTTGCCATCATTTGTCGTTCATTTGCCCATTCAATCTATAGAATCGATCTGTCGACTCGATCTTTACATCCGTCGTATCCTAGTTTATATTACATAATTTACCACGTTCAGAAGGGTGGACGAAACCGCTATAATAAAAGGACTCCACGCATGGCGGGCTCAAAGAACAAGAAGGTGTTTGTTTTCTGCGATTTTGACGGGACCGTTACGGCAACGGAAAGCCTCGAGGCGGTTTTTGTCCGTTTTTTGCCCGGACAGTGGGAGCCTGTCAAAGAAAAGCTGATGGCAAAAGAAACCACCCTGCGCGAAGCGGTTCGGGCCCTCATTGAATCGATCCCCTCGGAAAAATGCCCGGATATCGTGGATTTCGTCTCGAAGATGCCGCTTCGGGAAGGCTTTGCCGATTTTCTGGATTTTTTGGATGAAAACGACATTCCGCTGGTGATCGTCTCCGGCGGCGTCCGGAAAATGGTGGAAATCAAGCTTTCCGGTTTTTTGCATCGCCTCCACGATCTGGTGGCCGTAGATGTGGATGGGAGCGGAACGTATCTCCGGGTCCACTCCTCCTATGAAGGGGGGGATGAGCTGGTGGACAAGGCGTCCGTTATCGGCCGCTACGGCGCGGACACGAAAATCGTGATCGGCGACGGCGTAACCGATTTTAACATGGCGCGCCATGCCGATCTCGTATTTGCCCGCGATTCCCTTGCGAAATACCTGGAAAAAAACGGCATTTCCCATGTGAAATGGGATGATTTCAGGGACGTAAAAAGCCGTTTGCAACAGTGGCTGGCAGACAGGTAACGGTTATCCGTATGATCGATTATCCGCAATTCAGACCTCCCACGCTGCTGAGAAACCCGTTTGTTCAGTCCTATCTTGCCAGCGCGCCTTTCCGGGCCATCGGGAAAAACCCGATGCGTGACGCGGCCCGGGAAATGATTATCGAGACGACCGACAAAACGCGGCTGCAGGGATTTTATTCGCCGCACCCGGCGCCGGCCGGTGTGGTTCTTCTGATTCACGGATGGGAGGGGAG
Organism: Desulfosalsimonadaceae bacterium; assembly: GCA_046498365.1. Lineage (GTDB taxonomy): Bacteria > Desulfobacterota > Desulfobacteria > Desulfobacterales > Desulfosalsimonadaceae > B1SED10-16. The sequence goes on from JAWOAV010000004.1 coordinate 42,852, forward strand.
CTCGGATTCGACCTATGTCCGCTGCACGGGCCGTTATTTTTTTGAGCGCGGCTATTCCATTTTCCGACTGAACCTCAGGGACCACGGAAGCAGCCACCACCTGAACGCAGGCCTTTTTTTCGGATCGCTCTTCAAGGAAGTTTTTGACGCCCTCGGCCATGTTGCGCGCCTTGAACCCGATCTGCCGCTTTTCATGGCGGGTTTTTCCCTGGGGGGCAACTACATCCTCCGTTTATCCGTTCATGCCCGTCAACAGCCGATCCCCAACCTGTCCCATGCCGTTGCGGTAAGCCCGGTGATCGATCCGGCCCGGGCGACGCGGCGGATCGATTCGCGCCCGTCCTTCCGGTATTATTTTTTGCGCAAATGGCGGCGGTCGCTTGTGCGGAAGCAGGCCGCGTTTCCCGGCAAATACGATTTTGCGGATGTCTTTGAAATGAACAGCGTTTATGAGGTCACGGCCGCGCTGCTCAAACGATACGCCCGCTTCAGCAGCCCGGAGGAATATTTCCAAAGCTATACCCTTTCGGGAAGCCTACTGGGCGACATCGGGGTCCCCACCACCATCATCTCCGCCCAGGACGACCCCATTATTCCGGCGGATGACTTCGAGCATATTACGCTCAACGACCGGACGCGCCTTTCCATGCAGCGCCACGGCGGGCATAACGGCTTCATCGAAAGCCTGGACCTTCGGGTATGGTATCAGCCGTTGATGGAGAAACTGTTTCAAAATTCTCTTTCGGCTTGAAGCCGCCGTTGATCTGCCCCTTTTTACGGCAAGCCATCTCAAAAAAATCTTTTTTTTGAGATGGCTTGTAAAAACGCATAATTTCATTGGCGTTCCCCCTCCCTTTTTTTCATTGCTTTTCTCTGTGAATCTCTGTGTCTCCTCTGTGTCCTTCCATGAGAAGATTTGTCAATCAGACAATTCGTTCACGAATTTCCTTTGCCCCAAACGAGTCTCGACCGTCATGCTTCCATCCGCACTCTTTTAATGGGGCGGCCATTTGCCCCGGTGCATATTAATATCCGGTGGTCAGGGGCTGCAATCTCTATGACGCAATCTATGTTTGATTGTCAGTGGCTGCTGACTGTTGCAAAACACAGAACGCAGTCCCCTGGACGAGACGTTGGAACACTCTTATCTTTTTTTATACTGTTTTTATTTGTTAGCTGATTTCTTTATTCGATTAAGCCGCCTTTTTTCGCTCCAGGCCAAACAGAGGTTCATATTTTTCCCCGCTGCGCCATAGATGATGCAGCAATACTGCCAATTTCCGCGCAACTGCCACCGCTGCCCGTTTTTTGGCATTTTTCCCTCCGCGCGCAGCTATGGCCAGACCATGACGCCGCAAATTACAATCCGGCCCAAATGGGCCTAAAATATAGTGGGCACTGCCTACCAGCAGCTGCCTCAAATATTTGTTGCCTGCTTTGGTGATGGGCAGCTGTTTATCCGTATCTCCTGACTGATCCCGCCGCGGTGTTAATCCGATAAAAGGTCCCACCTGACGACTTTTGCTGAATCGGTCAGCCTCTTCAAGGGTCAAGATATACGCCAGAGACGTAACCGGGCCAATACCGGCTACTTGTTGTAAACATTGTGTCTCGGGATATTGCTGCTGACACAATTGATATATTTTAGCATCCAGATCCCGGATCTGCTGGTTCAATTGCGCGATGATGTTACAGACAGGTTCAAGCGCAGGCCAAAGATCATGAGGAATATGGGCGGTACATCGCTTTACAAAACTTTCTGTGCTGCAGCTGGGTAAGCGCTCTCCATTGCTTTTGACAATACCGCGGACATGGTTAATCAAATTTGTCCGGCTCTTTATTAGTGCATCCCGGGATTTAATCACAGCCAGATCCGCATATGATTGGCTGTTACGATGTTTTACCGGAGAAAGCAGTCTGGGCTCAATTCTGCAAACCAGACCCAGCATTCGGGCATCCCGTTCGTCAGATTTATCCTTGCTGTCCCAAATAAATCGTAATTTACGAGGATTGCCGACATAAACAGTGCATCCAATCTCTTTAAGCAGATGGCTGATCCACGGTGAATGTGTTCCAGCTTCGATGACCACCGTAGATCCCTTGTAATCCTTGAAAAATTTTGTGATACCCGGCTTTGTATTCATTACTTTAGCCACAAGAATCTCATTGCCATCAGAATCAAATACCACTGCGATATGTTTTTTGTCTCCCAAATCCATGCCAATTGTGATAGTGTTTTTCATAGGTCAGCCTCCTTTTTTTTGCAGCCCTTTTGGGTGACTGCGTTAATATTTTTGAGTGTGATTGTATCACAACTCGTCGGGGGCTGACCTTCTCATCTTATCTCTGTGTCTCCTCTGGGCCCTCTGTGGTAAAATACTCCGTACCCGCATGCAGCCCCCCTGCAAATACAAACGAAATACCGCCTGATGCCCCAACCATTCTTTTCTATTGATCCTTCCCCCATCTTTTGCTATCTACAATCGTTTAAAAAAACAACTGGCACAAACAGCTCCAAATTGCCCGAACGCCCCAACTGTTTTCCTGCACACCGGAGATAAACATCCATGCAAATTACGGAAATCCTGGCCAGAAACGCCCGAATGTACGGCGATAAAACCGCGCTCATCGAGCGGATTCCCGAAACCGGCGAACGCCGCGAAATTTCATGGCGCCAATTTTACGGCCAGTCAAACGCCGTGGCCAATTTTCTCCGCGGCGCCGGCATCCGCAAGGGTGACCGGGTGGTTCAGCTGATGACCAACTGCATCGAGTGGCTCCCCATTTATTTCGGGATTCTGCAGTCCGGCGCCACTGCCGTGCCGCTCAATTTCCGTTTTACCGCAGAGGACATCCACCGGTGTACCCGGTTGTGCGAGGCAAAAGCCTTTGTTTTCGGACCGGAATTCATCGAACGGGTCAATACCGTGAAACCCTTTCTGGACGAAACCGTCCAGATCTACCTCTACGCGGGAGCGGACCCCCTTTGTCCGTCGTATGCCCTTTCGTGCGGCGACATCCTCGCGTCCGGCGACACCTCCGAGGTTCCGGTCGCCATCGACCCCTGTGACAGGGCCGGCATCTACTTCACCTCGGGCACCACGGGCGCGCCCAAGGGTGTATTTCTCACGCACCGGCAGCTCGAGACCGCTTGCTACGTGGAAAACCGCCACCACAACCAGGCGCACCACGACAATTTTTTATGCATACCGCCGCTCTACCACACCGGCGCCAAGATGCACTGGTTCGGCAATTTTATCGTTGGTGCGAAATCCGTGCTGCTCAGGGGGGTGACCCCGCGCGCGGTGCTTGACGCGGTCTCCGAGGAAGGGGTGACCATTGTCTGGTTGCTGGTGCCCTGGGCCCACGACATCATCATGGCCATCGAAAACCAGGAGATCGACCTGGCGGATTACCGGCTCGACCAGTGGCGCCTCATGCACATCGGCGCCCAGCCCGTCCCTCCCGCCCTGATAAGGAAATGGAAAAAATACTTTCCACACCAGGAGTACGACACCAACTACGGGCTCACCGAGGCTACCGGACCCGGCTGCGTGCACCTTGGTGTTGAAAATATCCATAAAATCGGCGCCATCGGGGTGCCGGGCTTTGACTGGGAATGCCGCGTGGTGGATGAGACGGGGACCGACCTCCCCCCCAACGTTCCCGGGGAGCTGCTGGTGAAAGGGCCGGGCGTCATGGCGGAATACTACAAAAACCCCGAAGCCACGGCCTCGGTCCTGAAAAACGGCTGGCTGCATACCGGCGATATCGTGAAAAAGGACGAGGACGGGTTTTTATGGCTGGTGGACCGCAAAAAGGACGTGGTCATCTCAGGGGGGGAGAACATCTTTCCGGTGGAGATTGAAAATTTTCTCATGGACCACGACGATATCATGGATGCGGCCGTCATCGGTCTTCCTGACGATCGCCTGGGGGAAATCGTTGCCGCGGTGATCGCAGTGAAAAACGGGCGAACGCTCACCGAGGACGACATCCTGTCCTATTGCCGGGGCCTTCCCCGGTACCAGCGCCCCCGGCGCATCCTGCTGGATGCGGTCCCCCGAAACGCCACCGGAAAAATCGAAAAGCCCAAGCTCCGGAAAAAGTACTGCTAATCCGGTTTTTTTTCCTTTTCCTCCCGGATCAGCGCCCGGGCAATGTGGATGTCATAGACGGTTTTGGGGTCAAAATCCTTCCCCTCGTACATGTCCGCGGCCTGCACCACGGCGTCATGGGGAACCCACCCGTGCTCCTCCCACAAGGAGGGATCATCGCTGCGCCACATACGGAACAGGACGCTTTTTTCTGATTTTTTCACATACATCCGAACCTGCTTGTTTTCGGGAAACGGGTAGTAATAAATCCCGCCGTCCTTGTCTTTCATTGAAGAACCTCCATTCCCGGATTCCTTTTTCCTTTACAACAATGTACCCGGTTGATAAAAAGCGGTTTTGCTTTTTCCATGACAGTCGTATTTATCTGCAAAAATATCCGTATGATGTGATTCTGCCCGGATTTTTGCCGGAAGGCACCCCGTCCAGAATTGATTCTACAATATATAACGGATAAGCGGCATATACAAATCTTTGCATTTATCTTTGCATTTATCAATAGACATGATGATCAGTAAGACTTCGTAGGGGCACCCCTTGCGGGTGCCCGGAATCCGGGCACCCGCAAGGGGTGCCCCTACGGGCCTGTATAATGTGGGAATATTTGTCGAGTCTATACAAGAAAGCAAAAATTGTGCGCGCCTTGATCTTGAACTTTTTTCAAAGCCGTCTGATCACGACTTTTACGAAGTCATCAAAATTAGTAAAATGAAATTGAACCTTATACAAATAACGCTGCAAAACAAGCAAAGCAAGCAAAAACAAAAAATCCGGACACAAAACACCATGCAGGCATGCAGCGCAAAGCTTGCACGTCTGAGATTAATGTCAGATAGCGGTGGCGGATATTTGGTGCCAAACCAAGCACCTAATAAGGAAACAGGTGCACAGGCAACAAACACAAAAAATGCCGACAAGGTGGTGGGTTCGGTCAGTTGTACCGCC
>JAWOAV010000194.1:0-6709 GCA_046498365.1 Desulfosalsimonadaceae bacterium
AAAGTGTTGGCACGGGGCTTCATAACAGTGATGGGACTTTTTTAGTGGCACGATCAGTTTTATACCCTGAAGCAGACCGGTTATTACGGTGCATACAGCCTGTCAGAAAGACAATATGCCTCGGCTTCACCCAATTTGCACCTTGGAGCTGCTATTCCTCAGGGACTCTAAAGATGAAATACTGCCCGAGCTGGAATGTGCATTTTTGAAGCCCGCCCTCTTTTTTGAAATTTCCAGGAGGAATTATTTGACAATGAGTTCAGGCGAGTGCATTATTCATAAAAACAAGATAAAGCCAAACCAATTGTGAGGTTGGGACGGAAAATCACGGGTCTTTTCAAAACTAGTTTTTCACGTTTTTGGTTAGAAGAGATAGCCGGACTGCCATTTGAATAAGGCGGTCCGGCTTTTTTATGGACCGGGGGTATAGAAGCCCTCTTCGGGTTCTATGTCCCATCATGAATTCAAATTGATACGGGCTGAACAATGAGCCAACATGCAGACACCAAACATTTTAGCACCACAGATCAGATTCGATCCATTCCCAAAGTGGCCACCCGCATTCACGGATTGGACGAAATCCTGGAAGGTGGGTTGCCCGAAGGCCAGATCACGGCTGTTGTCGGCGGCCCCGGTGCGGGCAAGACCGTAATAGGCCTCGAAATTGCCTATCGAAGCGCACTGGCTGGAGAACCTTGTATTTTCGCATCTTTTGAAGAACGGGCGTCCGAGCTGCGCAGAAATGCCTTGGCCATGGGCTGGGATCTCAAGCGCCTCGAAGATACAGGAAAACTGTTTCTTATCGATTCCCGGCCCGGCCCGGATGTGATCCGCGCCGGCGAATATAATCTCAATGGCCTGCTGGCGATACTGGAGGGAAAGTTTGAAGCTATGCAGGCCCGCAGGCTCATCATTGATTCCATGGACGTGATACTGCGGGTTTTCGAGGATTCCGCCCGACAACAGGACCAGCTTTAGCAGCTGACGGACTGGTTGAATAAAAAAGCCATCTCAGCGATACTCACCGCCCGGATGATTTCCGAGACCAATAAATTTACCAGCCACCAATTCCTGGAGTTTGCGGCCGACTGCCTGATCAAGATGGACGCCCGGGTAGACGGGCAGATTACCACCCGTCGACTTCGAATCGCGAAATACCGGGGGTCTAGCTTCGGAAGCAACGAATATCCTTATATTATCAGCCAGGGCGGCTTTTTTCTGCTGCCCATCAGCACGATGGGGCTGAAACACTCCGCCCTGCGTGAACCGGTCTCAAGCGGCAGTCCGGAAATAGACGAGGTTCTGGGCGGAGGTTATCGGCGTGCGTCCAGCATACTTGTCACCGGAGGCGCAGGCACAGGAAAAACCACCCTGCTATCGACCTTTGTCGAGGCGGCCTGCCGGCGCGGGGAAAAAGTGCTGTTCGTCAACTTCGAGGAATCCGCCGAAGCCATGATGAGCGCGATGTCAAGCATCAACATTGACCTGGACTCTTTTTTCAGGGATGGAACGCTGCAAATGATCACAGCCATGCCCGAGTCCATGGGGGCCGAAGAACATTTTTTCCGGGTCTTTCAGGCAATTGACCAATTTGTACCGGATCATGTTTTGGTGGACGCGGTCTCGGCGACTCTGCGGATCAGTACGCCGCAGGCAGCTTTCGAATATATGATGCGGCTGGTCAACATTTGCAAGGAACGCAGCATCACGACCCTGATGAGCAATCAGTGGGGCGGCAGTGCGATAAATATTGAACAAAGCAGCAACCTGGGCATCTCTTCGCTCGTGGATGCCCTCCTCCTTCTGCGCTACGTACCCAAAGGCGCTGAAATCGGTCGCCTGCTCGTGGTTGTCAAATCGCGCGGAATGGCCCACTCGAACCAATATCATGAATTTAAGATTACCGATCAGGGAATTGTTCTTCAGGGGCCCTTTGAAGAGGGCGAGCATCCGGGGTCGGATCTGAAGGGGGGACAAGGACCTCCTGCGTTTCATCTGCGAACCTGGGAGAGTAAATAATGAAGGCTCTCGACAAAAACCATCCCGCTCAAGAGGGGGCTTGCCGGAGCCAGCCCCCGCAGCTAATTCTCTTCGTGGTGGGCAATGAACCCAATTCCCTGCAGGCCCGCCAAAACATGAAACATCTATGCGAGATAATTGACGGGCCTGTTGAATACGAGGTAATCGATGTGCTTGACAATTTCCAGACCGCCCTGCAATACAATATCCTGGCAACCCCCGCACTGGTGCGGGTACACCCCGCTCCCCCATTAACCATACTGGGCAACATGAGCGATACAAAACGGATCCTGACGTTGTTGGGTTACAAGGAGACCGCAAGATGAATGAACCCAGGCCATCCTATGAGGAGCTCGAAGCTCGACTGGCCCGGGCAGAAGATTTGATTGCGGCGCTCAAGGGCTCTGAGGTGGACGCAGTCCTCGGGCGTGAGGATATTTCCTTTGTCCGGGAACGCAGCGCCGAAGAGCGCGCAAGGGCATTTCAAGCTGAACTCGAACGTCAGGTGGCTGAACGCACAGAATTGGCCGAGACCAGGGCGAGGCAGCTTCAGACCCTGACAAGGGAACTGCTCGAGGCTGAAGAAGGTGAGCGAAGGAGAATCGCCCGGATTCTTCACGATGACCTGCAACAGCATTTGGCCAGTGCCAAACTGCAGTTGCAATCGGTTGACCAATATGCGTCCAATGACCCCATCTTAATTAAGATTGATGGATTGCTAAAGGATTGCCTTGCCAAAGTACGCAGCCTGTCCCATGAGCTGAGTCCCCCGGTGCTGGATCACTCAGGGCTATATGCCGCCCTGGAGTGGCTGGCCCAACATCTCAAAGAACGGTTTGGATTTCTCGTGCAGCTTGAAATTGACGCGGAGGAGAGTTTTGAGAACGAAACTTTTAAGATATTCCTTTTCCGGGCAGTGCAGGAACTATTATTTAACTCGGTTAAGCATGCTGGTGTAAAAAATGCGAGGGTCGGCCTTTCAAACTCAGATGGCCGTCTAGTTGTAATAGTAAGCGATCAGGGAAGCGGATTTAATCCCGACCCGAAGTCTCTTTCTGCAAAAAACGGCCTTGGATTGCTTAGCTTGTGGGAACGCACCCAGTTTATGGGTGGCGAGCTGACAATCGAAAGTGCTCCTGGCCAGGGCAGCTGCTTCACGCTGACGGTCCCTTTGCCAAAGACCAGTGAAAATTCGCCAGGCGACCCCTGGGTCGGGCAAGAGAACAGGCCACCAAACGGGGGAATTGATGGCTCTGAGGATGAAAACATTCGGGTTCTGCTTGTAGACGATCACCAAGTGATGCGCGAGGCATTGAGTACGATGCTCAGCAATCACCAGGGAATCCATGTCTCAGGACAGGCGTCCAATGGACGGGAAGCCGTTGAACGAGTACGGGATTTAATCCCCGATATAGTCTTGATGGATGTCTCTATGCCCGGGCTGAGCGGGGTGGAAGCCACGCGCATTATCAAGACAGAACGGCCCGAAGTGAGCATAATCGGGTTGTCAATGTATGATGATGATCAGATCGTGCAGAAAATGCAACAAGCCGGAGCTGAAGAAGTCATGAGCAAATCGGTCTCTTCAAATGAACTGCTGCAGGCCATTTACAAGATAGCCGGTTGCGATCAGAAGTAAAATCCTTTGCCACGCTGTTATCCATGGAACCTTCGTTTCTCCCTGACGACAATAGTGTGGGGCCACGTAGCTTTTAGATCTTGTCGGGGATAGCTCCGATCAAATCTGACACGATCTTGTCAAAAACGCGACTTTCCAACTCAACAGTAAAAGCTGTCCTTTACGGCGAGCACTAACTTGCCACGGAGGGCAATATTTCCGCGCCGCCTGTAAGTTGCATCTTGAATTTGGCATTCCTCTCCGATCCCAGATTAGTATTATTGGAGGGGCATAGCCGTATTATGCATTTTTTAAAAATCTAAAAACATTTGACATCCAGTTTTTTCGGGATCATATAAAAATTATATGAAAAAGCCAAACCGGTCGTAAGGCTGGGACGGAAAGTCACGGGTCTTTTCGACACCGATTTTCATCGTTGATCTGGTTTTGAGGTAGCCGGATTTTGTGTTGCTTCCCTGGGGGTTCAGGGTTGAGCATACCCGAGCCAACGCATTTCCCTTCCCAGATAACTTTCAAAAACCTCAATTTGGCTATTTGTGAACTGCCGGCGGTAACGGGAGGCCAAGGAGAGTATAACCGTAGAGGTTTTGCGGATTTTATAGTCGCCGCCGTTTCGCATTTTGAATTTGTTGAAAGGCAGCAGGCGTTCATACGGGAGTTCCAGATAATCCAGCAGGTCGGTGAGGGTTTTATCGGGCCGGAGGACCAAGTCCTCGTATTGCAACAGCTGCCAACGTTTAGGTGCATCAAAAAAGTTTCTGTAAACCCTTTTCCAGCGCTTGAGCAGGCCGATGTCAATGCCTGCTTTTTGGGGCCCTCTCGGCCAGAACAGATAAGCATAACCGGATTCCAGGCATGACAGATAGCTGTCGCGGGGATCCCGGGCAACCCACAAATATTTATTAAAATATCGATACATTTTTTCCTGCTGTCTCAAGTAAATGATGTCCATGGGCTTGATGCACAAATGCCCCGGACTGTGCAACAGCCCCATTCTGAGCCCGGCCAGCACAGCGAAGGAAGACAAGTCGCTGTATGCGCACAATTGCGAGTGCTGGGAAATGATGTGCTGAAGCAGCGTACTGCCGCTTCTCATGAAATAGCCGATAAGTATTTTCATGATACCAGCCTTGATGCTTTCCGGTTTACGAGGCTGCCGATACCAAATCTTCAACGTATGACCTGGGATCAACAAATCCGGAGGCATTCTTAAAAAGATTCCAGCTTTTCAGGAAGTTTTCTTCAAATGACCTGTCTTCCATGTACTTGCGTGCAGCCTTTTTCATCCGGTCGATTTCAGCGCTGTTCTGATACAACCTGTGAATGACTTCGGCAACGGCATCAGCATCCAGGGAACGCACCGCAAATCCGGTCTCCCCGGGGAGCAAATTCTCCTTCGGGCCTCCCTTATCTGATACTACAACCGGAAGGCCGGAGGCCTGGGCCTCCAGTACCACATTGCCGAATGTGTCTGTTGTGGAGGGAAATACAAATACATCGCTTGATGCATATGCCCGGGCCAGGGTCTCGCCGCTGAGTTCTCCTGTAAAAACAACGCGCGATCCGTTCAGGATAGACGCCATTTCTTTTTTGTAAGGTCCATCTCCTACGATAATCAGATCTATGTTATCCCCCTTGGCTTCCAGGTTCCGGAAAGCCCGGACCAGTATTTCCAGGTTTTTTTCTTTGGAAACCCTTCCTACATAGAGCAGTTTCATGGACCGTCTGTCCAGGCCGTAACCGGATTCCCAGAACCTGCAGCGTTTGTCAGGATGAAAGCGTTCAATGTCTATGCCCCGGGGATAAACCTTGATTCTGGATTCACTCAGGCCCTTGGCTGCAAGCTCGCTTCCGGTGGCTTTTGAAGGAACGTATACAAGATCCATCTGGTTGTAAAACCAGATCATGGCCTTCCACATCAAGTCCTCGATATTGCTGTCGCCGGTCAGTTCAGCCGCGTACTGGGGAAAGGCGGTGTGATAGGTTCCGTAAATCGGAAGATTCAGGGTCCGGGCAATGGCCAGCGCGCAAAGACCCACGGGACCCGGGGTGGCGGTGTGAATCTGCGTTATCCCGTTTTCAAAGCAGAAATCAAGCATTTTTAAAAACGGTGGATAATAAAGCTTCAGCTCCGAATATTCCGGCAGCTCATAATAACCGATGGGAGTGAAATTGAGCGCGCCTTCTGTTTCAGTATCCGGATGGCACGTAATCACGTACAGGTTTTTGCCGTTTTTACGCGCCGCCTCCAGCTGCATGCGTATGGTCAGTGCTACCCCGTTGGTTTCACGATAGGTATCTGTAAACAGGGCGACTTTTGGTTTTTCGGGCTTGATGGTCGAATCCCTTCCTATGCAGGCGTTGTGGCAGGCCTCGGCAAAACGTCGGTCTTTGGTAAATAGCCGATAGGCCATGAAGTAAGGCGCGATCAGAGTGTAGACAGACCCGGCAGAGCCCATGGTCTGGAATATGTTAAACAGCCTGGCCTGGGAAAGGCTCGAAAGCGTTGTGTCCGCCAAGGTCCGCATGATTTCTTCCGAGACTTCATTGGCGAAATGAAACCAGATGTCTTCTTTTTCTGAACCACTTGCCTCCCCGGATCCAAGCACTTTACGGAATTGGGCATTGTTTGCGAGAAAATCATTGCCTTTTTCGTGAATCAAGCCAGAGATACCGGTTGTATTGTCAAATAAATATGATACTGAAGGCCGCTTTGAAATCAGGTAATCCTGGAGCCGGGTGATAATGCTCCTGCCCCTGGAGTCAGGATCTGCCGTGGTCAATGCGCGGTCGATGAACTGAAACAGGCTGTCTTTATCAACCCATCCTTCGACCGGTCGATGTGGTAGATGCGGTCCACCGCGGTCTCGCCCTCCGCCACCAGTCCCGCAAGGATCAGACTGGCGGACGCGCGCAGGTCGGTGGCCATTACCGGAGCCCCGCGCAACTGCTCGACACCGGCGACGATCGCGGTGTTCCCCTCGATACGGATGTCCGCGTCGAAACTGCGGTTCACGCTGCCGTGAACAAGGGTAGAGTAGGCGTTGAAAC
>JAWOAV010000041.1:0-48449 GCA_046498365.1 Desulfosalsimonadaceae bacterium
GATCTGGATCTATCTGTCCTGGGCGATCGTGCTGTTCGGTCTGGAGGTCACCTATGCAACCCAGAACCTGCATAATATCCGGCAGAACATCCGTGGTTCGAAACTCAGCTTCGAGAGCAGACAGTTCGTTGCCCTGACGGTCATGCTCTACCTGGCCGGCCGCTTTTATCGCGGCGAAGAGGTGCTTGCGCTGGAAGAGATCGCCGCCGAGCTGGAACTTCCGGCGCGTTTTTTAAGAGAGATCATGGAGAGTCTGCGCCGGCTTGGCCTGGTCTCCGAGGTTTCCAGAGATCCTCTTGAGAGCGGTTACCTGGAATTCAGGCTTTTCGATCCCTTCCGACAGGAGCTCGTGTTTGGAAAGCGATATACCGGAGAAGTGTCCGACCTTCGGAAAATGGTGCTCAAGTTCTGCGACGAGATGATCTCCCGCCTGACCGGGGACTTCGGGGTTTTCAACACGAAAATTGCCTTCGCGTCCGAAACCGAGAACGGCAAGGCGCTTTATATATGCGACTTTGACGGGGAAAACCTGCGCAGGGTGACCGATGGGGGGCATATCGCCCTGAGCCCTTCCTGGTCGCCCGACGGCCGTTCGCTGGCCTATACCTCCTATAAAAACGGAAAGCCCGATATTTTTGTCCGGCAGGTAGCGAGCGGCAATGAAAAACTTCTGGCCGACCATGAAGGGCTCAATATCACGCCGGCGTGGGTGCCCCCCGATGGTACCCGCCTTGCCGCGACCCTTTCCTTTGAAGGGGACGAAGAGATTTACCTTTTGACCGATTCCGGAAAAGTTGATAAAAGATTGACCAGGAGCTGGGGTGTGGACGTGTCGCCGGCATTTTCTCCGGATGGCGAAAAAATGGCCTTTGTATCCGGCCGGGCCGGTTCCCCCCAGGTCTATGTGATGAATCTTGAAAGCGGACGCACGAGCCGGCTGACATTTGAAGGACGCTACAATACGCAGCCGGCCTGGTCTCCCCGGGGCGACAGGATCGCATATTCCTCTATGAACGGGGGGGGAAGCGATATATTCATTGTCAATGCCGACGGGAGCGGAATAAGGCAGCTTACCCGGGATTCCGGGAAAAACGAATCCCCGGCCTGGTCGCCGGATGGAAACATGATCGTTTTTTCTTCCACCCGGAAAGGTGATGCGAGTATTTATGTCATGACGGCTTCGGGATCGGATCAAAGACCGCTTGTTGACATGCCGGGAAACCAGTCTCTGCCGGCCTGGTCGCCGGTTGGGGATCCCTGAAAACGCTGCTGTTTTGACGTTTTGTGAGTTTGCCGATAAACGTTCGGCATACGTGGGCAGCATAACTCTTTTACGAAGGAGAATAACCGCATGAAAAAAAGTATTTCTTTGGGAATGGTTCTTGTCATGATGATGAGCCTGATGGTTTTCGTGTCATGCGCCAAAAAAGCCCCTGAATCCGAGGAAGCCCCCATGGGCATCACCAGCGGCACCGGTGAAGGCGATGAAGCGGAATCCGAAGCAGAAAGACAAAGAAGGATCGCGGAAGAAGAGATCGCCGAAGACCGTGCCCGTGCCAGGCAGGCAGAAGAGGAAAAGGAAAAATTTCTGGACACAAAGGTCTATTTTGCATTTGACGATTCCAGCCTTTCTGCCGAAGCCCGTGAAACACTTCTGGCCCAGGCCGGTTGGCTGAAGGAGAACAGGGACAGGACGGTCGTTGTGGAAGGGCACTGCGACAACCGGGGAACAGAGGAATACAACCTGGCGCTTGGTTCTCGAAGAGCGCAAAGCGTCAAGGATTTTCTGGTGAACGCCGGTGTTGAGCCTTCACAGATCGTCACCATCAGCTACGGCGAGGAAAAACCTGCGGTAAGAGGGGACAATGAAGAGGCTTGGGCCAAAAACAGGCGTGCTGAATTCCGTCTCCGGTAGGCTTTCGATTTCAGAAAAACAGATGCCGGCCTGCCGGTTCGCCCCGGCAGGCCAAAGATATGGATAACTCCCCCAGTATCATGGATATCATATACATGCGCCGATATTTGCCCGTTTTTATTGTTTTTGTTTTTTTGTTGCCGATGACGGGGTGTGCCACCCGTTCGCAGATGTGGGAACTGGAAGAACGGGTCGAACATCTTTCGGAAGAAAATACAAGGCTCAAGCAGACGCTTCTTTCCGAAGGCGGCGTTGTCATGGCGCAGCAGGATGAACTCGGAAGCGAGCTCAGCCGCTTTGCCGCCACCCAGAATGCCGAGTTGTATGAGATGCGCACGGAGATCCGAAGGCTTTCCGGAGGCATTGAAGAAATCGAATACCGGCTGGAGCAGAATGTCGGGGGGTTGAAAAACCATTTTGCGGAGGAGCTGGCGGCCTATGACCAGCGCCTTTCCCGCCTGGAAACGTATTTGGGAATAGACGCATCCGAAGAAGCCCAGGCATCGGATGAGGCCCCATCTTCGGACGAAAAAAGAGAACCGGAAGAAATGGAAGCGGAGGAACTATACAACGCTTCCAGGAAACTGTTCGATGAAGGAAAATATGATCCCGCCCTGGATGGATTTTCTATGTTTCTGGACCGGTTTCCCGATGCAAGCCTGGCGGATAATTCCCGGTTCTGGATCGGGGAGATTTATTTCGCGGAAAAATGGTACGAAAAAGCGATCGTTGAATACCAGAAAGTCATCGACGACTACCCGGAAGGCAATAAGGTGCCCGCTGCATATCTGAAACAGGGGATTGCGTTTTCCATGCTTGGCGAAAACGACAACGCCCTGTATATACTCAAAGAGCTTGTCCGGAAATTTCCCGATCAAAACGAGGCAGATATCGCAAAAAGCAAAATTGCCGAGATGGAACGATGAGCCGGGCGGCTGTCAGGGCGGCGCGGAAGTTTTCATAATGAAGGTTATCGGCATAGATCCGGGTCTGGCGTCTACCGGCATCGCCATGGTGGAAGGGTCCATGCTCGCCGTTTCGGATTACGCATTCGGCATGATCCGGACGTCGGTCGACCAGGCGCTTTCCGGGCGGTTAAACGCCATTTACGACGGTGTAAAAACGGCGGTCGAGGATATACAACCGGATCTCATGGTGGTGGAAGACGTTTTTTCCCTTACCCGATATCCCAAATCCGGCATTACCCTGGGAAAAGTGACCGGTGTCATTCTTCTGGCTGCTTGTCATTGCGCGCTTCCGATCATGGAAATCGCCGTGCGGGAAGCCAAGCAGATATTGACCGGGAGCGGCAGCGCCGATAAGGTCCAGCTTGAAACCTGCGTCCGCATGCGCCTGAATCACCCGGGCCCCATAAAACCTTCCCATGCATCGGACGCTTTGGCCCTGGCACTCGTGGGCCTTTACCGGAGTGGAAGAAAATGATTGCTTACCTGGAAGGCCGGCTGCTCAAAAAGGAATCGGACCGTATCTGGCTGCTGGTCAACCATGTCGGCTATGAAATAATGGTGCCGGCATTTGTGATGAACAGCCTTGAGAACAGCAGTGTCGACGATGAACTCTCCCTTTACATCTATTTTCACCAGACCGAGCGCACTCCCCGGCCCGTCTTGATCGGATTCAACCGGGAAGCGGAGCGTGAATTTTTTGAAATATTCATCTCTGTGGAAACCATCGGCCCCCTGAAAGCGGTAAAAGCCATGACCCTGCCGGTGGAGGAGATTGCCATGGCCATTGAGTCCGGAGATGCTGTCGTGCTGAAGCAGCTGAGCGGCATCGGGGAGCGGATGGCCAACAAGATCATCGCCACGCTGCAGGGGAAAACCGGCAAATTCGGAATTTTCCGGAAAAATGCCGGGCCGTGCGAAGACGTCGCGGACATCGCCGTTGAAAAGGAGGCCGCCGCCCAGGTGATCGACGTGCTGGTTTCCAGGCTCGGGTACAAACCCTTTGAGGCAAGGGAAATGGTTTCAGCGGCAATGACTCGGAACCCATCAATTGACGATCCGGAATCCCTTTTTGAGGAAGTATACAGGGGCGGACGGCTCACCGGTGAAGGACAGCAATGAGTACAGACGGGTTTACATTTTCAAATCTCGGGCGCAACATCGTTGGCAGCGAAAGCCTTCCCATGGACAGCGAACCGGAAATCGTCTCCCTGCGACCGGAAAAGCTTTGCCAGTATATCGGCCAGAAAAAGACCATCGAAACCCTTAAAATCGGTATCGAGGCGGCGCGGCAGAGAAATGAAATCCTCGATCACGTGCTTCTTCACGGCCCCCCGGGATTGGGGAAGACCACCCTGGCCCATATCATTTCGAACGAAATCGGGGGGAAGCTGATGGTGACATCGGGCCCCGCCCTGGAAAAGGGCGGCGATCTGATCGGCATGCTTACCCAGCTTGAAACCGGGGACGTTTTTTTTATCGACGAGATTCACCGCCTCTCCAGGTCGGTGGAAGAACTGTTGTATCCGGCCATGGAGGATTTCTGCATCGATTTTGTATTCGACAAGGGAATGCACGCCCGAAGCCACCGCTTTCGCCTGAAACAGTTCGTGCTCGTCGGCGCAACGACCCGGGTCGGTCTCCTTTCGTCGCCGCTTCGCCATCGGTTCGGGATTTTCCGGAACCTGGATTTCTATTCCACGGAAGATCTCGAAACCATCGTGCGCAGGAGCGCCGAGCTGCTCAACCAGACGATCGACGGGGACGGCGCCGTGGAACTCGCCATGCGCTCCCGGGGCACCCCGCGCATTGCCAACCGTCTCCTGAAAAGGGTTCGGGATTATGCCCAGGTAAAGTCCCATGGCCATATCGACAGGGCCGCCGTGGTAGAGGCCCTGGAGCTGGAAGGGGTCGATGCCCTCGGCCTCACGCCCCTTGACCGGCAGTATCTGGATACCATTATCACGTATTACAATGGGGGGCCGGTGGGTATCGAAGCGGTGGCTGCGACCCTGCAGGAAGAAACCGATACGCTGGTGGACGTGGTGGAGCCGTTTCTGCTGAAAATCGGCCTGGTGGTTCGGACGTCATCCGGAAGGAGGGCTTCGGAGGCCGCCTTTGCGCATATGGGGGTAAGTTGTAAGTTATGATGGCACCGTAAAAAGTCCAATATCTGCGTTACGCGTGATTTCTCAGAATTTGCGGCTTACGCCTTGTAGACATACACGTACGGCTAAGTACGCTGCATTCTTCGAAATCACGCAAGCCTTGATCTTGAACTTTTTACGGCGCCATCTAAAAATCGACTTTTACGAGTTCATCAGGTTATAGGTGGTAGGTGAATGCGACTTACAACCTACAACTTACAACTTACAACTTACAACCTACAACCGTTCCCTACCCCGCAACAAACATATCAAGGCATTTTTTGAAATCAATTTCCACCCCCTTGAAGTTGTCAAAGGTGACGTCATTGAAATCCAGGTTGAATTTCTCTTTTAGTTTTTCAAAAATGGCAAGATAATTGGTCAGTATCCGGTTTTTCCATTCAAAGCCGGTTATTTCTGCGATTTTTCGGATGATGCCCGGCTCTCCCTCGATTTCAATGAAGTTGCCGTAAGGCATTTCGTCCAGGCAGATCAGGGCGCCTTCGAGGCGCCATGTTTCCCTGATTTTTTCGTAGCGCTGGACCGGCCTGAACCCGATAAAGGCCAGGATGTTTGTCATTTCATCCAGATCGGACACCGTGACTTCCCGTTCGTCGTAGACTTTACAGCCCGCTGCCGGGTGCGCCACTTTCCCCTTGTATGTCAAAAGGGTTTTTCCATCCGTCTGCCGAAGACGCAGCAGGGCACCGCTTTTGATCAGGCTGAAGTGTTCGTCCTCCAATCGGAGATTGTTTTCCCTTTCTTTTTTTTCAAAAACGGCGCCCGCCTTTACAATCCTGTTTCGGGCATCCCTGATATCTTCGAGATAAAACTTGACCTCTACTTCAAGATTTGTCATATTACCGCCTTTCCGGAGCAATTCCCGCACCGGGTGTTTCCGGGAAATGTATTTTCCGTCCATATGAAATATGAAAAGAATCTACGCTGTTTTTTCCTTGACAGCAAGGGCTCTTTTGGCTACATATCTCAGATTACATTATGCACAGGAGACAAGGAAATTGAAAAAATATACGAAAAGCGCCAGAAAAGGCGAAGTCGAACGAAAGTGGTACGTGATTGACGCCAGGGATCTTGTTCTCGGCAGGCTGGCCTCTGTCGTGGCCCACCGCCTGAGGGGGAAACACAACCCGATGTTTACCCCGAACGTTGATACCGGCGACTTTGTCATCGTTATCAATGCCGACAAGGTGCGTCTGACAGGGCGTAAATGGCTGCAAAAAACGTACTATCGCCACAGCGGGTACATCGGCGGGTTAAAAGAGACGACTGCGGAAAAGCTTCTTATAAAGCGGCCGGAAGATTTGATCCGGTTTGCTGTCAAAGGCATGCTTCCAAAAAACAGCCTCGGGTATTCAATGCTAAAGAAACTGAAGGTTTATGCCGGCGATCAGCATCCACACGACGCCCAGCAGCCGGAACCGCTAAGCTTGTAGCGCCTTTTTGTGTAAAGACAGGAAATATTATTTCATACGTGGGGGATAAATGGCAGAACAGCTTTTTTATGCAACCGGTAAACGGAAAATGTCGGTCGCCAGAACATGGTTGAAGCCCGGCACAGGCGAGGTGACCATCAACAACAAGCCGGTGGAGGAATACTTCGGGCTGGCATCGGCACGCGAGATGATCATGCAGCCTTTCGCATTAACCAACACGGCCGGTGAATTCGATATCAAGGTGAGCGTCAAGGGCGGCGGTATTTTGGGACAGGCCGGCGCGATACGCCATGGTATTACAAAGGCGCTTTTCCAGTCCAACCCGGACTTTCGGGTAGTCCTGAAAAAAGCCGGCCTGGTCAAACGCGACCCGCGGACCAAGGAACGGAAAAAATACGGTCAACGTGGTGCACGCGCACGGTTCCAATTCTCCAAGCGGTAAAATATATTTTCAAAACACCATCTGTCAGGGGAAGGGGTATGATTCGATCCGGGATTATACCCCTTTTTCCTTTCGCGGCCGATTACTCCCTTCTCTGCATGATCCCCTTTGTCTCTCCAACCTGAGCTTTTCAGAAAATCATTAATTGTCTTGAAAAGACGCTGTGGATACGGTAATAATGACAACTCCGTACCCTTTTCACCGTCTGTACGCAGGGTTTTGAACAAATCCCGGGTCTTGATTTCCTTTTGCCATGGAAAGAATCGATTATTTTATAAAGCGTATTTTTCTTGTCATCCCGACCTTTATCGGGATTACGCTGCTCTGTTTCGGCTTGATCCAGTTTGTACCGGGCGGCCCGGTAGAGCAGGCCATTATGGGGATGAAAGGGATCGGTGAAGGGGAGCAGCGTTCCGCCGGCAGCGCCGAAAGCATCACCGAGCGGCAGCGCCAGGAGATCGAGCGCTACTATGGTTTTGACCAACCTTTTTACCTTCGCTACAAGAAGTGGCTGATAGACGACAGTGTCGGCATGCGGATGGCCTCTTACCGGTATCCCGACAGAACCGCGTGGGAGTTGATCCGCGACCGGTTCAAGGTTTCCATGATTTTTGGCGTGACCGGGCTGCTCCTGTCCTACCTGATCTGTATTCCTTTGGGGATTATAAAGGCACTTCGACACAACAGCCTGTTTGACGTCACGTCCAGTATTATCGTTTTTGTGGGGTATGCGATTCCGCCATTCGCCCTCGGCATGATTCTGAAGATGCTTTTCAGCGGAACCGTGGACGGTCTGTGGGATATATTTCCGGCTTCCGGCTTCCACTCCGATGCGTATGCCCGTCTGGATACGCTGGGCAGAATACAGGATATTTTCATGCACATGTTTCTTCCGGTGCTCTGCTATGTCATCGGCAATTTTGCCATTCTCACCCTTTTGATGAAAAATTCCCTGATCGAGCAGATCAGCAAAGATTACGTCCGAACCGTTCTGGCCAAGGGGGGCTCGTATTCCAGGGCGATATGGGGGCATGCGGTCAGAAATTCGCTGATTCCCATTGCCACCGGCATCGGCTCCATTTTGACCGTTATGTTTGCCGGTTCGGTGATCATAGAGCAGGTTTTCGAAATACCCGGCATGGGGCGGTTGAGCCTGGAGGCCATTGTCGGTCGGGATTATCCGGTTTTCATGGGGATTTTGGCCCTGACCTCTGTTTTGGGGCTTTTGGGGAATATCGTATCGGATTTGTGCTATGTTCTGATTGATCCCCGGATCAATTTTCAAAAGCAGTAGGTCGTTCATTGCGGTATGGTCATTTCGGCGAAAGAAGGCGTATCCGGCGGAAACTTACACCTTACACCTTACAACTTACAACCGCTATGGGCATTATAAAAAATCCGGTAACCCAAAAACGCCTGGCCCGGTTTTCAGAAAACCGGCGCGCCTATTATTCCTTCTGGATATTGGTATTTCTTTTCTTTCTGAGCCTTGCCGCCGAACTACTCTGCAACGGCGTGCCGCTATATGTCCGCTTTGAAGGAAAATCGTATTTCCCGCTGGTTACATATTACCCGGAGTCTGTTTTCCTTGAAGACGGAAAAGAGACGCGCCCCAATTACAAGCTGCTTCTGCAGGAACCGGAATTTTCGGAAAACCCCGGCAATACAATGATTTTCCCGCCGCATCCCTACGGCCCTTACGAAACGGTACGCGCCGATACGATCGCCGTGGATGACGAAGTGACCCTGCAATTTACGCCTGTTGTCCGGGTTGGCACGCTCGATATAACGCGGGGGGGGATTGCGGTGGATGGCCGCTTTATCGGCTTTTTCATGGACGCGGATGCTGTTGCGGCCGGGCAGGCCAATCTGTGGGAGTCTTTTGACTTCCCGGCGCATTTCAGAAAAGCCATTGAAAGGCGTTTTGACAACCGGCAGTCCTCTTATGAGGAAGTTCGCATATCCCGGGGCGGCAAGTTGTTCGATGTGTCTGTGTCCACCTATGCGCCCCGTGATCGGCCGCCGGAAACCCTGCGCCTGATTTTTCGGGAAGTTCCCGGCGACAGCGGCAGTCAGGCACACGAAGCGATATTTGACCAAGACCTGGACCCTGTGGTTCCCCTGCCCGGTGTCTGGGAGGAAATAGACGCCGAGGAGCGTGCCCTTCTGGAAAGCCTGGTGCTTAAGCGTTTCGAAGAACCCGTAGACGAACGGCGGATTGTTGCCGGTGATCGCCAGTACCGGGTTTCTTTTTTGAAAACGGATGTTCGCTACCCGTTTCCCCCGGTCTCCGGTCATCCCCTGGGACTCGATTCCGCCGGCCGGGACGTCCTGGCCAGGATTTTTTACGGCCTTCGCATTTCCCTCTCCTTCGGATTTCTGCTCGTGGGATTTTCCATGATGCTCGGCATCCTTACCGGGTCCCTGCAGGGGTATTACGGCGGGAAAATCGATATTACCGCCCAGCGCCTCATAGAGATCTGGAGCGCGCTGCCGTTTTTATATGTCATGATCCTTATGGGATCGATTTACGGCCGCAGCTTTGTTCTGCTGTTGATTATATACGGCCTTTTCAACTGGATCGGCATTTCCTATTATATACGGGCGGAATTTTTGAACCTCCGCAGCCGGCCGTTCGTGGAGGCCGCAAAGTGCATGGGCATTCCGACGCGCAGAATTATTGTCCGGCACATTCTGCCCAATGCATTGGTGCCGGTGATCACGTTTTTCCCTTTTTCGCTGGTCGGGGCCATCGGGGCGCTTGCCGCCCTGGACTACCTGGGTTTCGGCATGCCTCCGCCAACGCCGTCCTGGGGGGAGCTGATTTTTCAGGCGCAGCAGTACCGCTGGGCCTGGTGGCTCATTCTATATCCCTCCCTTGCATTGTTTACGGTGATGCTCCTTGGCGTGTTCATCGGCGAGGGCGTGAGAAACGCGTATGACCCCAGGCAATACAGCCGCATGGCGTAGCGGTCATGAAGGGAAAGCGCTGTTGCCTTGCAGCCGTCATCAGGTTTTGCAAGAGGATTTTGCCGGAAAGAAACGTTTATGAAAGCGCCATTGATTGACATACAACACCTCTCTGTCCGATTCGACACGGATGAGGGCTCGTTTCACGCGGTTGACGACGTCTCCTTTTCCATCGGGCGTGGGGAGTCCGTAGGCCTGGTGGGGGAGTCGGGATGCGGCAAATCGGTTACCGCTTTGGGTATTACCCGCCTTATCCCGTCGCCGCCGGGTCATATCTCCTCCGGCCGGATTCTTTTCGACAACATGGATTTGCTCGCCCAGAAACCGGCGGTCCTGCGGCGGGTTCGTGGGGCCGCTATCAGCATGATTTTCCAGGAACCCCTCTCCGCCCTGTCGCCCCTGCACCGAATCGGCCGGCAGATGGTGGAAGGAATCCGCTTTCATAAGAATGTATCCAAAAAAGACGCCTGGGCCTATGCCCGAAACTGGCTGTCAAAAGTAGGACTGCCGGATGCGGAAGAACGCATGTACGCCTATCCGTTTCAGCTTTCCGGGGGTATGCAGCAGCGGATTATGATCGCCATGGCACTGATGCTGTCGCCTTCCCTGGTGATCGCGGACGAACCCACGACCGCCCTTGACGTGACCACCCAGGCGCAGATTTTTTCCCTGATCCGGGAGATGAAGCAAAACGATACCGCTCTGCTGCTCATTACCCATGACATGGGCGTGGTATGGGAAATGTGCGACCGGGTGGCGGTCATGTACGCCTCGCGGATCGTTGAAAGCGGATCCCGGGAGGATGTTTTTTTCAGGCCGGCCCACCCGTATACCACAGGGCTGCTCGCGGCGATCCCCAAGCTTTCCGTTGAAAAAACCCGTCTGCAGGCAATTCCCGGCCAGGTGCCGTCCCCGGTGGATTATCCCCGGGGGTGTCATTTCCAAGATCGCTGTGCGCACGTATTTGACGTTTGCCGGGAGAATACGCCGGAATTGCGAAGTGTCGGGGAAGGGCATTTTGCTGCATGCTTTCTTTATAGGGGGGAAGATGCCCGAAACGCGTAAACCCGCCCCGTTGAAAGCCCCGCTTCTTGAGGTCAGGGACCTCAAGACGTGGTTTCCCATAAAACGGGGTTTGTTTTCGATTACCGCCGGATACGTCCGCGCGGTGGACGGGATTTCTTTTGTTCTGGACCGGAATGAAACCCTCGGCCTTGTCGGCGAATCCGGGTGTGGCAAGACCACGCTGGGGCGAACGCTGCTTGGGCTGGAGCAGGCAACGGCAGGCGACATCCTTTTTGACGGCCTTTCGATTCCCGGCCTTGGGCGGCGGCAAATGAACCGGCTCCGACGTCATATCCAGGTGGTTTTCCAGGACCCGCTTTCCTCGTTAAATCCCCGGATGAATGTCATGGATATCGTAATGGAAGGGTTGGTGCAGTTCAACATGGTCGAGGGTTCGAAACAGGAGCACGCTGCGCGGCTTCTTGGCGAGGTGGGGATGACCCGGGACGCCATATACCGTTGGCCCCACGAGTTTTCCGGGGGGCAGCGCCAGCGCATCAGCATTGCCCGGGCCCTGTCCTTGAAGCCGGATTTAATCATATGCGATGAGGCGGTCAGCGCGCTCGATGTATCCGTGCAGGCACAGGTCATCAATCTCTTTTTGAAGCTCCAGAAAGACTACCGGCTATCGTATCTGTTTATTTCGCATGATTTGAGCGTGGTCAGCAATATCGCCGACCGGGTGGCGGTCATGTATCTCGGGCAGATCGTGGAATTTGGAAACACGGCGGACATCGTCGGCAAACCGCTGCACCCCTATACGCGGGTGCTGATTGCGGCCGTGCCGGTGGCCGGGGGGAAACGAATCGAGGCCGATGCGGTCCGGGGGGAAACGCCGTCTCCTGCTTCACCGCCGGAAGGGTGCCGTTTTCATCCACGGTGCCCCGAGGTGATGCCGGTCTGCAGTCAAGAAACCCCTCCCGTCATGGAGAAAGACGGGCACCGGGTGATGTGCCATCTCTACTCCCGGGCGTGAAAAACTTGTTCGGATTCCATTTCGGCGCCGGTATCCATTTTGATGAACTCGTAAAAAGTCGATTTTCAGATGGCGCCGTAAAAAGTTCAAGATCAAGGCTTGCGTGATTTCGAAGAATGCAGCGTACTTAGCCGTACGTGAAATTCTGAGAAATCACGCGTAACGCAGATATTGGACTTTTTACGGTGTCATCCATTTTGACTTTCCAGTATTTTCGGAACATGTCTCTCCGGTAAATACCCGGAATGGCATGATCCCCTTCCTGGAACACGAAGTTCACCGCCTCAACCTCTTCGTGCTCGGTCAGCGTGAACGTGACCGTTGCCATGAACGCATGTGCACCGGTCGTTCCCATCCGCTGGGTCAGGTACTCTCCGTTGATAACCGCAACCGTGACGACGCCCTTCTGCTGGTCCAGTAATTTCAGTTTCGGCGGAGACAAGGGTTCCCCCTCGTCCGGGGTATGGAAACGCGCCGGATCTTTCCCCGATCCGTTGAGAGCGAATATCAGCTTTTCGATATCGTGTTTTATCGTATCGATTTTTGCACCCCGCACCAGAAAATCCCCCCTGCCGGAACCGATAACCGCTTTCCAGACATACGCTTCGTCCGTGTAATCGATTTCAACAGGATCTACGGGAATATCCCGGTAAAGCGTCCACCACGTAAAGGCAATCAGGATTGCGGCCAGTGATGCGCCGATCAGCAGGTATGCGTTTTTCATTGCCATTGCCATGAGACACCGGTCATCTGCAGGAAGGGGTTTGTTTTCCGCTTAAGCGGTTTTCAGCTTTTTCAGCCGCTGTCTTTCGGCCAGCGGCAGCACAAGCGTTGGATTCCTTCGGATCCTGAGGGTTTGCAATATGTAGACCAGGATAAAAAAGCATATGGCGGTTAAATCTATGGCCAGGATGGGTATCTCCATGCCGGTGATTCCGGGGACAACCCTTGGAAACAGGAGGATTACGGTTCCTATAGCAGCGATCGTCCATTCAAGGATATTGGTGGGGCATTTGAAATACCCCATGGTGACCATGGAAAACGTGATCGTACCCAGAATGCAGGTCAGAAATGTACTGACAATCTGAATCGGCGCTGCGTTCAGCAAAAGACCCGGTGAATATGCGAACAAAAAGGGGACCAGGTATATCATTTTGGCAAACTTGAAGGACGTCCATCCGGTTTTCCAGGGATCCGAGTTGGCCAGGGCCGACCCGGCGTATGCCGCAAGGCATACCGGCGGCGTGATGTTGGAGTCCTGGCTGAACCAGTAGATGATCATGTGCGAGGCAAGGAGGGTCCAGGCGGCCGCCTCGGGTTGGGTCAAGCCAAGTTGTGATATCGTTTCCATTCCGTAGTGATGCATGGCCAGCATGCTGCTCATGGCCGGTACGGCAAGGACGGCTACGATCAGATAGGAGGCGGTTACCGGTACGCCCATGCCCAGGATCAAACTTGCGATTGCGATTAAAAATATAGCAAGGGGAAGAATTCCACCGGAAAAGCTCAGGATCATATCGGAAAACCGGAGCCCGATTCCCGTCAGTGCGATGGATCCGACGATAATGCCGATAACGCCGACCGTCGCCCCGATGACGAGCGTATTTCTTGCCCCTTCCAGCAGGGCCTCCCATATCTGTTTCGGCCCCATTTTCTTGTCCCTGGTGAACCAGGAGACGACAACGCAGGAGCCGGTTGCCATTACCGCCGCATATCCCGGGGAGTATTTCATGAGCATGAGCGCCACGATAATGATCAGGGGGAGGCTCATGAACCATTCATTTCTGAAGATCTCCCTCACGGTCGGTTGATCCGGGTCATCGATGCCGAAGATGCCGTGGCGCTTCGCCTCGAAATGGACCATGACCAAAACGGCCAGAAAATAGAGAATTGCCGGAAAGACCGCCATTTTCATGATTGTGACGTATGGCACGCCGGTCATCTCTGCCATGAGAAACCCTCCGGCGCCCATAATGGGCGGCATGAACATTCCCCCGACGGATGCGGCCGGTTCGATGGCACCCGCCACATGGGGTTTGAAGCCGGCTTTTTTCATCAACGGGATCGTGAAAGCCCCCGTGGTAACCGTGTTGGCAATAGCGCTCCCGGAAATGGAACCGAAAAACCCGGAGGCCAGAACCGAGACCTTTGCCGGCCCCCCCGTGGTTTTACCGGCAAGGGCCATGGGGAGATCCAGAAAAAACTGGCCTGCACCGGATTTTTTTAAAAATGAGCCGAAAAAAATAAATAAAATGACATAGGAAACCAGAACATCCGCCATGATGCCAAAGACGCCTTCCTGCTTCAAATAGACGTGATTGACGATCCGCTCGAACGAAAATCCCCTGTGGGCAAGCATATCCGGCATATAGGGCCCAAAATAGCAGTAGAGCAGAAAGGCTATTCCCGTAAGGGTCAGGGACCATCCCAAAACGCGCCGGCAGACCTCCAGGGAGATAAATATGCCCAGGGTGCTGACAATGAAGTCCATCTGGTTTTCATTGCCCATCCGGTAATTGAGCGCCTCGAATTCCACCATCCAGTAGCCCACCACAAAAACCGCCACCAGCGCGAGGATCATATCAAAAATGCCGGGCCGGTCTTTTCGTGAACGGGCGTGCATGGGGAACAAAAGAAAAACCATGGCAAAAGTGATGGCAACGTAGACGCCCCGGTGATACTGGGCAGAAACAGGATGCACGCCGGCGTTATAAAAATAGAACAGTACCATGAAGGCAGACATGGCAGCCGTCAGCCAATACCAGAAGCCTTGGATGTCGCGGGCGGTTTTTTGCTCTTTTTTCGCGAGTTCTTCAACTATTTTTTTTGTATCTGCCGAATCCTCCGGCGTTTGCCCCTGGGATGGGTCCGGGTGAATCCCATTGTTTTTTTCCTGCGGCATGGTGCTGTTCTCCATAAAACGAGGGGAGAAAAGCAGGGTCTTCTCCCCTCGTTCATGTGGTGTAAGCGGTATTAATCGCTTTCCAGTTTCCGGATGAGATTAGTCGATGGGTTTCAGATCCGACGGGATATCCTTGCCGATTTCCTCCCAGAACTTGGCCGCGCCTTTTGCCAGGGGCCGGGATGCATTCTTGAAGCCGTTTTCTATGGACAGTTCCTTGGCCGCAGCATGGGCCTGCCGCATATGTTCGATCCCTTTTTCCGACCAGATGGTTTTGGTAATTTTATACACGATCTCATCATCCACATCGGCGCGCGTGGTCAGCAGGGTCGAGTCCTGGAAGGTCATGCAGTCTTTGTCCTGTCCCCGGTAGGTATCCGCGGGGATGGTTGCCGGCGCATAGGCATATGCATCGTAGAAATCGGTTTCTTCGGCATCTTTGCCGACATCGATCAGACGAATATCGGTCTGGGTTGAGGCTTCAATGACCGAAGCGTTGGGATAGCCCACAAGCACCCAGAAAGCGTCTATTTTGCCGTCCTGGAAAGCCGATGCGGCTGCGGAATACCCCAGAAATTGCGGGCTGAATTCTTCCCACACGCCGATATGCCGGAAAAACCGCTCCGCGGATGTGGCGGCACCGGATCCCGCATTGCCTACGGCGACCCGTTTCCCCTTGAGGTCCATGGCGCTTTGAAATTCACTGTCGGCACGGACAATCAGCTGGGCAGGCGCCCCGTAAAGGTAGCCGATGCAGCGGACCTTGTCATATTTCTTTTCATCTTCCGGCAGTTGCCCCAGGGACCCGAGGCTGATGTCAACGGCATAGGAGATGCCGAAGTCAAAGTCCCCGGAATGGACCCTGCGGACATTTTCCACAGAACCGCCGGAGCCTTCCGAAGACATTCTGAGGCCTTCGATCTGTTTCGGGACATACGTGGAAAAACCGTTTGCAAAGTAGTTAAAGGTTCCCCCCGTGGGCCCCCCGCCTATGGAAACAAATTCGCTTTTGGCATCCGCCTGATTCGGATACATCCCCAGGCAGCAAAGCATGAAAACCCCAAGTAACGCTGTAAAAATCGATTGTCTCATTTGCATACCCCCATAATTGTTTCGTTAATCGGTTTTTTGAAATGGTCTTGCCTACGGAAAGCGCGCTGTATGTATTGCTAAAGGCGCAGATGGATGGATATCCACGGCAAAACCTCCTCTTTTTAGAAAAACGGGTATTGGTTCAGCAGTAAAGCTTTATCTGTAAATATAAACGTTGTTTACAAAAAAAACCAGAAATTTTTTATAGACGGATCACGTCAACACAAGGGCTGCCGAGAAGGAAATAACCGGAAAATTGTTTTTTGCGCCCCAAAATTCAGAAAATGAAAAATATATTCTATTTTTGAATCATCATTTTTCATATTTGAAATGATTGGATACAGGCGTTAGCTTCAAAAAACACGATTTTGTATACAAAAACCCGTGTATTTCTGTATATCACTGTTCTGTCGGATAAAAGCCGAGCAAATGGCATGACAATTGCTAAATTCTATAATCATATGTGCAAAAATACCTCGTCACTATAACCGGGAAGGAGAGAAGATGGATTTTACCTTAACTGATGAACAGGTCAGGATTGTTGAAACCCTGGATGAACTTGGCAAAAAGGAGTTCGCCCCCAAGGCGTCGCGATGGGACAAGAACCACGAATACCCATGGGAAAATATACATCTGCTGCGGAAACTGGGGTTCCTTGGCATGACGATTCCCGAGGAGTTGGGCGGACAGGGACGACCATTAATTGATGCCATTCTGGCAATTGAAACCGCTGCAAAATACTGCGGCGTAACCGCTCGGGCCATCGTCGAAACAAACATGGGCGCTCTTGGCTGTGTGATGGCCTTCGGCACTGACGCACAGCGTAAAATGGTCGCGCACAGAGTCCTGGAAGAAGGCGACAAACCTGCGATAGGCATGACAGAGCCCGAAGCCGGCACTGCACTTAATGAATTGCAGGCTACCGCTGAAAAACGCGGCGACGAATACGTCGTCAATGGTACGAAGCATTGGATCACCGGCGGCGGCATTTCGGTCACAAACCTGATTTTTGTACGTTTCATTGAAAATGGGGAAGACCGGGGCATCGGCGGTGTACTGGTGGACAAGGGAACCCCTGGATTCACCTTCGGCCGGGTGGAGGATGCTATGGGGCTCCGGGGGATACCTGAAACAGAGCTGATTTTTAAGGACTGCGTGGTCCCGACGGAAAACGTTGTGGTTATGGGGGATGGTACAGAAGGGTTTAAAAAGCTGATGAACGGGTATAACGGCCAACGTGTCGGTGCCAGCGCCGTGGCTCTTGGCCTGGCACAGGGGGCGCATGATCTTGCAATAGAGCACATGAAAAAACGGAAACAGTTTGGCCGGCCTATTTCAGATTTTCAAGGGCTTCAGTGGCTTATGGCTGAAGGGGAGATAAAGCTTCACGCTGCGCGTCTTCTTATATACCGGGCAGCATGCAACGCCCGTCATCTGCCCAATAACGTCCGACTTCCCGCCATGGCCGAAGCTTCCATGGCCAAGGCTTTCACCGGCCATTCCGCACTTGAGGTAGTCAGCAAAAGTCTTCAGATGTTTGGTGCGGCAGGATATGCGGAATCCCTTCCGCTATCCCGCATGTTCAGAGACGTAAGGATGTTTCAGATCGGCGGGGGAACCACCGAGGCGCAACTGAACATGATTGCAAGATCCGTGTTCAGAAAAAAATTCGGGTACCGCAAATAGACGGGTCGTTTTTCAGCGCAATTCCGCCGGAAGCGGATCGAATCAAAAAAACAGGGGAAATACAGCAAATGAATAAAAGAGCTCTCGAAGGGATGAAGGTCCTGGATTTTACCCGGGTTCTTTCCGGACCGTATGCAACAATGATCCTGGGCGACCTGGGGGCTGAGGTAATCAAGGTGGAGCCGCCGGGCGGCGACGAGAGCCGCTCCTGGCCGCCGTTTTTGGAGAAGGGGGAAAGCGGGTATTTTTCAGTGCTGAACCGGAACAAGCGATCTGTTGTTCTGGATCTGAAAAACCCTAAGGCCAGGGGTGCGGCTCTTTCTCTTGCAGCATCATGCGATGTGGTGGTGGAAAACTTCACCCCGGGCGTCGCCGGGAAACTGGGTATCGGTTATGAGGATCTGAAGTCTGAAAATGCCGGACTGATCTATTGTTCGATTTCCGGATTCGGGCAATACGGGCCCTATCGGGACAAAAGGGCCTATGATCCGATCATACAGGGCATGACAGGCCTTATGTCAATAACCGGTGAGAAGGAAGGACCCCCGGTGAAGATAGGGATACCGATCACCGACCTTGTGGCGGCAGATCAGGCGGTGGCGGCTATTCTTGCGGCATACATTCACAGACTCAAGACCGGGGAGGGGCAGTACATCGATATTGCGCTCTACGATGGAATCATTTCCTTGCTGACGATAATGGCGATGGATTATTTCGCAACCGGAAAACCCCCGGGAAGATGGGGCCTTGACCATATTCACAGGGTTCCGGCGCGGGCATTTAAGGCCGGCGACGGCCGCTGGGTGCAGGTAGCCGCAACCAGTGATCCCATGTACGCCTCTTTTTGCAAGGTGATCGGACTTGAGGACCTGGTTGACGACCCGAGATTCAAGACCAACCGGCTTCGGGTGGAAAACAGGGACGAAATTATGCCGATTCTGGAAAAAAAGATGAGGGAAAAGAACGCAGAGCAATGGCTTGCACTTTTTAGCGAAGCCGGAATTCCCTGTGGCCCGATTCTGGACATTGGCGAGGTGTTTAACGATCCGAACATCGCCGCCAGGGACATGCTGTTCACAATGCCTCATCCTGTGGAAGGCGAGGTCCGTCAACTTGCCTCTCCGTTTAAATTTTCGGAGACACCTGTAAATCCATCCAGGCGGCCTCCTCTTCTCGGAGAGCACTCAAGCGAGATACTCACGGGGATGCTGGGCATGGCAGAAGAAGAGCTGGCTGCTGTGTCCGGCGGTAAGAAATAAAAAGCGGTTCCCCGTAAACGATCAGCCGTATGATTGATCTTCCGGGGACAATTCCTTCCAACAACCAACAAAAAAGGACGGTATTATGGAAATTATCACGTTGAGCAAGGAAAAATTTCTGATTGGAGGAGCGCTTCTTCTGGCACTTTTTATGGTCTCATGCGCCTCTTTTGATACTGGAAAGGGCCCCGCCCCGGCATCGATCGATTGCGCATCCGACATACGCCTTGAGATGGAAACTGATAAGGCGCAGCTGACGGAATTTACGTGCATGATTGCGCCGTTCAGGGGTGAGGATGTGGTCTGGTACGCCTTTGAGGTAAAAAACGTCTCTACCCAGCCATCCCGGTTCATTGTCCGCGTTATACCGGAAGAGGGCCCTGCTTTTTCCGGCTTGCTCCCGAGAACCGGGGAGCCCAAAGATTTTCCGGTTTTGGGTCCTGGTGAGAGACAGGCGGCCAAATATGCCATGAATACGCTGGATACGATACCGCCCCGGCTCACCGTGGTAGTGGGTGAGGAACTTCGATAGAAAAGCAAAACATGGAGGATAGTTATGAAATTTATGAAAACAATGTTTGTGATTTTTACATTTATTGGGATCTTCCTGGTGGCCGGATCAGCAGGTGAGTGCCAGGCTAAGGAATACAGATACATCAATATAGCTACTGCAAGCATGGGGGGTACGTTTTACCCGCTGGGCGGCGGCATGGCAGATGTTCTTTCAAAGAATCTCAAGGAAGCGCTGGGTTATCGTGTCAGCGCCAGTATTCAGGCAACAGGCGGTTCGGCTGAAAACATACGCCTTGTTCACCGCGGGAGGGCTGAAATCGCCCTTGCCAATGGCAGCTCGGCCTACGAGGGGTATCACGGCGTAGGCGTCTATGAGGAGACGGGAAAGCAGGACGTGGCCGCCATATTTGCCGTTTACCCCTCGCCTGTCCAGTTGGCGACGCTCGACAAAACCAAAGACATACAGGGGATAATGGACATAAAGGGAAAGGATATCGCGGTGGGCCCCCCTGGGTCGGGTACTGAAAATGATGTCCGAAATATTATCGACGCGTTGGATATAAGCTACGACGATTTTGACCAGGCGTTTCTTTCTTTCGGCGAGATGGCCATGTCGCTGCGTGACAATGTGATCGATGCGGCTTTCCATACCGCCGGGCTTCCGGTGGCATCGCTTGTGGACCTGAGTACGACGAGGAAAATCCGGCTTATTGAATTTTCAAAGCAGGAGCTTGAGAAAATATTCGATACGTTTCCATACTATTTCGAGTTTGAGATCCCTGCAGATACCTACCGTGGTGTTACAACTCCGGTCCGCACCCTTCAGACGCCGGTCATTCTGGTCTGCCACCCCGAAATGCCGGAAGACGTTGTCTACAAAATAACCAAGACGCTTTATGAAAACCGTAAACGGCTGGTTGAAGTCCACTCAAGCGCAAAATGGATTCAAAAGGATTTCATGAAAAACTCGCCGATCCCCTTCCACCCAGGAGCGGAAAAATATCTGAAGGAAATAGGGGTTCTTGAATAAAAGAAGCTCCAAAAAACAGAAGTTTTGAACGAATTCGGCGCCCAACCCGGGGGTTCCTGACGCCCGGGTTGGGCTTCGCCCGCAGGTCCGCTCTATGGAGAAAATCATGCATGCATAGGGTTGAACGGGAATCTTTGTGAGCGTTATGACATAAAGAGGAAGTAAAAAACAAATGGACACATCCGTGAAAATTCAAGAGCAGGGTAAAAAAATAAGCGGCGAAATCGATTTTGAAAGCATGAAAATTGATCGCCACGGTATTTTCCCCCGATTTAAGTATCGGATTGATCATTGGCTGGTAATGTCGGTTGCAGCCGGATGGTCCATATTTCAGCTTTACACGGCCGGTTTCGGGGTTTTGTTCGCCATCCCACAGCGTTCCATCCATGCAGCATTCCTTTGTGTTCTTGTTTTTTTTCTTTATCCGGCATCCAGGAGGCTCAATACGGTTCCCCGGAATCCCAATCTTTTTTTTGACCGAATTCCGATTATCCTTACTGTTTTAAGTCTTTTCTATCTTCTCTGGAACCTGCACGAAATCCTGAACCGGGCGGGCATGCCGACCCAGGCCGATATTTTTTTCGGGGCGATTTTTATTATAATGGTCCTGGAGGCCACGCGGCGGTCCATAGGCCCAGCCTTGGTGATTGTCTGCCTCGTGTTTCTGTTTTATGCGTATTTCGGCAGGCACATACCCTACCCCCTGGACCACAGGGGCTTTGATATTGAAACCATCGTTTCCCATATGTTCATAACAACAGAGGGCTTGTGGGGGGTTCCGGCCGGTGTATCGGCAACCTTTGTCTATATTTTTATCGCTTTCGGGGCTTTCCTGGAAATAACGGGAGCCGGCCGGTTTTTTATCAAGCTGGCCTTCAGCTTCATGGGCCACATGCGCGGAGGACCGGCAAAAGCCGCTGTTATCGCTTCAGCCTGCATCGGTTCCGTCTCCGGAAGCGCGGTGGCAAACGTTGTTACCTCGGGGTCGTTCACCATACCCCTGATGAAAGCCACCGGCCTGTCAAAGCGTTATTCCGCCGCGGTGGAGGCCTGCGCATCTTCAGGCGGCCAGCTGGTTCCGCCCATAATGGGTGCGGCGGCCTACATAATGGCCGTATACACCGAAACGCCTTTTATTTACATCATACTTGCAGCGATTATACCGGCCTCTCTGTATTTTCTGGGCGTTTTCATGTCGGTGCATTTTCATACCCTCAGGGAAGATATTCGGAAAATCGAGGTGGCGGATCTGCCAAAGCCTAAAAACGTTCTGAAAGAGGGCGGCCAATATCTTGCTCCTCTGATACTTCTTATCTTCCTTCTGGTCATCGACTGGACGCCCCTTAAGGCAGGCTTCTATGCCTCCATGCTTGTCCTTGTTCTGGGGTTTCTTCGCATGCGTAAACAGGACCGGCTGGGCGCTTCGGATATCTGGTTCGCACTTCTGCTTGCCGCGAAAAACGCCATTTCCGTTGCCGCCGCGCTGCTCGCGGCCGGTATTGTTGTCGGCGTCGTAAGCCTCACCGGAATGGGGCTAAAGTTCGCCAATATGATAGAATACCTGGCCATGGGCAATTTCTTTTTAACGCTTTTCTTTACGATGGTGACATCGATCATCCTGGGAATGGGACTTCCGACCTCTGCTTGCTATGTCGTGCTGGCCATACTGGCCGCCCCCATATTGACCAACCTTGGCGTGCCCCTGCTGGCCGCTCATTTCTTTATCCTTTATTTTGGTGTTCTTTCTGCAATTACACCGCCGGTGGCGATTGCGGCATATGCCGGCTCTGGAATATCCGGCTCGAAACCGTTTGCAACCGCGATGCTGGCGATTCCGCTGGCTCTATCGGGTTTTATCATTCCCTACTGGTTCGTGTATGACAATTCCTTGATGTTGTACGGTCCTTGGCATCAAACCCTCGCATCCACGATTTTTGCGATTCTCGGTGTCATTGCGATGTCTGCCATGACACAGGGATACCTGTTGACAAAGTTGAAATGGTACGGCCGTATCGCAATGGTGGCGGTTTTTTTTCTCCTTTTTATTCCCAGCATATATACAAGGCCGGCAGGTGTCCTGCTGCTTGTCGCATATTTTCTTTACCAAAAAAGATTTTTGGCAACGCATGAAGCTGCTGCGGCCGCATCCGGACAACCGGAGTGAAAACCGAAGAAGATTGATTTTTCGTTCAATCGCTCAGTCCGTGCGGTATCAGCGAATGAACAAACCTTTTTCTTGAAAACCAAAGGCCCCTTGAAATATATTTGTTTTAAAGGGCCTTTTTTTTTATTCGTATTGGCTCCGGCTGACCCCAAAGGAATCCTGTCGTGACATTCAAAAGCGAAAAATTTCAATTTTCACTGCTCGTGCATTCGACTGAAGTAGCCGACAGCGTCAGGGCCATCTCTGATTTGGATACTGAAGATCTCAATGTAACCCTCGTTGACCTTGATCAAGCCGTACCCGAAGCACGCAGGTTGCTCGCCGAGGGATATGAAGTCATTATCGGGCACGGGGGCACCGGTGCACTTATTACTCAGAAAATAGGCCATTCAGTGGTTAATATCCCGACCACCTTTTTGGAAGAGGTCTATGCCATTCAAAAAGCAATGGAATACGGCCGCCGGATAGCCGTGACGAGTTTCATGGAACCCCGGGAAGGGATGCGGATAATTGAAAATTTACTGGATATCGATATACGGCAGATCGTTTTCACCTCGGGCCGGGAATTGGAATACGGGGTCAACGCGGCCATTGATGAAGGGTATACGGTATGCGTGGGCGGCGGGGTCAGCCGGAAAACAGCCATTGGCAGGGGGGAGCATGCGGTTATTATCCAGCCGAACCCCAAGGATATACAGGCCGCACTGGTCCAGGCAAGGGCCATTGCCTCGGCCAAGCGAAAAGAGGAGGAGTATGCCCAGAAGCTCCGAACGACGCTTCAAATTGTATCAGAGGGAGTCATCGGTATCGATGCAAAAGGTCGTCTCAATTTCTATAACCGTGCGGCAAACGATATACTGGGCCATGAACTGGGAGAAAACAGCATAGGCAGGTCTTTTTCAGACCTGAACCGCGATTTGGGGCTCACAGACGTGCTGACATCCGGAAACCCGCAGATCGATGAATTCAAGACCATTCGAGATAAAAATCTTCTCGTGAACTCCCTGCCGATTCTTATTGAAAATCGAATCCGGGGAGCCGTGGCTTTGTTCCGGGAAGTAGAATCAATTCAGAACATTCACCGGAAAATCAGGGAGAAGGCGTATTGCAGGGGGTTTTCAGCCAGGTACAGTTTCGGCGACATTCGGTATCAGAGTCCTGGAATGGAAAAACTGATTCAACGGGCCAGGAAATTTTCGGTCACCGAGGGGACGATACTGATAAAAGGGGAAACCGGAACAGGCAAGGAACTTCTGGCGCACGCCATTCATAATCACAGCCATAGAAAAAACCAACCTTTTGTGGCTGTCAATTGCGCGGCATTGCCGGAAACGCTTTTGGAAAGTGAACTTTTTGGATACGAGGAAGGCGCGTTTACCGGTGCGAAAAAGGGGGGAAAGGTCGGTTTGTTTGAACTGGCCCATTCCGGGACAATTTATCTGGATGAAATCGGAGATATAACTCCCGGGCTGCAGCTCAGGCTTCTGCGGGTCCTTGAGGCCAGGGAAGTAATGCGCGTGGGCGGCGATAGAATTGTCCCCGTTGATTTGCGGGTGGTTGCCTCAACACACAAGGACCTTCGGGAGAGTGTCCAGAGCGGGAAGTTCCGGGA
The DNA here is from genome assembly GCA_046498365.1 of Desulfosalsimonadaceae bacterium. GTDB lineage: Bacteria > Desulfobacterota > Desulfobacteria > Desulfobacterales > Desulfosalsimonadaceae > B1SED10-16. The sequence continues at coordinate 24,193 of JAWOAV010000041.1, forward strand.
GGATCTTTATTACAGGTTGGCGCAGCTCAGGTTGCATATCCCTCCCCTAAGGCAGAGGCCGGAAGACATACCGGTGATTACCGCTTCATTGTTTGTACAGTATCAGAGAAGTCCGCAAAGCCTCAGCCGGTCAATTATATCATACCTTGCCAAACATTCCTGGCCGGGCAACATTCGGGAGCTGAATTCTTTTCTTGAAAGCTACTTCATCCTGTTAGGCGATCAGGCAAGCAATGAAGACCTTTTTAGGGATCTTTTCAATGAACATCTTGAAAATGCCTGTTTTCAGGGTATAGAAAAGACGGACATCCAAAAGGAGTTTTCGGGCGAAAGGAATCATTTCGCGCCCCTGAAAACGCCGCCCCTCAAGGTGCGATTGAAGGATGCAGAAAAGGCGATTATTGAAGACGCCTTGGAATCATGTGGCTATGACCGGCAGAAAACTGCTGATCGACTGGGTATAGGGATCACGACATTATGGCGGAAGTTAAAAGACTACAAGCCATCTCAAAAAAAAGATCAAGTGGGGTAGAAAATGCGGGGAGGGTGGTTTTTACCACAGAGATTTTTTTGAGATGGGTTCTAATCGCTATCCGAATCGCTGCCGGTATTTTTCTCCCAGACCGATGAGCCCCATAAATTAGAACCCATCTCAAAATTGTTTTTTTGGCGCAATTTGTTGGATCGAAAACGAAATCGCAATCGAAGAAAAGAATATTTTAAAAAAAGATGTCGTGTTTGTGAATTTTAATTTTTGTATTCTTGTATAGACACGATAAATAATGCCACAGAACGTGGACCCGTAGGGGCACCCGCAAGGGGCTCCCCTACGGGGTTCTCCTGATCATTATGTCTATCAGTAGCCTTTAGGGAAGCAGCGATGAATAGAATTGAACGAACAGATGTTGTGATTATCGGCGGAGGATTGGCCGGTATGACAGCTGCTCTCGCCGCCCTTTCCCAAGGCGCCCAAGTGTGTATCGTTGATCGTACCGCTTTAGGTTTTGGAACCAACTCTGCGCTGTCCAACGGGGTTTTTTCCGGTCCAACAGCAAGGTATTCCGTTGACGCTTTTCTTACCGACACCCATCGCATTGGAAAGAGCATCGGCCAGCGATGGATGGCTGCACGCGTCGCAGAAGACATTGAAACGCGGATATCCTGGCTGCGAAATATCGGCTTGAGAATCACCGAAATGAAAGACCACTACTTTGTCGAATCGGGAGAGAACAATTCCTTCCCGGGGGCTCATTTGTCCAGGCATGTCGCCTCGTATGTTGGCCAGCAATCTGGAATCAAAGTTCATCAAGGAACGCATATCGCACGGATAGAGGTTTCTAACGGAAAAGCTGTTGGCGTTAGCGGCTTCGACCATCGGGGCAGGCCGATTGTCATTCAAGCCGGGGCGGTCGTCTTGGCCAGCGGTGGAGCCGGTGCCCTGTACCGGCGCAACGATAATCAGAAATCGGCTTTGGGGCAGGGATATGCCCTGGCCCTAGAGGCCGGGTTGGCCCTTTGGGACATGGAGTTTGTGCAGTACTATCCTTTGGTAATGGCGCAGGATAGACTGCCTTCAATGATGCTCAACCCACCGCATCCGCCCGGTAGCCGGATTGTCAACGCCGCCGGCCAAGATTTGTGCGTTAAATACGATATTGCTGATTTGAACGACACGGTCCGTAACCGACGAGACTGGTTTTCGGCAGTACTATTCAAAGAAGCCAAGCATGGCGAAGTCTTGATGGATTACCGCGCCGTAGCGCCGCATTTTTGGGAACAGCACCCGCTGGTAGGCTTCAAAAATCGTCGTTTCGACTTTCGTTTGCATCCGGTAGCCATATCACCAGCGGCCCATTTTATGATGGGAGGAGTGCGCATTGATGAATGCGGGGCCACCGACATAAAAGGCCTGTTTGCTTGCGGCGAAGTTTGCTGGGGATTGCACGGGGCTTGTCGAAAAGGGGGGAACGCTCTTTCCGAGTGTTTGGTATTTGGACATTTGGCCGGTTTTTACGCAGCCCTCCATGGATTGGATAGCTGCCACAACTCATGGCCGGTAGTGTCAAAAGACCGGTATGGGGAATCCGGCGGCGGGAAAAGCAATCTTTCGGCAAGGGATCTTCGGCGCAGCGTTCAGGATGTCGCCTGGCGCTGTGCCGGTGTAGTGCGCGCGGCAGAGGGCTTGACCGGTGGGTTGGCCGAACTCGAACGTTTAGAACCGGAAATCCAGTATTTATCATATGCCGGTCCCCAGGATTTTCGGGCCCGCTGTGATTTGTTGAGTATGGTCCAGGTACTTACAGTTATTCTAACTGCAAGCCTTGCCCGACAGGAAAGTCGCGGTTGCTTCCTGCGGGAAGATTACCCGGAGCAAGATGATGCCGCCTGGGCAAAGAATAGCCGGGTTACTGTAACGGCGGAATCATCTCAACCGATTCTCGACCATATGTGGGCCGATCGAAATTCCGCTGCCGCTGCCCGGGAAAATGACCATAAAAACCGGGAATAGGGTGTCAAGTACCATGATAACCGATTTTTTCTATAATCATTTCGGCGACTTTTTCCGCGGAGCGGCCGAATAGATCGTCCATGGGGAGCATGTCCAGATATTCGTCCTTCCAGGTGACGGAGTTTTCCTGGACGATGTTCTTGATATGCTCGTGCTTGCCGCCGAGGGCCTTGACCCGGGTGGCCAGATCCACGTCGGTTTTGAAGACCACTTCCAGAAGCAACAGGTGCTCGATCATGTTGGGGTGCGCCGGGTCGCTCGAGATAATGGGGATAATCAGAACCGAGCGATCGTCCTTGCGCCCTTTTCCGAGATAGATGTTCCCCTGGCGCACGATAATCCGTTTGGACCCCTTGAGCGCCTGGTCGGTTTCGCTGCGTGACGGTATGGATGCGGAAGTCCCCTCTTTTTCGACCACGGTGATGGTCGTCCTGTCCGTGGGCTCTCCCAGGAGGTTCACGCCGGAGACCCGGTACAGGGTCAATCCCCGGATGCCCGAAAGAATCTTCTGGATATTGCGCAGCACCATTACGTTGGTGAGACTCAGGTGGTCAACGCCGAACCCTTTTCCCGCCAGAATGTCAAACAGCAGGCCTTCGGCTTTTTCCTCGATCCGGCTGGTCCCCACTGTGACGGTTTTTGCCTGATGCTTGATGGCGTCCACCGGGCGCGCCATGGCGTTGATGGACTCCCCGAGTGCGTCGAAAAACAGGGCGAACATGTTTTTTGCCGTCCCTTTGACGCCGAAATCGAATTCAAAATCATTGACCGGCAGGCGCCCGGCGAGATACTTGAGCAGAAGCGTCAGGTTGGTCGCTCCCTTGAGTCCGATAGTGCCGGGAAGGCGGTTTTCCTGCTGCATTTGTCGAAAATCGCGGTAAAACTGCAGAATTTTTTCCCGGAATGTTTCTTCGAGGGCGATTTCGAAAATATCTAAATTTTTGTTCGTGCATGTCCGGATCAGCGCCTGTATCTCTTCCCGGAAGTCATGGAGGAATTTTGAGCCCTCGTTAATGGCGAGCGCGGCGTAGTACCCCCATATATGGCCGACCAGCGTATTCAATATGGGTGCGAAATGTTCGCTTGTCTGCGGCACGTGGAACACGTCTTCGGCATAGGGGGCGAACCGGTCCTCTTGCGCATCACAAATCACCACGGGAAGGGCCTTGTGGGACTTGAAAATGGCCGTGTCTTTGACGATATCGCTCAGCACGCGCCTGGGCGTACCCGCCGCGCAGACGATGACCAGCGGCTCGCTGGAAAGATCGATGTGCTTCTTGTCCTCCACGTAGTCCGAGGATATGGTCTTGTAGCACAGCTCGCTCAGCTTGATCCGGATCTCGTCGGCCGCAGCCTTGTTGGGGCCGCTTCCCACGACTGCCCAGTAAGTGCGCTGCAATGCCAGCCGGTTGGCGGAGGCCTTGATCTGATCGGTCATGGAAAGGACCTTTTCCATCCTGTCCGGTATGCCGATCATTTCCTGGATTTCGCTGGATATGAAGCGGTGTCCCCGTTTTTCCGTGAACGCGGCGATAAAAAGCCCGAGGATCGCCCCGGCGATGATCTGGGAGTAAAACGCCTTGGTCGAGGCAACCGACATTTCGATATCCCGCCCGGAGCTCGTATAGATCACCCCGTCACTCTTAAAGGTCAGGTCCGAATCCCGGCGGTTGACGATGCAGATGATTTTCCCCCCTTGTTTCCGGACCATGTCGACGGTGCGGTTGGTGTCCGTTGTGGTGCCGGACTGGCTGATGGGGACCAAAAGCGTGTCGTCCATGCTGCCGGTTTTGTCGTCGTGAACCATGACCCCGCTGAGTTCAGAGGACTTCATTGCGTCAATCCGGATATCCGTATCTCCGATGTAATGGCGCAGCTGGTTGGCGCAGACAAGGGCGGCAACCCCTGCGGTCCCCTGTCCGATAAAGGCGATGCGTCGTATCCGGTTTTCGGAGAGCGCTGTTCGGACAACTCCCGGTACGCAGGTGTCGTCCAGATGGATTTCGTAATACCGGCCGCTTTCATTTTCCGAGAGTCGCCACCGGTTGGCCAGCGTTTTTCTCACCGAGGCCGGCGCTTCTGAAATTTCCTTTAAAAAGTAGTGGTTAAAATCCTGGCGGTCGATATCCCGGGAAACCAGCTGAGTCGTGCGAATGTCCGCATCGCTGAAAGAGATGGGGGCGCCATTGTAATACATTCCCCTGATGCCGTTTATGCCGCCTTTGCCTGACTGGTCGATGATGCATATCTGGCCGCTGGCGTTTTTGGATTCGCCGGAGGGGCTGACAGCCTCCCCGTCCATTTTTAGAAACGCCGATGTCTCCTCGACAAACCCGTAGACTTCGGAGGTGGGGATGTAGTGGTCCGGGGCCAGCCCGATAAAAATCGCCTGGCCGCTCCCCTTGAGCGCCAGGAAAAATTTTCCCGGGGCCAAATCCGTGTGCATGGAAATGGCATGGGAGCCTTCAAAATCATTGACTGCCAGCCGAAACGCCTCTTCTACGGGGTGTCCCTGCTTGCAGTAGTGCTCGATATGCACGGGGATGATCTTGGTGTCGCAGGTGATGTCGTCGAAAAATCGGACCCCGTGTTCTTCATGGTCTGCTTTGATCTCCTGGTAGTTGTCGATGTCGCCGTTCAGGCATACGTGAATGATTCCCGTGTGGGCGGATATCGAGGTCATGGTCCGGTTGTCCAGGGGATGGCAGTTGGCCTCGTTGATGGCCCCCACCGATGCCCAGCGGGTATGCGCCGAAACCGTGAAAAAAAGGCGCGGGCGTGAGATGATTGCTGAAAACAGGGGGTCGTTTTCAATCTGCTCCCGTATGGAGCGGATGTTGTCGCCCAGGGATCCGATTTCGGCCGCGACCTTGTAGGTCATGGCAATGGTGGTATTTCCGCCGTCCCGGTTGACGGTGATCCCCAGGCTTGCCAGAACCTCCCGGTTCGTGCGTGCGGTAAACTCCTCGTAACCGCCTGCCGAGGAAATGTCGTCGATAAAAGCGGTGTAGGATTCATCATCCAAAACGAACATCAGGGAAATGCCGGCGGAATCCCTTCCGCGGACTTCCAGGCGGTCGATGGAGTTTAAAACGACGTTGATCTGCCGCGCCGCGGATATGCCAAAAACATTCATCTCCGCTTTTGCATCCCCTGCGAGGTCCCGTACCCGAAGAACGTTTTGAAGGATCTCTGTTTCAAGGCACCATGCGGTATCTTTCATCCTTTCAATCCGCATGGACATGGCGTCAAACTGGTCCGAGGAAACAACGCCCATCTGTTCCCCAAGATGCCCGGATTCGGTTTGGATAAGGGCCTTTAGCTGTGCGGCAACTTCGGAAAGACCGTCGAAAAGGGCCGGCTCATTGTAAATGCGGTGAAAGTTGTCGTTTTGCTTCAAGGCATGTACCGCCTCAAAGAGCTTTAGCACGTGGGCTTCGCCGCCAAGGTATCCGGCGATGAAATCGTCCGGCGGCAGGTTTTTGCTTGCAAAAAAGCCGTTTTTGCCGGCCCGGTCAAGGCGGCTGCGTAACTCCGCCGCATCGATGATAGCGGGTGGCTGTTTCTCCCGGTTGAAGGCGATAAGACCGGTAAAACCGCACGAGAGTCGACCTGCGTGATACGGAAAAAAAATGACGGCATTTTCCGGCACAAGGTAAGGGCTGCGCCCGAAATAGACTTTTTGATTCATTATTCCGGCAATGCGGGACAGGATCAACAGCATCCATTCATGCAGGGTTTTTTTTGTTTTCGCTGGCAACATTTCTTGTCCTTTGCTTTTTCTGGCTCGGTGCAGGCCTGTTTTTAAAATACCAGGAAACCGCCTGCCTGAAATACGTGGCCGCCCGCTTTCCAATATAGTCCTTGTGGGCAACAATAACGCCGATGGCAATTTTACCGGCGCCTTCCGGATCGGCTGCATAACCGGCAAACCAGTCATAACGGATTTTGCGGGCGTTGTTATTCAGCGCGCCGGTTTTGCCCCCCATATGGAGTCTGGATAGCACCGGATCTTTTGACATTCCTGAAAAGAGTTTTCTTGCCGTTCCCTGGGTAATGGTTGCATTCATCAACTTGTTCAGGCTTTTTGCCGTAGCGGCATCGACTGCGGTTTCTGCCATGGTTGACCGGCGTCGGTATACGGTTTTGTGGTCCTTTGCCGCAACGTCGACAATCGTTGGTACCACCATTTTGCCGCCGTTAACCATGGATGAAGCGATCATTGCGGCATGCATGGGAGAAAGCGTAGTCGTCCGGTTAAACCCGCAGGCGATCTCCGCCCAATTGTAGGGGGTGTCCGAAATAATCATGTCGCTTTGCTCCATCGGCAGATCAAAGGCAATGGTCTGGTTGAAACAGTATGCCCCGGCATAGTCGACAAGCAGGTCTTTGCCCAATTCATTTTTTCCGAGCTTTCCGAATACCGGGTTGATCGATTCGGCAAAGGCGGATTTCAGGCTGGTATAATTGGTATATCGGTTTTCCTGGTCGATCAGCTGTCTCTTATATAGAGTGAATTTTCCCCCGTTAAAGGATATTCGGCTCTGGTCGTCAAAACCCCCTGCTTCCAGGGCGGCCGCTGCCGTGATGATTTTGAACAGGCTGGCGGCGGGGAGATCGGCCGCAAGGCAGGCATTTTGATCCGGATCATCCGCATTGTGCGATACCATTGCCAACACCCGTCCGGTGTCGGGTTCTATGGCGACAATGCCGATCCGGTTGGCGTATCGGGTGTCAAGCGCGTTGAGTATCGCCTTTTGCAGGCCCGTGTCGATGCTTGTGTATATCTGGTAGGCGCCGTCACCGGTATCCACCTCAAGGACTTTTTCGGTAAGGTTGAGAAACCGTCCGGGGGGAAGAATCTTTTGCAATCCGGCGCGGTCAAGGGGCGTCACGTTCGGCGGATACAGGGATGTTTGCCGATCGGGCGGGGAGAGCATCAGGTATTCCGCGGCACGGAACCCGCCATGGATCAGCGCCGCAAAAAGTACCAGCAAAACGAAGTACCAAGGGATCCTGCGCAGCGCCTGCTGTTTTTCGTCGCGGGTTCTTATTTTTTGTTGATACCCCCGCCATGCTGCATCCGGCGTTGCCAGCCTCTGGTGCCGAAAACGGCTGAATTTTTGTTTTTTTTTAAACATACCGGCCTGTTTGGCTTGCTTTTCTCGTATCCATTTATTTCAGGCGGGCACCGGCGGGCATATCCCGATCCAGCACCGCAACGGAGCAGGCATCCTTTTCCACGGCAGCCAGGAGCATGCCTCTGGATTCCACGCCCATGAGCTTGGCCGGTTTCAGGTTGGCCAGCACCACGATGCTTTTCCCAACGAGTTCATCCGGCCGGTAGAATTTGGCGATGCCGGCAACGATGTTCCGGGTGTGGTCGCCAAGGTCTATTTCAAGCTTCAGCAGTTTGTCGGCTTTTGGTATTTTTTCCGCATGGATGACCTTTGCAGCGCGCAAGTCGATTTTTGAAAAATCGTCAAACCCGATTTCTGGCGCCACCGGTAGCGTTGATTCCCTTTCTTCCGGCACCCCCTGCGGCTTCAGGATGGTTTCAGGGTCGATGCGCGGAAACAGGCTTACGGCTTTCGGCAGAACCCGGTTGGCCGGAATCTGGGGCCATTCCCGGATTTCGGCAATACGATAAAAGGGCCTGTCCGGATCCATGCCCAGATGCTTCTGCATGGTGGCGGCGGTCTCCGGCATTACCGGATATATCAGGCCGGATACAACCCGGAGGCCTTCGAGGAGGTTGCAGATCACGGTATCGAGCTGGTTTTTCGCCTCCTTTTTTTTCGCCAGTTCCCAGGGAGCGGTCACGTCCACGTATTTGTTCATTTTGCCGATATATTCCCATACGGACGCCAGGGCCTTGTGGAATTCGAAGTTCTCCATTGCCGTGCAGAAATCGGAAATAACCGTTTCCGCATCTGTCCGTAAATTCAATTGAAAATCGTTTTGCCGGTCGGGATCGTACTGGGGAACCGTCGACTTGAAATATTTGTGAAACATGCCCAGAACCCGTGAAAACAGGTTGCCCAGGTCGTTGGCGAGATCCGAATTGATCCGGTTGATAATGGCGGATTCAGAAAAACCGGAGTCCAGCCCGAAGACCATCTCCCGCATGAGAAAGTATCGTATGGCATCCGTGGAATAGGTTTCTTTTAAGTATGAGGGATCCACCACGTTGCCCAGGCTTTTGGACATTTTGGAGTCTTCCACGTTCCAGTAGCCGTGGACCATGAGGTGCTTGTAAACGTCTATGCCCGCAGCCTTGAGCATGGTCGGCCAGTAGATGCCGTGTGGTTTGAGGATGTCTTTGGCCACCACGTGATGGGCGTGGGGCCAGAATTTTTTGAAAAGCGCCCCGTCCGGATATCCCAGCGCAGAGATATAGTTGATCAGGGCGTCGAACCAGACATAGGTGACGTAACGGTCGTCGAAGGGGAGTGTGATGCCCCATTGAAGGCGGCTTTTGGGCCTTGAGATGCAGAGGTCTTCAAGGGGTTCCTTCAAAAAGGAAAGCACTTCGTTTTTGTATCGCTCCGGGCGGATCAGGTCCGGATTTTCAGTAAGGGTATCAATAAGCCACTGCTGGTAGCGGCTCATTTTGAAAAAATAATTGGATTCCTTGATGACTTCCGGTGCGGTCCCGTGATCGGGGCATTTGCCGTCCACAAGCTCCCTTTCGTTGAAGAAGCGCTCGCAGCCAAAACAATACAACCCTTCGTATTCGCTGTAATAGATGTCGCCGTTGTCGTAAATTTTTTGAAGGATGTCGATGACGACTGCGATATGCGATGCATCCGTGGTTCGTATAAAATGATCACAGGAGATGTTGAGTTCGGGCCAGAGCGCTGCAAACAGTCTGCTGATATTGTCCACATATTCTCTGGGGCTCTGACCGTTTTGTTCCGCGGCCTTTACGATCTTGTCGCCGTGTTCGTCCGTTCCGGTCAGCAGGAAGGTTTCCGCCCCCTTCATTTCATGAAAGCGCCGGGCTACATCGGTTACGATGGTGGTATAGGTGTGCCCGAGATGGGGCCTGGCATTCACGTAGTATATGGGGGTTGTGATATAAAAAGGATCGGTCATTTTGTATTTTCCGTGTTTTGATTGTGATTCGCGTGCTTTTGGTTTTTATTTTCGGACTGCGTTTTTTCTTCGGGCATCGGGTCTTTATTGCACCGGCCGCCGTTCCCTTTGTCGTAATAATTGTATTCAAAGGTAAGGCAGCACATCAGCCGGCCGCATACGCCCGAAATTTTGGTCGGGTTCAGCGACAACCCCTGTTTTTTGGCCATCTTGATCGTGACGGGGTCAAATTTTGTCAAAAAACAGGAGCAGCACAACTGGCGACCGCATCGTCCGATGCCGCCGCACATCTTGGCCTGGTTTCGGATGCCGACCTGGCGCATTTCGATTTTGCTCCGGAACTGTTTGACCAGCATCTTCACCAGCTTCCTGAAATCGACACGCCCGTCCGCAGTGAAAAAGAAGGTCAGCTTGCTCCCCTCGAAATTGCTTTCCACGGCAAACAGGTTCATCTCCAGGCCAAGGGTTTTAATGCTCTCGTTGCAGTATTGGTATGCATCATTTTCAATGGCGATATTTGTTTCAAGCTGTTTTATATCCTCATCGGTTACCGGGCGGTAGATTTTTTTCAAGGGCTGCCGGCACTGATCCGGATCAACGGAAACCGGCGGTGTTGTCACGACGCCGAACCCAAGGCCGTGCTCGGTTTCAACAAGCACCTTGTCCCCCACCTTCAGTACATATGCACCGCAATTGAAATGATAAATTTTTCCGGCGGGTTTGAAACGGATACCGATTACTTTAATCATGATATTTCATTTATTGAGGTTATTTTAAAAGATATTTCAGGGTGCTGCGGGTTATTCCGAAAGCCGCATCATCATGGCCTCGATTGCCAGACGGGCGTTTGCATTGGTTTTAACGGCACGTTCGGCCTGCCAGACAGCGTCCGTTTTTTCAATAAGTCCGTCCATGTCAACGGTTTTGGCCAATGCCGCAAGCTGCCCGCGGATATCCCGGTTGCATACCTTCTCTGGAAAATACTGCGAAACGGCCAGATCGCGCAACCATGATTTCATGATTTCCAGAGAAAAGCCAAGTTTTTTCCTGTCTTGGGCAAGCATCTCGGAGAAACACAAGTCCTGGCCGGCGGCTTTCCTGAATATTATTTCCATTTGTTCGATTACCCTCCGGCGATGGTGAAGGATCCAGTCATCATCACAAATGGAAAGGGCGCGGCCGATGCTGCCGTTGGCCATCGATGCGACGATCATGGCATTTTCAGGGGTCATGCCGCGGTGTTCAACCAGGAAAGCCTCTAACTGATCTTCCGGAATCGGATTGAAGCGGAGATGTCTGCATCGCGAGACAATGGTTGGAAGAATGTCGGCAGCCTCCGGTGCAGCCAGAATGAAAATCGTTTTTTCCGGCGGTTCTTCGAGAACCTTGAGCAGGGCGTTTCCGGCTTCCGCATTCATCAGGTGCGCATCCGAGAGCAGCACAACGCGCAGCAATGCTTCATGCGGCCTCAATGCAAGGGCGCTGCACAGCGTGCGTATCTGCTCTATCTTGATGGTTGCGCCGGGCGGCTGGATATGGTAGACGTCCGGGTGATTGCCGGATGCAATTTTTCTGCATGGCCGGCATTCACCGCAGGGGTTTACGCTGCCTGAAAATACAAAACCGCCTGCCATAGGCATCGGGTGTGTGCAGTTGCACGCCATGGCAAAATGGATGGCGGTTGTTTTTTTCCCGATTCCCGCTTCGCCCGTAAACAGCATGGCATGCGGCACTTCCTTTTTCTGCAATGCCGCGGCAAGCATTCGTATCTGCCGCTGTTGACCGATTATCGCATCAAAGCCGGTGGCGTGTTTTCTTGGGCGGCTGCTGTTACTTGTTGACACGTTCTCTCAGTTCTTTACCGCATTTGAAAAAGGGGAGCTTTTTGGGTTGAATCTGAACCTTGTCGCCGGTTTTGGGATTTCTGCCGGTGTAGCTCTTGTAGTTTTTTATGAAAAAACTGCAAAGGCCGCGGATTTCAATTCGTTCCTCCTCGGCAAGGGCGTCAGCCATGGAATCGAAGAAAATCTGGACCACTTTCGCCGCTTCCGATTTCGATATATTGGCTTCTTTTTTAAGCGCAGAGATCATTTCGAGCTTATTCATCATCGTTCCTCCTGTTCATCCAAGAATACCTGTTATTGCGATTATTCCCCTTCAATATACGTAAATTTATAGAAAGTCAAGGCGTTAAAGGGTTTCCCTTTAGTTCCCGAATTCCCCGAGGCCGTAAAGGTGGATCAGCAGATAATAGCGCTCATCCCTTGATCCGTCGAGATCTTCAATCGTCCTGTATGAAATATCGGCGCTCCAGCAGCCCGTTCTGTACTGGAAACCGGCGCTCATTTCCGTATTTGTATGATCGGTGAGGCTTCTTTCCAGGTCCCCGTAGATCGTAAGCCACGTCCGGACGGGCACTTCCAGTTGAAAGTACAGTGTTTTATTGGTGTCGCGGGTATACCTGTAATCCGTACGGAAATTGGCCCCCAGCCAATCTTTCACCCGGAGAGAGGAGTTGGCTTTGATGAAAGCGTCCTTGCGGTGATCGTATTGGGTGTCGGCATGAAATGTGAACAGGCGGACCGGGGTGACGTCGAGTTCTGCGTAAAGGGGCAGGAAGGCATCCTTTTTTTCCTCATAATCGAAATCGTAGGGCTGCTCGATCATAAACCGCGCAAACATGTTGTAGGATGCTTTCGGAGCGGTTTCCGGCCGTGTGACGGTTTTTTTGGACGTGAAGAAATGCGTCATGGAAAGCGCTATCCGGTTTTCTTCTTCGATTCGGTCGATGTTGTCGAAATCCGGGTATTCGGACTGATCCACATCCGGAATATAGGAATACCGCAGCCGGGGAAGGATACCATGTTTGACTTTGTCAAGTCCGAAGACGGAGACGGGAAAGACCCGGTGAAAATCCGTGGACAGATCCGCGCCGACATCATAGATCCCCCTGTGGGTATAGCGCTGCATGTCCGGGGATACACCGCTGTCCGCCGCGATGTCGCCCCTGTCGGCGTCCGTATACCAGACGGTCTGCCGGTAGCCGGCCGAAGGCTCGAACGTAAAATGCCGGAAAGGATAAAACGGCATGGAAATGCGCGGATACAGATCCGCCCGGTGGCCGGTTATGCCGTCTTCACGGAAAAAATAGCTGTAACTGCTCCCGGTCGACCCATACAACCGGTTCCGGTAGAGGGGCTGTTTCAGTGTGTCGTAGCGGATCATGGGCAAGCGCTGCAGCGTGTCGTTTTTCTCTTGCTGCCGGCGTTTGACCACGTCGTCGTACCATACCAGGTCGGCGTTGATGGAGGATGTCGCCCAGTTGCGGTTTACGTTCAGTCGGTTTTCCCGTACGTGGTCGTTTTTGTCGTCGATGCCCCGGTCGAATTCGTTTTCGAAATAATTCTCGGTATCCCCGTGGCCGGTGTATCCGTAGCGAAAGTCGCGCAGGTAATCCTGGTCGGAAACCACGTCGAGGTCGAGCCTGGCCATGAAGTCGGACGGAAGCGCTTGGTCAGCCTTCATCCGGAGCCAGTAGCGGTCGGAATTGGGCCGCAGAAGACCGTCGCCGGTGTATCCCCATTCCCGGTCCGGATCGTTTCTATCGTCATCCACCTTTCGGTCCTCAAGGGCGTCGATCATGAAGGTCCCCTTGGATCTTTCGCTTGTCATGTAACGGAATTCAAGGCCCCCCTTTTCCCCCCGGTTCTGGATATGGTGGTAGTAAAAGGTGGCGTCCGTCTGATCGCTGATCGCCCAGAAATAGGGTTGTATGAATTCGAAGCCGTTTTTGGACGAATATTCAAGGTGCGGAAAGAGAAGTCCGGACTGGCGCTTGGTTTTGGCGGGAAAGACAAAATAGGGGACGTAAAAAACCGGTGTGTTTCGGATCCGGAACGCGGCATGCGTTGCGGTGCCGTATCCCTCCACGGTTACGTTTACGTTTGTGCCGGTGATGCTCCAGTCGGGATTTTCGGGCTCGCATGTGGTCAGGCAGGCGTCTTGTATGGAATAACTGTCCCGGCCGGTTTTCATGATCCGGTCGCCCTTGATGCGGAAATTGTTTTCCTCGATGAAAATGCTGCCGGAATACAGGGTGCCGGTCTGCTCGGCCATGTCGATGACGAGCCGGTCGCCCTCAAGGGTATCCTCCCCTGCGGAGAAAAAAATGTTGCCGGATGCGTGGACGATCCTCTCAGCACTTTTGAATTCGACCGTATCGGCAGCGAGCCGGTTGCCCAAATGGGTAATGACGACATCCCCTTCGGCAGTGTATGTATCCGTGGACGGGCTATAGGAAATCCCATCCGCCTGTATCCGCCACGGCGCATCTTCGTCCATGCCGCCCGATACGACCTCCGCACGCCCCGCACTTGCAATCAAAAGCAAAATGAGGGCTGCCGGGCCGATAATCCGGATCAGGCGCGTTGCATATTCAACAAACCGGTATTTCATCATTGCCATTACGGTTATGCTTTTTGGGGAGCGACAAAGACCGGCGATGCCGTAAAAAGTCTCTATTCTGATTAATATCCTTGAATGCGCAGGAAATTTTGAGTATAAAAAACCGAAATCTTAAAAAAGTCAAGGCAATAACATCGAACACACCGGATACAGGGCAGCGCCTGGAAAATGAAAAACAGGTTCGCAAATCAATTGAAAGCCGGCGATACGGTTAACGACGTCTTCGTCCTGGCCGAAAAGGTACGCGGAGTAAAACGGGACGGGGAGGCGTACCTGAGCCTGACCATAGCCGACAAAACCGGTCGTATCAAGGGGGTTGCATGGGATAATGCGGACGCGCTGTCGGCGATGTGCGCAGCCGGTGATTTTGTCCGTATTCAGGGGAGCGTTTCCGAATACAAGGGGAGCCCGCAGGTGGTGGTCAAACGGATCGAAAAAGTCAGCGCCGGTATTGAACCCGCCGATTTTCTGCCTGCTACGACCAGGAATACCGAACAGATGTTTGGACGGCTCCGGTCCATAACACAAACCCTGCGGACCGAGAGCCTGCGTCTTCTGATCGAGCGGTTCTGGGCGGATGACGTCTTTGTTTCGGCATTCAAGACGGCCCCGGCAGCAAAGATGATGCATCATGCATACATCGGCGGCCTGCTGGAGCACACCTTGTCACTGGCGCTTCTCGCAGAGCGGGTGGCGGATCACTACGAAGGCATCGACCGGGACCTGCTTCTGGCGGGATGCGTGCTCCATGATATCGGCAAGATCCGCGAATTTGCATATGAGACCCGGATTGATTATTCTGACGAAGGGCGCCTGATGAACCATATCGTTATCGGGATCGGCATGATCGAGGAAAAAATGGCGCAAATCGCGAATTTTCCCCCCAAAACAGCCCTTATGCTGAAACACCTGGTTGTGAGCCATCATGGATGCCGGGAATTCGGTTCGCCGGAGCCGCCGAAAACACTGGAAGCCGTTTTGCTGAATTACCTCGATGAGATCGATTCGAAGATAAACGGTATCCGGGATTTCATGCGCAGCCAGGATCCGGAGGCCGACTGGACCGGTTTTTATGCGCCCCTGGAGCGGTTTTTCTACAAGGCCGCACCCGACGGCGCCGACACACCAGAGGATTAAAAGACAGCTATGTTTATTACCATGGAGGGGATCGAGGGCTCCGGAAAAACCACCCAGATTGCACATATATCCAAGTATCTTCTGGAAAACGGCTATCCGTGCACGATCACCAGGGAACCCGGCGGCACGAAAATCGGCGAAAAGATCCGGCAGATACTTCTTGACCGGGATCATGACATGCTCGATGCCATGGCAGAACTGCTTTTGTATACCGCTGACCGCGCGCAGCACGTCAACGAGACGATCAAGCCGGCCCTGGACGGCGGGAAAATCGTCATATGCGACCGCTTCCTCGATTCAACGATCGCGTACCAGGGTGCTGCCAGGGGGATCGATGCCAAAATCATAGCAGGGATCAATCACCTGGTGCTGAAGGATGTATCTCCGGATATCACGTTTCTGCTGGATCTCCCCCCTGAAACCGGTTTGATGCGCGCCTGGAGGGAAATCGACGCGGGTACCCGGGACACGGCGCAAAGCCGGTTCGAACGCGAGAAGATCCTGTTTCACGAAAAGGTCAGGCAGGGCTACCTGGCCCTGGCCGACGCCGAACCGCAGCGCATAAAAATCATTGACGCCGCGCTTCCGCCGGAAGAGGTGAAGGAAGCCATCCTTGCGCATCTGGGAAGTGTTTTGCCGGCCCATAATATGACCACGTATTATTGACGGCTTCGTAAAAAGCCCAATATCTGCGCTGCGCACAATTTTTGAAGAATCTCACGTACGGCTAAGTACGATCAATCCTTCAAAAATTGCACGCGCTTTGATCTTGAACTTTTACCTTTGCCGTCCGAAATCGACTTTTTACGGGCTCATCATTAATTTATTGTAATTAATTGTAGCCAAAAGCCCTGAAAAACAATTGCTCCGGGCGGCCTTTGGCCGACGTTCTCATTATTGTTTGCAGAAAACGGGAAAGAACATGACCCATTCCATACTGGAAGCCATCGGCAACACGCCGCTTGTGGAAATCAGGCGGCTGAACCCGAATCCCAACGTTACAATTTACGCCAAAATTGAATATCTCAATCCCGGCGGTTCGGTTAAGGATCGCCCGGCGCTGGCGATGATCGAGGAAGGGGAGCGCTCCGGGCAGCTCACCCCCGACAAGACGGTTATCGAAGCGACTTCCGGCAATACCGGCATCGGCCTTGCCATGATCTGCAGCATAAAGGGGTACCGGCTGCTTCTGGCCATGTCCGAGGCGGTCAGCATGGAACGGAGGCAGATACTTGCGGCCAGGGGGGCGGAAATCATGCTTACGCCGGGTCACCTGGGGACCGACGGGGCCATCGAGGAGGTATACAACCTGGTAAGGGAAGCCCCGGAGCGTTTTTTCATGACCGACCAGTACAACAATCCGGCGAACTGGATGGCCCATTACAACACGACGGCCCTGGAAATCATCGAGCAGACCGGCGGAAGGTTCAATACATTCGTCGCCACCATGGGGACGACGGGCACCCTCATGGGATGTTCCCGGCGGTTTCGGGAATATGATCCGGCCATACAGGTGATCGGGGTGGAGCCGTACCTGGGGCACAAGCTCCAGGGGTTGAAAAACATGAAGGAGGCGTATCGGCCGGAGCTTTACGACAAAAGCCTGCTGGATGAAAAGATCAACGTCGATGACGAAGAGGCCTTCGATATGACCCGGCGCCTCGGCAAGGAAGAGGGGCTGTTTGTGGGGATGAGCAGCGGGGCGGCCATGCTGATTGCCGCACGGGAAGCGGAAAAGATGGAGAAAGGCACCATCGTGGTAATATTTGCGGACAGCGGTGAACGATATCTGAGCACCACCCTGTTTGCCGAAAAAAAGAAAGCCGATATCTATTTTTACAATACCATGAGCCGGTCGAAGATTCCCTTTGAGCCGCTTCGGGAGGGAAGCGCAACGGTCTATACCTGCGGTCCCACCGTCGACCGGCGCATCCACCTGGGCGAATGCAGGCGGTTTCTGTTTTCGGACCTGTTGTGCCGGTACCTCGAATACCGGGGTCTCCGGATAAACCATGCAATGAACATCACCGATATCGACGACAAGACCATTGCCGCTTCCGAAGCCGCCGGCGTGCCGCTGGAAGCGTTTACGGACAAATACATCGATCTTTTCAAGTCCGACCTGGCTGCGCTCCATATCCGTCCAGCGGACCATTATCCCCGGGCCGGAGAACATGTGGACGATATGGTGGCGATCGCCAGAAAGCTTTATGAAAAGGGATATGCCTATGAAAAGCTGAGATCCCTTTATTTTAATATCAGCGCGTTTGAAGACTACGGGCAGCTCTCCGGTATAGACCTCGATAAGATAAAACTGGGGGCGACGGTCGACCTGGATGAATATGAAAAGAACAACCCAAGGGATTTCACGCTCCTCAAGCGGGCGCGGCTCGCCGAATTGAAGCGCGGATTTTACGTCAAGACGCCGTGGGGAAACGTCCGCCCTTCCTGGCATATCCAGTGCGCGGCAATGTCGATGAAATACCTGGGGGAAACTTTTGACATCCATGCCAGTTCACGGGAACTGATTTTTCCGCACCATGAAAACGAGCGGGCCATTGCCCGCGCCGCTACGGGCAAGCCCCTCGCCCGGTGCTGGGTCCATTGCGAACGCGTTCTGACGGAAGAGGAAGGCGGAGAATCCGGTGACAATGCCCTGCCAACACTTGAATCGCTGATGGAAAAGGGATATTCTCCCCGCGAAATTCGCTACTGGCTTGTTGCCGCGCATTATCGGAAACCCGTGCGCTTTTCTGAAGACCGCCTGGTACAGTCGAAAAGCGCTTTGAAACGGCTCGACGCCTTTGTCCGGTCGCTGGCGCAGGTCAGAGGGGAGTTGAGCTTTCCTGAAATTGATCAGCTGCTCTATGATTTGAGGCAGGGATTTGTCAGCGCCATGGATGACGATTTGAACATGCCCCGCGCCATGGCCGCCCTTTTCGACATGATCAAGCGCATCAACCGCCTGATCGATGAAAACCGGATCGGCAAAACCGATGCGGAAAAAATTTTTACAACCGTGAAAGGCATTGATTCGGTTGTTTCGATATTCGATTTTGAACAGGCGGCGGCCTATCCGCCGGCGGTGCAAAAGCTTGTGGATGAGCGGGCTGCGGCGAGAAAGGCCGGCGATTTTGAGGCAGCGGACCGTATCCGCGAACAATTAAAAAACATGGGCATTCACGTCCAGGACACCAAAAAGGTCGACCATTAAAAATGATAAAAAAAGTATTTTTCCCATCCACGTTCATCACGCAGGAAACCGCTGCGGCCATAAACCGGCGTCTGGGACGCTTCGTTCTTTATCAGCCGATAATGGACCAGACACCCCCGGTGCTGGGGCATCTTTGCGAAACCTCCGCCATCGAGCTCAGGCATCCAGTAATTGGAAACGAGGCGTATCTCCTTGAATTGTGCCGGGCATACAGCACCTGGGGAAGCGTACACCCGAAGGACGCCCTGCGACTGAACCGGCTGGCCGGCGAGGGGTTTTACAACCAGGATTTTGCCGCAGAAATCAGAACCGAGGTGCTGAAGCAAAGAAACGGCGTTTCATCCGATTCGGCCCCCAAAGCAGATCCCATGGTCAATGCGCGCATGTTTTTGCAGCTGGCCCAGGAATTCGATCTCAGGGAGTCGGAAATCCGGCAGAGCCTTGAAAAAACGGATAATGCCTCAAGGCAGCTTTTTGAAGAGCTCCGGGGTGAAGGCCTTTCGGAGGGCGAATATTCCGGCGCCGGCGATGCAGGCGCAACCGATGATGCCAGCGCCGTTATGACCGAAGCCCGCTTGTCGGCATGGGCGCTTCTGGGTAAAAACGATTCTTCCCCGCCGGACATCTTTGTTACCGACAGCAGGGCCGTCATGGATGCGCTTTTCGAGCGGTTTCCGTCAATGGTTCAGCTGGAGAAGACAGCCGCTGCCGGCGAGCCGGAAACGGCAGCACAGGCGCTTTCCGATGGATTCCGGTCCATTGCCGACAATCCGTGGGCAGGGGCAAAAGCGGGGGCGCAACTTTTTTCATACCTGGATCGTCCCGCCGAAGACGGATTTTTCCTTGAGGCCTTTGCCGTACCCGATGTATCTTCCGAAAAAATGCTTGAATCGTTGGCGGATCTCCCGGTGCGGGAAGGCCTGGAAACATCCGGTCCCCGGCATTCCTTTTTCTGTCTGGTCTCCAGAGCCGGGGGGTAGTCTCCGAAAAGCAGGGGTGCGGGAGAAAAAAATTTGTCGCCACAGGGGAAAAAAACAAAATATTGTATATGTCCACTTGACTACAAAGTTTATTTGGGGTATGGCAGAAATCTTGAAATGATGAATAACCAAGGGCCTGCTTTGTAATAATAAATCAATAAGGAGATGAAACATGGCTTTTATTCCTACGGTCGATCCTGAAAAGTGTGAAGGTTGTGAAGAATGCGTGGATGTGTGTCCGGTTGAAGTATTTGAAATGCAGGACGGGAAATCCGTTCCGGTGAATGCGGATGAATGCCTCGGCTGCGAAAGCTGCATAGAGGTCTGCGAGCCCGGTGCCATAACCGTCGAAGAAACCTAAAAAATCGGCTCTCTGATCCCCGGCCGGCTTCTGGGCCGGGCCGGGGATTTTTCCGTTAAACGGGCGGTTCGAACCGCCTTTGCCATCACCCCGCCTTTCCATCGATCCGGTTTCGGACCTGTCTTATGAAAACAACCCGCGCCGGGGAATTTTTTTTCCCCTTCGAGTCCCCTGTTGGTACGATCACACTTCTGTTCGCGGACGACCCGTTTGTTCTGACGGGTGTGGTTCTGCCGCGGCAGGGGGGGGCCATCGTTCCTCCGGCCGGCCGGGCAGAGAGCCGTCCGCCGGAAGAAGGATCGTCTGCCCGGATTTTGCAGTTCTTCCAATCCTATTTTAACAAACGACCCGCTTCTGTTCCGTGGGATCTTCTGCGCCTTGACGGATTTACGCCCCTTGAGCGCCTGGTATGGAAAAAAACGACGGATATCGCTTTTGGCACGCTTTCTGCGTACAGTGCTATCGCAGAAGCCATTGGCCGGCCCGGTGCTGCCCGTTTTGTCGGAAACGCCCTGGGGAAAAATCCGTTTCCCATTATTATCCCCTGTCACCGGGTCATTCGCAAAGACGGCGGCCTGGGGGGATTCGGAAGCGGCATCCCCATAAAAACAAAACTTGTGGCCTTTGAAGGTTGACGTCTTTGTAAAAGTCCAATATCTGCGTTACGCGCAATCCCCCAAAATTTTATGTACATTTAAGTACCTTGCATTCTTCGGGATTGCGCAAGCCTTGATCTTGAACTTTTTCCTTTGCCGTCCCAAAGCGACTTTTTTTGAGACTGTCGCGGCGGCCCGATATAACCATTTCTTGCGTAATCCTGCGCTATATGATAATTTAGGGGATTATGAAACAATACGTGATCGATGAAATAAGACCCGGTGATTTCAATGTGCTGAGAAGTTACCTGGAGGAGCATTACGGTCCGTCACGGATGAACGGCGTTTACTGTATGCCGCTGGATCCGGCGCTTTATTCACCGTGCCAGGCCTCTCATACGGATTGCCAGCCTTTTTATTTTGCGCTGGAATTAACGCAGGACGCGCTCTGCTGTGAATTTCTCGTGCGCACCGACAACCGGATCCGCTGTGATTGCATCTCCAGTGCCAGCGTAGAGCAGCGGAACTGGCTCATGGATATGGTGGATGCCATTTTTGAGCGTCTTTCCATTGTCACCTGAATGGACGGCCCCATGTTGATCCGAAAGTTGATCCGAAACAGGAAAATGCGCATGCGCGCGCCAGTCTGGGCCATTTTCAAGCAACCCCTTCTTCCGCAAGCAGCCATTGGAGGCCCGCTGTGTTAAAAATCATACCCTTGGGCGGACTCGGAGAAATCGGCTTGAACATGATGGTGCTGGAATGCGAAGACACGCTGGTCGTCATCGACGCCGGCTTGATGTTTCCGGAAGACTACATGCTTGGCGTGGATTACGTGATACCCGACATGGGGTATGTCCTGCAGAACAAATCCAGGTTCAAGGCGATTGTGCTGACCCACGCCCATGAAGATCATATCGGCGCACTGCCGTATCTGCTCAGGGAGATCAGCGTACCGGTGTACGGAACGCCTTTTACACTGGGCCTTATTGAAAGCAAATTCGAAGAGCACGGCCTTTCCGCTTCTGCTGAACTGCTCCATGTCATCCATCCGAATGATCGACTGACGATCGATCCCTTTGTTTTCGAATTCATCCGCGTCAATCACAGCGTTGTCGACGGGGTGGGCATTGCGATTCACACGCCCGAAGGATTGATTGTTCACACGGGCGATTTCAAAATATCCGATTCTACCATCGAGGGGATGCAGACGGATACGGACGCGTTTATCCGCTGCGGGGACGAGGGCGTTCTCGCCCTCCTGTCGGATTCGACCAACGTGGAAAGGGAAGGGCGCACCCCCTCGGATGAGCATGTCAGCAATACCCTGAAAACGCTGATCCAGGGAAGCCCGGGGCGCGTCATCGTCGCCCTTTTCGCTTCCAACGTGTCAAGGATTCAACAGATTGTAAATATTATAAAAACGGAGCCGCGCAAAATCATTTTCAACGGGCGATCCATCGAGCTGAGCGTTCGGATCGCAAAATCACTGAACCTGCTGAAAATACCATCCGGAATGGAGATCGGCATCGATGAGATAGACGAATATCCGGATGAACATATCCTGATAATGACCACCGGCAGCCAGGGGGAGCCCATGAGCGCCCTTGCCAGGATGTCCACCGGTATGCACAAGCAGATCAAAGCCCGGCAAAACGATACGGTCATTTTGTCGTCCAAGTTCATCCCCGGCAACGAAAAGGCGATTGCCAAAATTATCAACAATCTTTTCCGGAAAGGGGCGAATGTCATCTACGAAAAGATTTCAGACATTCATGTGTCCGGTCATGCCTTTAAGGAAGAGCTGCAGATGATGATGGAAATGGTCCGACCGACCTATTTCATCCCGATCCACGGGGAATACCGGCATCTGTACCATCACGCCCGGCTTGCCGAGGCGGCCGGGATCGGAAGGGAGAATGTCCTGCTGGCGGAAAATGGCGACATAATTGAATTTTCCGGCGGCAAGGCGGTCGTGCGGGAAAAAGTGGGGACGAGCCGTGTGCTGGTAGACGGTAAGGGGGTCGGCGACGTGGGCCGATCGGTGCTCAAGGAAAGGCGGGTACTCTCGGAGGAAGGCCTGGTCGTTATCAACATGATCATTGACGAAGAAACCGGTTTCGTGATCTTCGGGCCGGAAATCGTGTCCAGGGGATTTATTTTTGAAACCGAAAGCGGTCACATCCTGGAAGAAGCCAAGTGCATCATCCTTGAGATCATAGAAGATATATCGGATATGCCGCACCGGGGCGAATTGCTCCGAAAGCGTCTGCCGGGCGCCTTGCGTGAACATTTTAATTATACCATTAAACGGCGCCCGGTGATTTTGCCGTTTATCATTGAATTATAGCCGCCGACAGGTACGCCGCTTCATGCGAAAAGAAATTACAGGCATTCTTCTTTTTTTCCTGGTTCTGTTCACGGCTGCCAGCCTGCTTTCCTATAGCCCGGACGACCCCTCGCTGCACAATGCGGCCTCCGGCGAGACCGGCAATGTTTTCGGCCTTGCGGGCGCTCATTTGGCCGGCTTTTTAATCGGGCTTTTCGGTTTGGGCGCATTCTGGATCCCTCTTCTTCTCCTTATTGCCTGTGTCCGGTTTTATACCGGAAAAAACGGGCATTCCGCATGGTTTATTGCCGCAGGCGGGCTGCTTCTGGTCGTGACAACGGGCGCGCTGGCGTCTCTTTTTTCAGAGCAGTACCTGTTGTTTTCGAGAGCGTATCCCGCATCCGGAATGGTCGGGTTCCCGGTAGGCGCCTTTTTGATGAACTACGCGGACATCTATGGTGCCTTTGCGATTCTGGCGCTTCTTTTCATCATCGGCTTCATCCTGACAACCGGCATCTCCGTAATAAAGGCTTCCCAAAACGCCACCATTCTGCTGCTTCGGGCCGCACGGGCTGTCAACTCTTTTTTTTCCGCAATAATCTCCCTTTTCCAGCGGGTCCCGAAACGTATCCGGGCCAGGAAGCCCCCGGCCTCATCCCCGAAAAAGGAGCCGAAGAAAAAGAACAATGGCGCAGAGGCCGGAAAAAGTCAGGCAAAACCGGAACGCCAAAAAACGCCAGCGGCGCCGGAAAAGCCCGTGAACCCGGAAAAAGATGGTATCCGCATCAAAACGGCGCTCCCCCCGCTCTCCGTGCAATCGGCCTTGGCGCCGAGGCAGCAGGAGCTGGAATCCATGCGGATTTCAGCCGGGTTTCAGCTCCCGCCCATTCGCTTTCTGGAAGATCCGGTCCGTGTGAACGGCGAGGTGGACCACGACCATCTCCGGATGCTCTCGAAGCTTCTGGAGGAAAAGCTTTCCGACTTCGGGGTGCAGGGAAAGGTGACGGAGGTGCTTCCCGGTCCGGTGATTACCCGGTATGAATTCGCCCCGGCCCCCGGCGTAAAGATCAACAAGATCGTCAACCTGGCCGATGACCTTGCGCTGGCGCTCAAGGCGCTGAGCGTAAGAATCATCGCGCCCATTCCGGGCAAGGCGGTGATCGGGATTGAACTTCCCAACGATCACCGGGAAACGGTCGGTTTTAAGGATGTCGTCACCTCCAATGTCTATAAAAAATCCGCATCAAAGCTGACGATCGCACTGGGAAAGGATATCGTGGGACACCCGGTTGTTACGGATCTGGAGCGGATGCCCCACCTGCTCATTGCCGGCGCCACGGGTACCGGGAAAAGCGTTGCGTTAAATACAATGATTACCAGTATTCTCTATAAATCCACCCCGGATGATGTCAAGTTCATCATGATCGATCCCAAGCGCATCGAGCTGTCCATATATGACGGCATCCCCCATTTGATCGCACCGGTTGTGACGGATATGAAAAAGGCGACAAACGCGCTGTTCTGGGCGGTCCGGGAAATGGAGCGTCGCTACAAGCTTCTTTCCGAAAA
>JAWOAV010000071.1:0-3235 GCA_046498365.1 Desulfosalsimonadaceae bacterium
TCGAAATCGCGAAGCGTGTTCGTGCATCGAACCATCGGGCAGAATCGAGTCTCGCCCGGCAGGTTGCCGTTGACCCGCTGCCGTCGAACCCGGCGGGCCGGTGTGACCGTATAGTATTTATCCGGTTCGAGCAGATCGATGTAGTTGCCCTGTTTCAGGTTTTCCAGCGGGAGCGTCCTGCCGGTTAACAATTCGTAAAAAAACCACAAACGTCTGGTATACTTGACGGTCGGGATTGTCAAGCGGCGCGTAGACATCCCCCACGGCAGCACTGACGGGTGCTTATTTGCACCGGGCAAGGTATATGCCGTTATCGGCGGTTGAATGCAGCAGGGGGTTGTGAAATTCAACCCGATGGCCTTCGGCCTGATCGAACACGCCTGCAAGAAGCGCAAGAAAATCGTTTTTCGGCGGGTCGTTCGACCAGACAGCCAGAATCCCGCCGGGCTTTAGAAACGATTTTATCCGTTGCATGCCCGCGGGGGTGTAAAAGTCGCCGTGGCTCTCGGAGAGCAGGTCTTCGGGCGTGTGGTCGATATCGAGCAGAATGGCGTCAAACCGGTGGTTCGGTTCTTCCGGATCAAAGCCCGTGGTCCGGGCAAGGGCAAAAAAATCCCCCTGGTGAAAGATGCACCGCCTGTCATCGCAAAGCATTCGACTGTTGGGCACCATATCCGCTTTGTGCCATTCGATGACCGGCCCAAGGGCTTCAACCACCACCAGCCTTTTTACCTGATCGAACTTCAATGCGGCCGCAGCGGTATACCCCAGGCCGAGTCCGCCAACCACTATATCCCATCCGCCTGCCTCCAGGGCAGACAGCGCCATATTGGCCAGGGCCTCCTCCGACTCGTGAAAAAGGCTCGACATCAAAAAGTCCCCTGCCAGCATGACCTCGTAGATCTCCACGCCTTTCAGTCCCAGCATTCGCCGGCGCCGGAGAATCAGCTCCCCCAGGCCGGTTTGCTGATAATCCAGTTCTTCAAAAAGTGCGCTCAAGTTAAATTTCCCTTCTACGATGGCGGATCCACGCCTGCATCGCCTCCGGCGCCATCACCTCGGCCCTGCCATAATCCGGTTCCTGCGAAGATAGTCTTTGGGCAATGCCGCTTCGAAAAACGCGTCAGCCCCTGTTACAGTATCCTTATCATTTTGCGGGCAAAAAAGCATTTCGAACCGGGGGGAGGGGAATGGCTCTGCGGGGCGGCTATGTCCAGGTTACATGTTGTATTTTGCGAGTAGATTCGTGAGTTGCTGCACAAGGGGCAACAGATCTTCCTGAATTGTATTCCAGATTATTTTTTCATTAACCCCGAAGTATTCATGGGCAAGAACATTTCTCATGTCACGCATATCCTGCCAGGGTATATCGGGATTATCAGCGGTGATTTTTTCGGGCACATGGGAGGCAGCTTCGCCTATGATTTCAATGTTTCTTACTACAGGGTCAACCGTTTTGGTGTCTGCTTTGAATTGTTCGAAATCCATGCCTTTGGTATATTCTGAAACTCTGTCAATGGATACCAAGATGTCTTTTATTCTGAGGTCCCATTTTCTAGGCGGCAAGCACAGCCTCCTTTAAAATAGCATCTTTGAGTTCTTTGTGCAGCGCGTCGTGAGTGGCCAGGTCAACCTTACAATTCAATAAGTTGCTCAGTTCTCTTTGAAGTTTTACAAACTGGAACATGCCAACACGTGCGTCCGGTTCATATTCAACCAACAAATCCACATCGCTGCTTTCGCTGCCTTCTTCCCGCGCAATTGAGCCGAAAAGATAAATGTTTTTGACTGAAAACCGACGTTTGATATCATGGGCGCCGGCCAGTTTTTCCAAAACTTGTTCCCGTCGCATAATCTGCTCTTTTTCCGGAGAATAATATATTTATAAAAATAACAATAATCACCAATAAAATCAATTATATTTTTCAATCACACGTCAGTCGGAATGGAGGAGCCGCCTGGAAGGGCGAAAGCGGAAAAACGAGGAATCGTCATTGGTCCCCCGGCACCTGGGGCATGGCAAGCATCTCGATGATGCGGTTTTGAAATCCGGTGAGCACCTCGCGGATGTCTATGGCATCCGGGTCCAGGATGACGGAAAACAGGGACATGCCTTCCAGGAACGCCACACTGGCGATGCTGATCCCCTTTGCCGCGGCCGGATCAGCGGTTGCCCCGCGCAGGATAAAGGCCAGGGCCTCCATCCATTCCCGGTAGGCCTGTTGGAGCCTGTCCCTGACGGCCGGGTTGTAGACGGCGATTTCCCATATTTCGATAAAGACCATGGATAACCGCCGGTCCAGGGTGATCCGGTCGTTCATGAAATCAAAAAACGCGGCGGCCAGGTCCTTTCCAGCAAGCCCTTCGGCCTGCTTTTCCGTCAGCCACTGTTCAAACATCGCCTTGTAGCGGCCGATGACATGATCGATATAATGAAGCAGGATATCTTCCTTGCTCCGGAAATAATAGTGGAGCAGTCCGTGATTGACGCCGGCGGCCCGGGCGATATCCTTAATGGAGGTCTGGTCAAAGGGTTTTTCCGTCAGGCAGATGTGCAGCGCCTCCAATATGCGCGTTCGCTTTTCTTCCTGGGCGTTTTTTCGGGCCATGCGGTTTCCTTTGAAAAAGAAATTGACAAACCATTCCAAATTTTTTAATTTATTAGTCAACTAACTAAATATCATTTTTCCCCGTCCCCGTCAACCGCAAAGGTGCTGAATAAAGGAGGACTTCCGTGACCGATTACCGATCCAAAAGCTGGTGGCTGGAATCCCTGCCCGAAGCGATTACCCCCAACCCGGCGCTCACCGGCCGGGAAACCGCGGATGTGGCCGTCATCGGCGGCGGATACACCGGGCTGTCCGTGGGATATCATCTCAAGCAGATCAATCCGGACATCGATGTCCGCATCATCGAATCCGATGTGTGCGGATACGGGGCATCGGGGCGAAACGGCGGGTTTTCCATGACCCTGTTCGGCCTGACCAAGGGGATCACAAAATTCCGGTTCAACGACCGCAATGCCCGGGCCGCGCATATTTACATGGAAAACGCCGTGGATTACCTGCATGACGTGATTACAAAAAACAAGATCGAATGCCAGTACGAGAAAAGCGGCTACCTGCTGGTGGGTACCAGTGCCGGCCAAATTCGGCGGGTGGAGCATGATTTCAAGATCATGGAAAAATGGGGCCTGGGTGGGGTGGAGCGGTGGGACCGCGCCCGGCTTGCCGAG
>JAWOAV010000103.1:0-15808 GCA_046498365.1 Desulfosalsimonadaceae bacterium
TGTATCGGTGCCAGTTGGGTTTTCGGGGGGCACGCTGAAACCCTTGAAGCCCTGATCCGCATGGTGAAACCCGGCGGCTGGGTGATCGTGGGAGAGCCATACTGGCGGCAGGAGCCGTCCGAGGACTACCTGGAGGCATCTGGGGTCGCCAAAGAGGACTTCGGGAGCCACTTCTCCAATGCAGAAGCCGGAGAGCGGCGAGGATTGGATCTCGTCCATGCCATTGTGAGCAGCAACGACGACTGGGACAGTTACGAAGGCCTCCAATGGTACGCGACGGCCGAGTACGCTCGCACCCATCCAGATGATCCGGACTTGGCGACGGTGGTTGAGCGAGTGGAGAAGGCTAAAGCGATATACCTGCGTTGGGGGCGCGACACGCTTGGTTGGGCCATCTACATGTTCAGGCGGCGCACTCCCCGGCTCCCGAGTGGCACGTCACCGGATTGATCGGAAACAAGGCTGGCGTTCAAAATATGTCAAGTGCAACAATTAAGATTTTTTTAGTCCATGGCGATCCGAAACGATTAAGAACGGCAAAACTTTCAAACTGGACCGGTAAAGGCAGTTGCAGGACCACGCAGCGCATTTGAAGGAATGATCGGGCGTGAAGAGGCCTGGAACTTACGAAGCGGAGCTGACAGACAAGCAGGACGTTGAGGAGATCAAGGCTATAATCAAAACCCATAAAAAATAATGGGACAAGAAACGGTTTCAAAAATTGTATATCTTTAATTGACATATCGAGCATAATAATGTATATGTCCTTAGGACATATACATTATTATGCTCACTTATCCATCTGTTCTTTTAACTAAATTTCAGGGTTAATGTAAATTCAAAAAAGTCTTGACAAATTGCGTAAACTGGTATATATACGTCCTAAGGACGTATATATACCAGTAATAAGGAAATTCTTTTGAAAAAACCCCTTTCCCTTATCAAAGCTTTATCTCTTTCCATCGGTGAATTAAACCAGCCGGTCATTACAAAATACGAGTTGGGAGTGATTTTTTTCCGTCTCTGCCAGACAGGCAAATACGAAGGCCGGGCAGTAAAAATGCCCAAAAGCGGACCGGACCGCCAAACTTTCAGCAACAAGCTGTCAGACCTGCGCGAAGCCGGGGTGTTAAATCCATTCCAGGATTTTGACAAGGCCTTCCGCATCATCGGCAAAAATATCTACATGGAGGAAGAGGTTGCCTGCACGATTGACCCTTTTTCCTTTATCTCCCACTTGAGCGCCATGGACTACCACGGGCTGACAGACCGCATGCCCAAAATCATTGTTCTTTCCTCACCCGCACAAAAAGACTGGAAACAATTTGCGGCCCGAAAAATGGAAAAAGACCTCGGAGAAGATCTGGATCTTTATAAACAAAACAGGCTTCCCGAACTGACCCGGATCCGTTTTGAAAAGATCAAAAAAAAATCCGTGCACAATTATTCCAGCATTCATCTGGGGGCGTACAAATCGGTTAAAGACAAAAGTCTCAGAGTTTCCACCATCGGCCGCACTTTTCTGGATATGCTCAGAAGACCGGATTTGTGCGGCGGCATATACCATGTTATCGATGTATATCGCGAATATGCGGGACCCTATCTTAACCTGATCATTGATGAATTCAACCAGCACGGAAAACCCATAGACAAGGTTCGTGCCGGATATATTTTAGAAGAACTCTGCGGCATTTCGGATTCAGCTATCAATGAGTGGCAAAGATATGTTACGAGGGGCGGATCAAGAAAACTTGACCCTGCTGAAGAATACAGTCCCATCTATTCCGAGCGGTGGTGTCTGTCCATAAATGTGGAAATAGATTAAAATGCAGCAATGTGATCTCTCAAAATGGGTGGATCAGGAAGAAAATCCCCTTGATCGGCAATTCAGAGAAGCAGTTCATACCGTATTAATTGCTGTTTCTTATTGCCGGGATTTTTCGATCAGTATGATAATGAAAGGTGCTGTCCTGCTTGCCATCCGTTATAATTGCATTCGGCACACTACTGATATCGACTTTTCAACGAGCATGAAGGCGGCGGAATTTGATAAGGACAAATTTTTATCAGACCTGAATGAAAGCCTGATAAGCGCAACCGAGACTCTTGACTACGGACTTGATTGCAGAGTTCAATCCTGCAAATTTCAACCCCCATCTGATAAGGCTTCTTTTCCGACACTGAAAATCAAAATCGGTTATGCATACAAACACGATAAAAGGAGCCATAAAAAGCTCTTAAAAAGAAACAGTTCAACAGTGGTCGAAATTGATTACAGTTTTAACGAAGAAAGCTATAACGTCGAAAACATCTCCCTTAAAAACGGAGGAACCCTTTTAGCATACGGCTTTGCAGATTTAATTGCTGAAAAGTATCGGGCTATTTTACAGCAGGTTGTGAGGAACCGGTCTCGCCGCCAGGACGTTTATGACCTTTATTACCTGTTTAATCAATACAATTCCCAGGAAATCCCCGACAGGAGACAAATCCTTGACAGCCTCGTTAAAAAGGCGGCTGCCCGCAATATAACTGTTGACCGGTATTCAATGCGCGATCCAGAAATTATACGCTGTTCCCGGTATGAATATGATAATTTGAAGGCTGAAATTATCGGTGATTTACCGGAATTCGAAAAAGCATATCATTGCATCCAGTCCTTTTATGAAAATTTACCCTGGGATGATTCAATTTTCGATGGAACACAAAGGAAAAAATAGATATGCGCCCGATACGGTATTTCCGCCGGGGCGCACCCTGGAAGAAACTCTCGAAACGACTGGCATGAGCCGGTTTGAATTTGCAGAACGGATGGGCATAACAACCAAGTATGTCAACAACATTATACTCGATGCCTGTGTCGGGGTGTATAATGAGGAATTGGCTGAAGATGAACAGGTGGATTTTAAGGGGAAAGCCAAGGCATTCTGAGGGGAGTGTCGTCATGAAATATTTGCCTTTACGGGTTTTTCTCATCCTGTTTTTGTTTTCTCCCCTTGTGTGCCATTCTTTTTTGACTGTACCGCCATTGGATGAAACCGTTTCGCACTGCAAAGCGTTCTTAGATTCGTATGAAGCGCCAGAGGATAATATTGCGTCGCCCGGGTCAGAGGAGTTGGTTTTGCAGTATATGATATGCAGCCAGCCCGCCATTCTCAGCGAGCTTACCGTGCCAGAAAAACGCACACTTGCGTCAATCTCAACAATCGCAGAAAACCTGAAGCATGAGCTCCCGCCCGAACAGATTCAGCAAATGGAACATTTTTACAGCTATTTTAATACCCAGTGGGAGCAGGGGCACAAGGCGTCCTACACCGACCGGGAAATCAATGAATTCGACGCAAAACTGCGGATGCTTTGGCAGGAAATGGTTCAGGCGCTTTCAGAAGGCGACATCGAGAAAGCCGTTAGTTGCTTTCACGAAGAATCGCGGGCTTCTTACCGGGAGCGCTTTACAAACATCTCCTCCGAAGAAAGGAAAAAAATGGCCGGCGATCTGGCCACGGCCAAGATAGAACTTGAAGAAATAAGCGGTGATACGGCAACATATCTTCTGGTTCAGGAAAGAGACGAAAAAAGATATTTATTCCAGCTTACGTTTACCCTGAACATGGCCGGGGAATGGAAGATTCTCTCTTACTAATTGACCGCAAAAGAACGGCGAAGTTTTGTGCGTATCTGAAAAGAAACGCTATGAAAAAGAAAGGAAAAATATGATCGCCCGGATTTCGACACATTTTGCCTGCACGGAGGCGGCGTTATGGCGGAAAATCATTGCGCCGGAATCCCTTCAGTTTGTCGCCTCGCCCATTCTCTGTTTTGTCCCTGAAGAAGCGGGCGCAATGGATGGGGAGTGGATCGTTGGGAAAAAATATCATCTGCGGCTCTATTTTCTGAACTTCATTCCTCTCGGCCGGCACACCATCCAGCTGGTGAAAATCGACAAAGCGGACAATACCATTTCCAGCAAGGAAAGCGGGATGCTGGCACGGGTATGGAACCACGACATCACTTTCCGTGAAACAGATTCCGGGAAAGTGCAGTACACAGACAAAATCGAAATCCGCGCCGGCCTATTATCCCCGGCCATCTGGCTTTTTGCCCAGATTTTTTACCGGCATCGCCAACGGCGCTGGAAATTATTGCTTGAAAGGCCATCCGGTTTACGGGAAGGCGCATAAGGAGAACCGTTGTGTTTTCTCTTATTCTCAACGTGGTCGGCAGCGTCCTGCACCTCTACTGCACGTGGCGAATCGGTTCTTTGCCGATGGTGCGGCGTCGCTACCCCTACTTCATCGGGCACTACCACGTGGGCGGCATGCAACTCATCGTCGGGCGTGGGGCGGGGACCTGGGGGGCACGCATGCGGCTGTGGCAGCCGGTAGAAATCCTGCACATCACCCTGCGCATTGCGGGCGTGCACCTTTCACCATAAAGACATACCAACCGCATCAACGCGGACCGGCAATACCGCTTTGCTCCATTGTCTGCCGGTTTTGCGGCGTTTACGGGATAGAACCAAGGAGTCGGCTTCCATGAGTATTTCCAACAGCACCAGGCGTCCCGCGGTTTTTCTGGACCGGGACGGCACCATTATCGAGGACCAGGGGCACCTGTCCCGGCCGTCGCAGGTGGCGTTTTTTGCGGGCACCGTTTCCGCCCTGCGCCGTCTGAACGAACACTTTGCGCTCTTTATCGTTACCAACCAGTCCGGGGTGGCAAAGGGGCTTTTGACGCTGGAAGATGTCGGGCGCGTCAATGGGCACGTGGTGTCTTACCTGGCCGGATTCGGGATCCGGATCATCGATACATATGTCTGTCCCCATGATGCTTCGGACGGCTGCGAATGCATCAAGCCGAAGCCGTATTTTCTCAGAAAAGCGGAAAAGGAGCACGGGATCGATCTTTCCCGGTCCTTTGCGGTCGGGGACCATCCCCATGATGTGGCGTTTGCGGAAAATGCCGGCGCCCGCGGCATTTACGTCCTGAGCGGGCATGGAATCAAGCACCGGCATGAACTCTGGGAGGATGCCCGGATCGCTGCCGGCATAGAGCAAGCCGCCGACATCATCTGCGAGATTGCCGCAGCAGCGACGGCCGGCAGCAATGACGGACCATGAAGCAGATTCAAAAATTGCGGCTACTGGGCCGCGGCCATTGACCGACGGGTGCTGTGCTTTACGGCCAGTTTTTCAAACATCCGCGCCAGGCCGGAGCCCAGGGCGTTGATGGATGCGATGTTCAGGTTTTCATTGGCGGATTCGTCAAAAAAGATGTTGAGGTTCGATTCAAAATCCTCTTCCGCGCGCCAGTAGCAGATCATGATCGGCACCTTGGGCAGCACGTAGAAGACCCGGGCGATATCCGCGTCCAGGTGCTTCACCGGCCGGCCGTTGAACACGTCCATCAGATCCACGAAAAGATCGTACTCGCTGTCCGCGATCTCCTTTAAGGGTTTTTCGCAGCGCTGCCGGAACAGGCCGCTCCCGGCGCTGCCGTCTTTCAATTCCCGGAACGTGAGCCATTTGCCGGTGATGTCCTTGCCCGCGCCTTCGGTGATATAGGTCAGGACCGGGACGGATACCCACGGGTTGGTGTGAATGTCCGCCGACAGGGTGCCGTCCTTGGCCACGCTGAAATCCTTGCCCAGCACCTTGACGGTCAGCCGGCCGTTTCTGTACACGCCGCCCAGCTTGTCCGCCACCGCGGCCAGGTCGATATCCTTCAGCTTCTGTTTGAGGTGCTCGACGTGCGCCTCGACTTCCTCTTCGGAGGTGCGCGCCTTTGGGGTATCCGCACCGGCGTCGACGGTTTCGCCATACTGTTCAATAACGGAGGCATCCAGTTTCGGGCAGTCGCTGAGCTTCTTTTTCCCCTTGAACACCTGGGCGGCAAACGCCATGCAGGTCGGTTCGTTACACTGCCGGCAGTTGGATTTGTCCAGCAGTTTCAGGACGTCCATGGGACTTTTGAGTTGGGACATACGTGTTTCCTCCTTTCATCTGAAAAAAGAAATATAACCATTTTTCCGGAAAATGCACCCCTGCATTTTTCCTTGCTGCTTCAAACGCGGGGTCTGCCTGCAGTTTCTCTGGCATGGCATTGCGGGAAACACCTGCGGAAAATGCTTGTGTGAAGGGCGTATTCTTTCATGAACGGCATGGAAAAATATGGCCGACGGGCATTGGCAACGCCATGCCGATGCGGTTGTTTGCTTTTTTTGCCGGCAACCCTATATTTTCAGTTGCAGCGCCATCAAAGATTCTTATCACGCTTACACAAAGGGGGAAGGCATGTCTCAATATGATGCAATCATTATCGGCACGGGGCAGGCGGGGCCTGCGCTTGCGGTACGACTGACGGATGCGGGATACCGGGTGGCCATTATCGAGCGCCACCTTTTTTACGGCACCTGCGTCAATACGGGGTGCATTCCCACCAAGGCCATGATCGCCAGCGCCAAAGCGGCGCACTTGGCCCGGAACGGGGCCGACTACGGCGTGATGATCAACGCCCCGGTCGCAGTGGATATGAAAAAGGTCAAGGCCCGGAAGGATGCCATCGTGGGGACGAACAACGATCAGATCCCCCAATGGATGAAAGACAATCCCAACCTGACGGTATACAAGGGGCATGGCCGGTTTGAGGGTCCCCGCACGGTCCGCGTGGGGGACGAGCAATTAAGCGCGGAAAAGATATTTGTCAATGTGGGGGCCCGGGCCTTTGTCCCACCCATCGACGGCCTGGACAAGGTCGATTCCATGACCAATTCCGATATGATGAACGTTGATTTTCTGCCGGAGCACCTGCTGATCATCGGGGGGAGTTACGTGGGAATAGAATTTGCGCAGATGTTTCGCCGATTCGGCAGCGAGGTGACCATCATTGAAAAAGGCCCCCGGCTGATCGGGCGCGAAGACGAGGACGTTTCGGACGGAATACGG
Organism: Desulfosalsimonadaceae bacterium; assembly: GCA_046498365.1. Classification (GTDB taxonomy): domain Bacteria; phylum Desulfobacterota; class Desulfobacteria; order Desulfobacterales; family Desulfosalsimonadaceae; genus B1SED10-16. The sequence continues at coordinate 6,942 of JAWOAV010000103.1, forward strand.
GAAATCCTGGAGGGCGAAGGAGTCAACGTCCGCCTGAACGCCGAATGCATCCGTGTCCAGAAGAACGGAAACGTTGTCGGCGTGAACCTTGCGTGCGAACAAAACCGCCCGGACACAGTTCTCGGATCGCACCTGCTGATGGCCGTCGGGCGCAGGCCCAATACCGACGATTTGGGATGCGACAAGGCCGGCATCGATGTGGATGAAAAAGGGTATATTATCGTGGACGACCGGTTGAAAACCACTGCCGAGGGCGTCTGGGCGCTTGGCGACTGCAACGGGAAAGGGGCGTTTACACACACCTCCTACAATGACAGTGAAATCGCGGCGGCCAACCTTCTGGACGACGATCCCCGAAAGGTCAGCGACCGGATTCTCACCTACGGCCTTTTTACCGATCCCCCCCTGGGGCGGGTCGGGCTCACGGAAAGGGAGGTGCGGCAATCGGGGCGAAAGGCGCTCATCGGCAAAAGGCCCATGACCCTTGTGAACCGCGCCAAGGCCAACGGGGATACCCGGGGGTTCATAAAGGTCATCGTGGATGCGGAAACGGATAAAATTCTGGGGGCGGCCATACTGGGCGGCGGCGGCGACGAAGCCGTGCACCAGATAACCGATATCATGTACGCTGATGCGCCGTATACCGTCATTGAACAGGCGGTGCACATTCATCCGACGGTTTCGGAGCTGATCCCCACTGTCCTTGGGGGGCTGGAGCCCCTGGAATAAACCGTAAATATCCGGCCCATTGGATATCGCTCCGGGGAGATTTACAGGGAGGAATTATGGAGAAGGAAGACCTTATCCGCAAGGAACTGCTGGCATTGCTGACGGGCGACAATGCGCATATGACCTTTGAAGAAGCCGTCGACGGCTTCCCGCTTTTCGGGATCAACGGCAAGGTGCCGAACATGCCCTATTCCGCCTGGCATATCCTGGAGCATATGCGCAGAGCGCAGGAGGATATCGTATTGTTCGTTAAGGACCCCGGCTATGTGTCACCGCCGTGGCCGGAGGCCTTTTTCCCCTCGCCGGCGGAAAGTGCCAATGCAGCGGGATGGGAAGAAAGCGTCCGGGGTTTTCTCAAAGACCGCGCCGTGCTGGAAGAAATGGCCCGCGACCAGCAGACGGATCTTTACGGACCCATTCCCCACGCAAAGACGTATACCATATACCGGGAAATCCTGCTGGCGGCGGACCACAATGCGTACCATACGGGCGAGCTGGCCCTTATCCGCCAAGTGCTTCAGGCCTGGCCGCCGGGACAGGTTCCCTACGACGCAGCCGGTTAGATCAGTCAAGGATGATCTCGCCGGAGCGGACAGGGGTGACAGGCCTGCTCGAGACATCAAAACACCTCCTGATGTCAGCCGGGGCCATCCCCGGCGGTTTTTTTGCGGTTGGTGAGGATTTCATCAAAGCCGGCGGCCGCGGCCCGGCGGGCCAGATCGTCGGTGGGCGGGAGAAATGCGACCACTTTGGCGCGACGCTTGTGGAAACGCCGGACAATGGACGGCCGGAACAGGGGGATGCCCAGCAGGGACGGCGTCAGGGCGTAGGTCTTGCCGGGCTGGATCGCGCCGAACCGGGGCTGGCCGGAGAGCACCGCAAACCCTGCCCGCCAGCATTCCCGGCGGCGGGCATAAAACGCAACCCCTGGGAAACGCTCGGCCGCCAGCACTTCGTGCTCCGGGTGCCAGGTCAGTATCTTTGCATTCCGGGCGATGGTTTCGACCTTTCCTTCGGCCTCGGCCCAGCAAGACAGGGCCCGGATAGTTTCGGCCCCGGCTTCCGGTTTGATGTCCAGCACCCACCGGCATCCGGAAAATTCCGCGGCAAAATCCTCAAAAAACAAAATCCGGTTATCGAACGCGTCCTGCTCTTCGTCCCGGCCGACCTGGCGATGCAGCGGTGTCAACCGGATACCGGCCAGTTCGGCGGCTGTCATGTCTTCTACCCTTTTCCGGATACCGGCCAGACGATCCAGCACCGGGTCGTGGATCAGCACGATCCGTTTGTCCCGGGTGAGTCGCAGATCGGTTTCCAGACAGGGAAAACCCAGGTCAACAGCGGCCCGAAACGCGGCCCGGGTGTTTTCCACGGCGTTTTCCTTGTATCCGCGATGGCTGATCCAGAGGGGCATTTCGACCATTTTTCACCTGCAGGGGTTGCGTGGGAAGCGGCGCCGTTTCATGAAAAACCATATCCTCCCCCCCAAAAATATCAAGCACAACCCATGCGCCGTTGCCGGCAGGGCCGGAATGATTGCGCTTTGCAGCACCGAAAATGGGATTGATGGACAAAAGCCGCTGTCGGCATTATTGTTTTTATCACGCTACCAATGGCGGCACCATAAAAAAAACAGGAGGAGAAACAATGAAAGTGCAAATCGATTATGATCTGTGCATGGGAGACGGCAATTGCAGCAAGGTGTGCCCGGAAGTTTTTGCGTATGACGACGATCAAATGATCGGCCGGGTGATCGCAGAAGAGGTTCCGCCCAAGCACGAGGAGGATGTACGCCGGGCGGCAGCGGAATGCGCTCCCGAGGCCATCGTCGTCGAGGAATAATCTTGAAAATGAATGGGGGGAACCGGGAAAATGTTTACGTTTGACATACCTGAGGACGTCCGGGAAGACGTTCGGCAGGTCATCGGGCGCTTTAACGAGGAAGAGCTCAATGCCGCGGGGAAAGCGTACAGCGCCCGATTTGAAAAGGAGCATGTATTTCTGGACCGTGATGACGGCATCGGACCCGAACCCATCTGCCGGCTCACCTACAACGGCGACCTGTATGACTGGGCGTTCGCGATATACAAATACAGCGCGGATGATTACGACCCCGAGGAAACCTTGTTTCCCGGGGCAGAGCTGGTCGATGGCACCATCGAGGGGGCGCTTCGTGCAGGAATGAAGGCATACGGATAAGGTCAATTATAGAACGAACGCTCGCTTTTTTGTTGCATCTGCTATGCGACAGTGATATGGTCTTTTCCTTGGTCACAATCGCACTGACACCAAAGGAGAAGACATGGCCGCATCATTTCTGCACACCCTGATGAACCCCGAATCCATCGCCATTGTCGGCGCCAGCAACAACCCGATGAAAATGGGCACCATGCATGCCCTGAGCATTATCAAGGACGGCTTCAAAGGAAACTTCTATCCCGTCCACCCCACCGAAAAAACCGTTCTGGGCTTTCCGGCGTATGCCGACCCCAAGGACCTGCCCGAAGCCCCGGACCTGGCCATCTTCGTGCTGCCCTCCCGGCACCTGCTCCCGCTGTTCGAAGCCTTCGGCAAAAGGGGAACCCGGTATGCCATCGTTATCACGGCCGGTTTCAAGGAAATCGGCGCCGAAGGGGCCGACCTGGAGCAGCAGCTCAAGGAGATCGCCCATAAATACAGCATGCGATTTATCGGCCCTAACTGCATGGGAATGATCAACCGGGCGGTGGCACTCAATACCACGGTCATGCCGCTGACCGGCCAGGCCGGCAGGCTTGGCATGATTTCCCAGAGCGGCACCTACGTGGCCCAGACCATCGTTCATCTGCAGAAGCGGGGGATTTATTTCAGCAAGGCGGTGAGTGTCGGCAACGAAGCCGACGTCAATATTATCGATGTGCTGGAATACTTCGGCGAAGACCCGCATACCCGTGCGGTCTCCATGTATATCGAGACCATCCGCGACCCCCGCCGGTTTTTAGCCGTCGCCCGAAAGATCACCCCCCGCAAGCCGGTCATCGCCCAGTACGTGGGGGGCAGTGAAGCCGGCGGCCGGGCCGGCCTTAGCCATACCGGGGCCATGGCCGGGAAGAACTATCTCTATGACGGCCTTTTCCAACAGGCCGGGGTTATCCGCGTCAACTCTATCGAGGACCTCTATGCCCATGGATGGACGCTTTCCACCCAGCCCCCCATCCGGGGAAACCGGATCGGCATTATCACCAACTCGGGGGGGCCAGGCTCGGCCATCGCCGATACCTGCGAAGCCAACGGCTGCGTAATGCCGGTTTTCAGCGAGGCCCTGCAGGAAAAGATCAAGCCGCTGATGCCGGTGCATGCGCCGGCCGGAAATCCCGTGGACCTCACCTTCAACATGGACATGACAGTCATGACCGATACCATCGTCGATCTGGTCATGCAAAGCGGCGAGGTTGACGGCGTGGTTATCCACGGCGCCATGTCCACGGGATTCATGAAGGCGGTTTTCCCCCATGTAGCCCACCTGCTGCCCGATATATCCCTTTCCGATCTTGTCGATCAAAGCAAGCGGGACCTTTCGGCAACGGCTGCCAAGCCCTTTGCGCACGGGATCCCCATGACGGTATCCTCCTTTTTCGACCGGGACGATGCCTACACCGAGGCCTATGAAGACGCCGGCGTGCCGGTTCTTGACGCCCCGGAAAAAGCGGCCCGCGCCATGGCCACGCTGGTCCGATACAAAAACATCTGCCAGCGCACCCCTCTCCCCCCCGCAGAACAAATGACTGCCGACCCGGATGCCTCTATGATCATTGATGAGGCTGCAGGTAAAGGGGCGCGCACTCTGGATGAATTCGCCGCCAAAAAGCTGCTGGCCTGTTATGGCATACCCGTCCCGGAGGAGCGACTGGCCACAGACATAGACAGCGCCATTGCGGCCGCCGAAGAGATCGGATACCCGGTCGCGTTCAAGGCCTGCGATTCGGACATCCTGCACAAGAGCGACCAGAACCTGGTGATTCTCGACATAACAGACGCGAAGAGCGCGGCCCGGGCGTATCAGGCCATACAGGAAACCGCCGGCAGGACCGTGCCGGTTCTGGCGGCACGGATGATCCACGGCCGCCGGGAGCTTCTGGCCGGGGTCAGCTGGGATGACCAGTTCGGCCATTGCGTGGCTTTCGGGGTGGGGGGCGTGCTCACGGAAGCTATAAACGACGTTGTGTACCGGCTGGCGCCCGTTGACAACATCGATGCCCGCGAGATGATAGAAGAGATCAAAACAGCGAAACTGCTTGGCGGTTATCGCGGCATGCCGGCGGTGGACAAAGGCAGGCTCGCGGAGATCCTGCTGCGCTTGAGCCGGATTCCCCTTGTGCATCCGCAGATAAGAGAAATCGACATCAACCCGCTGCTCCTTGCCGGAGCGGAGCCTGTTGCCGTGGATGCGCTGGTGATTTTGAAAGAACCGGCGTAGTTGAAATAACCGGACACCTGCTTACATCGCGGCCAGGATCTGCGGAATGGTTTTTTCAAGCTGGACCTGCATGAAATATCCGTTGGCATCGGGGGCCAGCACTCCGATAAAGCGAAAATTGCCCTGCCGGTATAGATCCGGTCTCGTCATGATAACGATCCCGTTCTCAGTGTGCAGCGTGACGCTGGTGCACCGGCTGAACCCTTTCTGCGAGGCGATTTTGCTGCAGTACGAGACGATGCTGTCAAATTCAGCGGCAAAATTGGAGAAAGTAATGGGCTCGGGCCCCGTGTCGGTAGCGAGAATGGATCCGTCGGACCCCAGGATGGCCACCCCCCGGTAGCCCTTGATGGCCTGGAAGGAAGTGGCATAGCGTCTCAGCGCAACTTCCAGGCGACTCCCCTCCGATACGGGAGGGGGGGCCGCCGGAGAGGGCCCCGCCCCAACAGCATAAGGGGAGACCGGGGAAGCCTTTTTTTCCGGGCTCCCGGTAGTCGGTGCACCCCGTTTCCACCTGGCGCCGGCAAGGTCGATGAGGTCCGTCTTGATGCGCGGCCGGATTTTCTTTTCGGGAAGCGGGGACAACGTGAGCACGATCCGCCCCCAGTTCGACATCTCCAAGGCAACGTCATCGCCTGCCTGGCCGTTCGAACGGGCGTCCAGCAGAACGCCGTCCTGAAAATAAAGAACCCCCTCTTTCCGCCTCTCGGAAACGATGTCCATCTGGCAGCTTTTGCGACACAGAGCCACCAGCGGCAGCAGGTGCGCGAGGACGATCCCCCGGAGGGACATGCCCTCGTCCCTGATATTGAGCCCGGCAAAAATCATGGCGCCCATGGCCCTGAGAGCAATGGGTTTTTCAATATAGGACAGCATCGCGTCCTTGCGGCTGTGTGCCGGAAAAACCGGTGGAGATTTGTCGGTTTCGGTCATAATGATGCAGGGAGTAGAGGCGCTGATCCGCGTCAGATGGGCCACCAGGTCGACACTATCCATATCCGGCAGCATCATGTTCGCAACGACCACCGAGACCCGGACCTGCTGGAGCGTTTCCAGGGCGCCCTTCCCATTGATGGCCGTAAGCGGTTCGAACTGGCGAAGGCCTTTGAATTCATTCCGGATGGCGGCCAGTTGTTTTCTGTCGCTGTCGACGATCAGTACTTTATCCATTCTGGTCTCCCGCCCTGTCCCTGTTAATGCGGTACAAAGGGCCCGGTATGAAAGTGAACATTCTGCACAAACCGGACCGGACACGAAATATATTGCAGACGCATGAAACACCCTTTATAGTATTTAGTATAGACATATTCTTTCAATGTCAATATAATTTCGTATAATATCATGCACTTTTGATACTATGGGCGTATTGTGCATTCGATTTTCCGCTGACTGAATGGCTTTTATTGTATCCGCCGGGGGGCCCGCCGGTTTTCCGGATGACGGCAAACGGAAAAATCGGCTGCAACTGAACGGAATTCTCTACACAAAGGGGACGGCTCATGGAAAAAGCAGGGAAAAAACGGGGCGTCATGATCGGCGGGGTGCTGCTGGTCTTTTGCATAGCGCTTGTATCCTGCGCCCGCCATGTGCAAAGAGATCATTTCATCCAAGCGGATGCCGCGCACCGCATGCTGATCGCATCCAGCGCCAGCGAGTTCAAGGACGCGCTCCGCAGTCGGCTTATTGACAATTACCGGCCCGTTGCGAATATCGAGGTGATCGACATCAAGTTATTGGAAGAGATCGACGCGGACGCATTCGATGCCATCGTGATCATGGACAGTTGCTGGGCAAGAAGCCACCTCAACCTCTCTTTCAAACGTTTCATAGACGATCTGGAACGCAGAAACCACGTCATCCTGCTGCTGACCACGGGAGGCGAAGAGTGGGATTTTGCCTATGAAAACGTGGATGCGGTCACTTCCGCCTCGGTCATTGACAACCAGGACAAGGTCTTTGAAACGCTTCGAAGGCGGATCGACGCGGTGCTCATGAAAAAACAGGCGGCCACCTCTAAACAGCGCACCTGGCAGGCGCGCTGGGGAACAAAGAAAATGTAGCTGCGGCAGCCTTGATCTTGAACTTTTTACGAGTGCATCCGTCTTGTTTGTGGTATTTTGGAGCAGGTATTGGGCTTTTTACTTTGCCGTCAACATTGTTTTGAAAAACAAAGAGCAGGGGCAATCACCATGAAACAATCATTGAAGGGCAAAAAAAACCGGGAATTATACGCATACGGAATCACCCGCCGCGAATTTCTGTGGCTTTCGGCAATGACGGGCGTCGGTTTCATGTCCGGGTGCGCGGTCAATCCGGTCACCGGCCAGCGGGAGCTGATGCTCATGTCCGAAGACCAGGAAATCAGCATAGACAAACAGAATTCTCCCCACCAGATCTCGGCGGATTACGGGACGTCGCTGGACAGGGATCTCGGCGACTACGTGTCGCAGGTGGGCCGCTCGGTGGTCAAAAACAGCCACCGCCCGGAAATGCCCTATACGTTTCACACATTGAACGCCGCATACGTGAACGCCTACGCGTTTCCCGGAGGGACCATCGGCATCACCCGGGGCATCCTCCTCACCATGGAAAATGAAGGCGAACTGGCTTCGCTCATCGGGCACGAAGCCGGGCACGTATCCGCCCGCCACACCAGCCAGAGGATGACCCGGGGGCTGATCGCCGCCGTGATTGTCTCCGGTGCGACCGTGGCTGCCGGCGACCAGATGGGAGACCTGGTTGCGGGATTGGGGGGCATCGGGGCGGGGGCCCTGCTGGCCGGGTACAGCCGGAACCAGGAAAGGGAAGCGGACGCCCTGGGCCTGGAATACATGGCCCGCTCCGATTATAATCCGGAGGGCTTTCTGGGGCTGATGGACATGCTCAATGACATGTCGAACAAAAACGAGAGCTACGTGGCGACCCTGTTCTCCACCCACCCCATGAGCAGCGAACGCTATGAAACGGCCGTCAAGGCCGTCAAATCAGGCTATGCCGGAGAACGACAGACCCGTCCCATTTTCAAGGAACGATACATGGACCACACAGCCGGACTGCGGAAGATCGGACCGGCCATAAAGGCGATGCAGGACGGGGACGGGGAAATGATGCAAAAAAGCCCGGAAAAGGCCCGGGAACACTATGAACGCTCCCTGAAAACAGCGCCGGAGGATTACGCGGGGAACCTCAAGATGGCCAAGTGCCTGATGGCGCTGGAAAAACACCAGGATGCCAACCGGTATGCCCAAAAAGCCCGGCAGATCTATCCCGAAGAACACCAGGCCAAACATGTTCTGGGCATGACCCACTTGCGGCTCAAAAATTTTGAGCAGGCCCTGGCGCAGTTCGATGCGTATGAACAAGGGCTGCCCGGAAATCCGAACACCATATTTTTCCAGGGATTTTCCCTGGAAGGCATGGGGCGCCGGGAAGATGCCGCGCAGAAATACTATAACTACCTGCAGCAGGTGAACCAAGGGGAATACGCCCAGCACGCGCATACCCGGCTGAAGGAGTGGGGATACATATAGCCGGCCGGCAAAGGGTCTTAACCGGCGATTTTGCCCAGCAGCAAATCCACCAGCGGAACCAGAAACGCTGCGGACGGGTCTTGACGGATTTTCTCAAGCGCTTCGATGTCGGATTGCCGGGTAATTTTCGCGGCCTCTTTTTCAAGGGCTTC
>JAWOAV010000242.1:0-3074 GCA_046498365.1 Desulfosalsimonadaceae bacterium
GGGAAGTAAACCTTTTCGATCACGCCTCCTTTGTCCTGAATGACAAAATAGCCATTTTCATCTCTGGATATGGCGCGGTGAAAATAGTCAATGATTTTCTTGTTCCTGAATTTGCCGTGTTCGTTCCGCCAGCAGCCCTGTCCGTCCAGGTAGAAAACCGCTTTTTCCCGGGGGATGATGATTTCACCAGGTTTTTGGGCCATTGGATGTCTCGTGCCGTCATGGTGTTGGAATATGCAATCCTTGAAAAGATGAATCCAGATACTTATACAGAAAAGCAAAAACAGGTCAAGTGATTGGTTCAGATAAGGCAAGATGAGTATGCGCGTATGAATGCGACCACGGTTTCAGATTCCCATTTGGTTTTGGGCATTGACGTCGGTTCCGTGTCGGTAGGCATGGTAGTGATGACCGCCGGAAAAAAGATACGCCGGTGTTTTTACGAATTTCATCACGGCGATATCGCCAATACCATTGAATGGCTGCTGGAGATGATCGAAACAGACCAGATCGCCGCCGTAGCCGCCACCGATCAGACGCCCGGTCTCATCCGTGCGGATTTCAGGTGTGATGACCGGGTCGCCGTCATATGCGCCGCCAAGCATTTCAACGAGAAAGTCGGGGCCGTGCTGCATGTGGGCGGCGAAAAATTCGGAATGCTTTTTTTTGATGAAAACGGAGAATATTCGGGCCTGAAAACCAATACTTCCTGTGCGGCCGGTACGGGAAGTTTCCTGGATCAGCAGGCGGGGCGGTTGAAATTGTCCGGTATTGCCGAGCTTGCTGCCATTGCTGCCGAAAATACCGGAGAGCGTCCAAAAATCGCCTCGAGATGTGCGGTGTTCGCCAAGACGGATCTGATTCATGCGCAGCAGGAAGGGTACAGCCTGTCGGAAATCTGCGACGGCCTGTGCCATGGGCTTGCCAAAAACATCGCCAATACCGTGCTCAAGCATGAAAAACCGAATACGCCCCTGATTTTTTGCGGGGGTGTGGCGAAAAACCGCGCGGTCGTCGGCCATATCCGTTCCATTATCGGGACGGAGCCGGTCGTGGACGACATGGCGCATCTGTACGGGGCATTTGGCGCTGCAGCCCGGATGATCGACGAGACCGGCGCATCTTTCGGCCCTCGGGTCGATAACCGGGGAATCCTGCGGACGGTGAATGCCAAAAGAGAATACGGCCATCCCCCCCTGGCGCTGGTCCGGTCCCATTACCCGGATTTTGGCGCAAATGCCGCCTGTGAATACGAGGCAATCCGCGGCGGAATTTCAAACCGCGTGGAAATCGATATCTACCCTGACCTTGAGCCGGGAAAACACCTTCCGGTTTATCTCGGGATCGACATCGGTTCCACCAGCACCAAGGCCGTGTGGATGACGCCTGAGAAACGGGTGCTGGCCGGATTTTATACCCGGACGGCGGGCCGCCCCGTGGAAGCCATGTGCTCCCTGTTCCAGGCCATGGACGACCTGGCCGGAAGCCGCTCCATCGATCTGCAGATAATGGGGGCGGGAACGACCGGATCCGGCCGAAAGTTCGTGGGCGCAATCGCCGGCGCCGACCTGGTGATTGATGAAATTACTGCCCATGCGCGGGCCGCGGTTGAACTCAACCCCGATGTGGATACCATCATTGAGATCGGGGGGCAGGATTCCAAGTTTACCACTCTCAAAAACGGCAGGGTGACGTTCTCCATCATGAATACGGTATGTGCGGCCGGCACGGGCAGCTTTATCGAGGAGCAGGCGGAAAAGCTGGGCGTTGCGTTGACCGACTATGCAAAGCGGACCTGGCGGGTTGCCTCGCCCATCGCCAGCGACCGGTGCACGGTATTCATGGAGCGGGACATCAACTATTACCTGAGCCGTGGATACACCGTAAACGAGGTGCTCGCCGCGGCCCTGCACGCGGTGAGGGAGAACTATCTCACCAAGGTGGCCGTGGAAAGCAGCATCGGAGAGGTGGTCTGCTTTCAGGGGGCGACAGCCAAAAACCGGGCCCTTGTGGCAGCGTTTGAGCAGCGCCTGGAGCAGCCGATTCACGTATCCCGCTATTGCCATCTGGCCGGCGCTCTGGGCGTGGCCATGCACCTGGCGGATGAACGCTTACAGGACAGCATGTTTCGCGGCCTGGGCCTCTATAAGACCGATATCCCGGTTCGTTCCGAGGTGTGCCAATTATGCACCAATCATTGCAAGATCACCGTTGCGGAAATGACAGACGGTCCCGTTGCCTATGGCTTTTTGTGCGGCCGGGACTATGACACGAACCGTTTTGTGGACAACAACGCCTCCGGTTTCGATCTGATCCGGGCGCACCGGAAGCTCTTTTCCGCAAAAAACCGTGTAAAGGAACCTTCCGCCGTTACCGTGGGAATTCCATCGGCGCTTTATCTGTATGAAGACGTTTCCCTTTGGGTGGATTTTTTCAATCGCCTGGGCATCCGGACGGTCATCGGGGACACGACTGCCACAGATGCGGTGAAAACGGGGAAAGCGCAGGCCGGTGCGGAATTCTGCGCTCCCATGGCGGCGATGCACGGGCAGGCGGTATCCCTGGCGGAAAAGGTCGATTATATCTTTCTGCCCCATTACCTGGACAACACGGAAAAAAACGCCAACGGCAGGCGCCAGTACTGTTATTACTCCCAGTACGCGCCGGCCTTGATTGCCGGTATTTCGGATCGAATCGCGGACAAGCGGGTCGCTCCGGTCATGAAATATCTGTATTCCAATTTCCACATGCGCCTGGAATTGTACCGCGCGACCCGCAGAATCGATGAAAACAGCAATTTTATTGAAATCATGAGAGCCTTTGAGCACGCCAGAGCGGGGCGGGAGACGGCCGCAAAACAGTGGCGGGCGCTCTTTGACGCCCATTTTCCGGATTCGGCCGACATCTGCGTGGTGCTTCTGGGGCGCCCCTACACGGTTCTGGATCCGGCCATGAACAAGAAGATTCCGCAGTTGTTCGGTGCTCTTGGAATCAAGGCGTTTTCCAGGATATGCTGAGCGGCCGGGGGGAAAACGACTCCGCCATAGCCCCTTTTTTAAGCGAACTCCACTGGA
>JAWOAV010000061.1:0-22683 GCA_046498365.1 Desulfosalsimonadaceae bacterium
ACCAGTGCGTATTTCCGGGACAGATCTTCCGTGATCTCCTTCATGCAGCCAAAATCATATACAACAATGGCCCCGTTCTCCCGGAAGGCGAAATTGGAAAGATTCGGGTCCACGTGCAAGAACCGGTGCTCAAAAAGGCCTTTCAGCACAAGGCTGGCCACGGCCTTCCCCCAGCAATTTTTCAACTCCGGGGAATATCCTTCCCCGGTTGCCTCGTCGGGGAAAATACCCATGACCATTTCCATGGCCAGCACGTGTTCAGAGGTCAGTTCGGATATTACCTCCGGTACGATAACGGCGTCGTCGTTTCTGTAGTTGTCTCTTACGCGCCGCATGTTTTCGGCTTCCCTGAGGTAGTCGAGCTCTTCCAGGAGGCGGTCTTTCATCTCCTGCCACATTTCCTCGAGATCCATGCGGGTGAAAAGGGAAAAGACCGTTTTGATAATTCCTTTGAAATTCCTCAAATCCCCGCGGATGACCTCGTCAATGCCCGGGTACTGTACTTTCAGAACGATTTCCCGGCCGTCCTTCAATTCCGCGCGATGCACCTGTCCAATGGAAGCCGCGGCCATTGCCGCTTCATCGATGTGCGCAATGAGATCGAAGCGGTCCCCGAGTTCTTCCTTGATCATCTCCAGGATCTCATCAAAGGGGACCGATGGCGCATTTTTCTGGAGAGACTGGAAGACCCGGGCAACTTCCGCGGGCATGAGATTTTCATGAAGGCTCAGCATCTGGCCAATTTTCATGGGAACGCCCTTCATCTGCCCGAACGCCTCCTTGACCATCACGGCGTTTTTCATCAGTGTCTGCCCGTAATTGGCTTCGGCGTCCTCCTTGTCGCGGAACATCCGGGACAAGGTGTTGCCCGCCATGGACAACCCTACGCGCCCGGCAAGTCCGCCAAGTTTGAACAAGCGCGATGTCGCGGACCTGTTGAGTTTTCTCCCGGTCATAAATACATCCCTTTTCCCTTTGCGCTTTCAAAACAGAGCCGGTCGTTTACGCCTCGGATCGTTTTTGACAACCGCCGTATAAAACAAACTATATGGCCAGTATACGGGCAATAACGGATTAATTCAAGCATGAGTGCACAAATGCCCCTTGAGAAGAGGTTTTGCCCAAAGCCTCACAAAACTATGGGAAAACCGGAGCGCTTATGGTATTTATATCGATTCGGCATCGACCGATACAATATTTCCTATTTATTTTTATTTTATGATACCGGTTATACAATTAAAAAACGTGTACAAGGCGTTTCAATCGGTCCGTGCGGTCAACGGCATCGACCTGACTGTTTTTGAAGGACAGTTCACGGCGATCCTGGGACCCAACGGGGCGGGGAAAACCACCCTCGTGGAGATGATCGAGGGCATCCAGCGTCCCGACAGCGGGGAAATCCGCATCATGGGGCTTGAATGGGAAGGCAACGAGAAGACCCTTCATCACGCCATCGGCCTCAGCCTCCAGGAAACCCGGTTTATCGACCGGCTCACCGTATGGGAAACCCTCCGTTTGTTCGCCAGCTTTTACGAACTTGGGAAACACCGGGTTTCTGAAATCCTGGAGACCGTCAACCTGCGGGAAAAAGCCGGGGCCTATACCATGAATCTCTCGGGCGGCCAGCGCCAGCGCCTGGCCCTCGCCCTCGCGCTGATCAACCGGCCGAAAGTCCTTCTGCTGGACGAACCCACCACCGGGCTCGATCCGAATGCGCGACGCGATATATGGTCCATTCTCCTGGATTTGAAGCACTGCTCCAATACGTCACTGGTGCTCACCACTCATTATATGGAAGAGGCGGAGCAGCTGTGCGACAATATCATGATCATCGACAAGGGCATCGTACTCCGGGAAGGAACCATGGACCAGCTGCTTTCCGAAGACTCCGCGGAAAAGATCATTGTCTTTTCCTTTGAAACGCCCCACCCGCCTTGTGACGATTTTGACAACGAATGCCCGTTTCCCGTGCGCTGGGATGCGAAAGACGGAAAAGGGGCCATCCTTTTGTCCAACATCGAAGGGCAGCTTCCACAATTCCTGGATTTTCTCAACACCCGCGGCCTCCGTCTCAAAAACATGGAGTGCCGACGGAAAACCCTTGACGACCTGTTTACGGCACTGACGGGAAGACGGCTTGATGCGTAACCGCTTTCATATTCAACAGTTTCTTCACCTTACCCTCGCCCACCTGAAGGAAGTCACGAGACAGCCGGCCATCCTTTTCTGGGGGATCATCTTTCCGATTCTTCTTTCCATCGGACTTGGCATGGCATTTACGCGCGCCGCGGAAACGGAGCACCACATCGGTTTCACCAACGCCGATGAGAGCGGGAGCGCGCCGCGGGCACCCGACGTCATTGAGGCGCTTTTTTCAAGCAGCATGCGCGACCCGGACCATACGCTCGGCATCCTGGATGAAACATCCTTTATGCTGACGGTCCGGGATGATATGTTAGGCGACACCCTGTATATTTTCGATGCCGGCTCATGGGACGAATCGATTCTACGACTGAAGCAGGGGCGGATTCATTTGATCATGGAAATAACGGACGCCGGGGACGTAATGTATCATTTCGACCCGCAGAACCAGGATGCCCGCCTTGCCTGGCATGCGCTTCGCACGCTGGTCGGCGTCGATGCCCCACCTACGGATGGAGAATTCAAAACGCCCGCAACCATACCCGATACGGGCGCCCGGGTTTCCCCCCTGGAAATACCCGGCACCCGGTATATCGATTTTCTGGTTCCGGGGCTAATCTCCATGACCGTGATGATGTCTTGCATGTGGGGCATCAGTTACGGTATGATCGATAAACGGTCCAAGAAGCTGCTGCGCCGGATGGTGGCCACCCCCATGGTAAAATCGCACTTTCTGGCCGCGCTGATGCTCGTCCGGATATTTATCAACATTGTTGAATCCGCCCTTCTGGTTTTTTTTGCATGGATGATTTTTGATATTGCCATACAAGGGAGCGCAGGGGCGCTTGTCATGGTGTTTATGGCCGGGAACATTGCTTTCTGCGGCATTGCCGTATTCGTTTCCTCGCGCACGGCCAACACGGAGGTCGGAAACGGTATGATCAATGCGGTGGTCATGCCCATGACGCTTCTTTCCGGTGTGTTTTTTTCATATCACAATTTTCCCGAATGGAGCATCCCCGTCATCGGGAAGCTGCCGCTGGCGCTCCTGGTGGATGGTATCCGGGCCATATTTACCGAGGGCGCCGGCCTTGCGGAAACCGCACCGGCAGCCATCCTGCTTTTCCTGACCGGTGCCGTATTCTTCACCGCCGGGTTGAAAATTTTTAAATGGCACTGAAGCGTATCCATGAGAACCCTGATCCACATAACCGACCTTCATTTCGGGAAAATCACCCCCGGCGCCGTAGATCGGCTTGAAGAGCAAATCCGTCTTACACGGCCGGATATATGCATTATCAGCGGCGATCTGACAATGCGCTCACGACCGCACGAATGGCATCAGGCCCGGGCGTTTCTGAACCGCCTGCCCGTACCGTACATGGTGGTTCCCGGCAACCACGACCTCCCCTATTTCAATCTCTGGGAGCGCTTCAGGCATCCCTACCGGCGGTTTCAAACCTATATCGACGAGAACCTTGCGCCCACCTATAGAGACGATGTAGTGGCCATCATGGGAATCAATACCGCAAGATCCTGGGTGCCGCATTACACGTGGAAGGAAGGAAGCATTTCCACCGCACAAATCCAAAAGGCGACCAGGTTTTTCAAAAAAGCCGAAAACAGCATCATCAAGGTCGTCTTCACCCATCATCCGTTTCTTCCGCCGCCGCAGTATCCGCGCACATACCTGGTACGAAACGCCCAGCCGGCGCTTGAAGCATTTGAAAAATCAGGGGTCGACCTGCTGCTCGGAGGACACCTTCACCTCCCTTACACCGGCGAGATCTCATCGTTTCATCAACATATCCGGCGGACCATGGTCTGCGTTCAGGGATCGACCGCCACAAGCACCCGGCTGCGCAAAAAGGCCCCCAACGGGTACAATCGGATCCAACTCTACATGAACAGAGTGGCCATCATCGCAAAACAATGGACGGGCGCGGATTACGACGACGCGGGAAATGCTGAATACTGCCGCACGGAAACGGGTTGGAAACGGAAACTGTAATCCCTGCCCCCGCCAAAGGAGTCTCCTGATGAACCGATATGCCTACCGCACCGCCGGATACGCCGTCGGTGCAATCTCGAGCCTTGCAAAAGCAAATTTTCGAATCCACGGGGGAGAAAACATCCCCAAGGGCGCTCTCATTTTTGCCGTCAACCATTTCACGCGCATTGAAACCATTTTTCTCCCCTATTTTCTAAACCGTATGACCAGCAAGACCATATGGAGCCTTGCAGATTACTCCCTGTTCATGGGAGGCTTCGGCAGGATTTTGGAAAAACTCGGCGCGCTTTCCAGCAGAAATCCTGACCGGGACAAGTTGATCGTAAAAACCCTGCTTACCGGGGAAGCGGCGTGGATCATCTTTCCGGAAGGGCGAATGGTAAAAAACAAGAAAGTCTATGACGCAGCGGGGAAAAAAGATGCCCGCTTCATGATCCTCTCGGAAGGCGGCATCCATCCCCCGCACACCGGCGCAGCGGCCATCGGGCTTCGGACGGAGTTCTACCGCGGCCGTCTGCGCCGGATGCGCGATGAAAACCCGGACGAAGCAGCACGCCTTATGCGCCTGTTTGAAATCGAAAATATGGCACCGGTACTGAACACCGAAACCTTTATCGTTCCGGTCAATATCACCTACAATCCCATGCGCGGCAGGGAAAACGCCATCAACCGCCTGGCCGAAATGTTACTGGGCGAAATGCCCGACCGGGTCGCCGAAGAGATCATGATGGAGGGGAATATGATGCTTTCGGGAGTGGACGTGGATATCCGTTTCGGCGAACCCATCCGCGTGGGGGGGTATCTCAAAAGCAAATCCGTGCATGCGGACATGTCGTCGCACCGCCCCATCGATTTTGACGAAGACATACCGTCGCGCCCCATGCTGCGAAAGACCGCCCTTCGGATCATGGGGCGTTATATGTCCGCAATTTACCGGATGACCACCATCAACCACGACCATATCCTGGCAACGCTCTTAAAATATTATCCCCATATGACGATTGACGTAAAGGACCTGAAAAGACGGGCATACCTGGCGGCTGCGACCATTGACTACCATAAAATGGGTGTATACCGCCACGATTCCCTTTCGCAAAATCAGATCAACCTGCTCACGGACGATCCCAAGGGCAGAATCGGCAATTTCATCGCACTGGCAAGGGAAAAAGGGGTGCTGGCGGACAAGGACGGCGTGCTGGTCAAGGCCTTTGATTTCGAGGAGTCCCTTGATTTTCATCAAATCCGCATCGAAAACCCCATCGCAGTGGCGGCAAACGAAATCGAACCCTTGCACGATCTGCAGGAAAGGCTCAAAACCATCGCCCGGCAGCACCCGCTGCGCATCCGCTATATGATACGCCGCCGCCTGCTGGACAAAACCCGCTTCGATTTTGAAAAAGATTACTTCGAGCATGCCGTGCCCGGTGAATCCAAGCCGAAGCATGTGGGCACGCCTTTTCTTCTGCCGGAAAAAACGCCTTTTGCGGACAAAACCACCGGGCTTTGCAGCGATACGGGCATATTGCTCGTGCACGGCTACATGGCGGCGCCTTTAGAGGTTCGGGCTTTGGGCGAGCACCTTGCCGCAAGGGGGTATCGCGTGTTTGCCCCAAGACTCAAAGGGCACGGCACCGCTCCGGAGGACCTTTCCGGACGCGGCCATACGGAATGGATCGACGCCGTGGCCGAAGGGTACGGAATCCTGTCGAACCTGTGCAGCAATATCGTGGCAGGCGGATTTTCCTTCGGCGCCGGGCTTGCACTGGATCTTTGCACCCGTGTGGACGATATCAAAGGCGTGTTCGCCATTTCCGCCCCCATGAAACTACAGGACTTCTCCACCCGGTTCATCCCCGCGATCCATTTATGGAACCAAATGATGAAAAAAATGAACCTGCCGCAGGCCGGGAAACAGTTTGTCAACAACAACCCGGAGAACCCCCACATCAACTATCTCCGAAACCCCCTGTCCGCCGTACTGGAAATGGAGCGCCTTATGAGCGCGCTGGCGCCCAGACTTGAAAAAATCAGCATACCGGCATTGATCATCCAGTCTTTTGCCGACCCGGTGGTCCACTACGAAGGTGCCATGAAAATATTCATGCGCCTCTCCTCGAAAGACAAGGAGTACCTGCTGGTCAATACCGCCCGTCACGGGATTATCAACGGCGAAGGGTCGGAAAGAATATGGAAGGCTGTGGAGCAGTTTGTGGAAAAGATTGATACCGGAGTGAGTTGAGATCCGGAAAAACATTGTCACGGGGCAAACCGGCCGTTGCGATCAATCGGAAGGCGTTTGCAAAGCGCTTTTGCATGCACATTTGCTTCCCACCCTTGTTTTCGCTTTATCCGCGGGCTGATTGACCAGGGACATCCCGAGCGCTTTTGCATCCTTTTCTGATGCGCCTTCCTCCCGGTTTTCCAGGGATGTGCCCATGTCGGAAAGGATGTCCGCATAATTTTTCAGAAAATCGAGGATGCCGTCGAGCTGGGCGGGAGTTATGGTGGGAACTTTTTCAAGGGCATTGAGATAATCGGTTTCATTGAAACCGGCAAAGCGCGCCCGGCTGCTGAATTGCTCGATATCGGAAATATCGGGTCGGACCATGAGAAACTGGCCGGTAAACAGGCTGGCAATGTGCTCGCCGTCCACAATCACCGGGGCGGCCGCATCATACAACCCGTTGGGGCACTTCCACACGATGTGGGGGCAATCCTCCTTGAAGCGTTCCGCCATAGCTTCACTGCTTTTCAAACAATTCCTGGCGGTTTTCTCGTTCACCCGGTGGAACCGGCTGCAAATCTCCTGCCATCCGGATCCGGCAAGGACCGTTCCGTCTTTATCCACTACTGAAGAAGAAAGTCCGGTTACCGCATGAAAGGCCTCGGTTATTTCCTGGAGTTTTTCCCGGTTCAACACGTCCGTAATGCTGTATTCCATAATTGCCCCAACTCCCCCAACTCATTGATTCATATTTTCTGAACACCCTGCATTTTCATGAGAAAGATCGCAGGTTCGGATAACCGCAACAAGTTTTTCAATATCGGCGGATTTGTCAAAGAAATAATCGGCGCCCAGGGCCATGCACTTCTCATAATACTGTGGATAGGCGTAATTGGTGAAAACAATGACCACCTGTGGCCGGGTAGCGATTTTCATGGACTTTAATACGTCGATACCGGTTCCGCCGGGCATCCGGATATCCAGTACGAGCACATCGGGCCGGATATCGGAAAGCCCTTTCATGGTCTGGTCGAAATCATGCGCTTCAAAAAGCCCTTCCACGCACTGCAGTTCATCGATCCTCTGCATGAGGCGGTGGCGCATGATACTTGAATCATCTGCGATTAAAATTCTCAAAACAACTGTCCTGTTGCGTGCGGAGTAACGAAGTATTGGAAACTGGATATCATGGCCGGCGGCGGAAAAATATAGGAGAAAAGGGAAAAATGGCGTAGGGGTCGGCTTATTTTTCTGTAGGCATTTGCCTACAGAAAAACCATGCCTTATTCGCTTTCGACAAGGCCGTGTTTTATGGCGTAATGAATGAGATCGGCATTGCCCCGGAGCATCATTTTAGAAAGAATTCTTGCGCGATATGTGCTAACGGTTTTGGGGCTTACGAACAGATGCCTTGCGATGGCGGAAACCGATTCCCCCTTGGCAAGCATCACCATCACCGTAAATTCCCGGTCGGAAAGGGTTTCATGAGGGAGCAGATCTTTTTTGAATTCAAGCAGGTCGGCCAGCTGCTCCGCCAGCCCCGTGCTGATATACCGGCCGCCGGCAGCGGCCTTCCGAATGGCGGTGATCAGCTCCTCATGGGCCTTGTCCTTTGTGAGATACCCCGAAGCCCCCGACTTGATCGCTCTTATGGCATACTGTTTCTCTGGATGAATGCTGAGGATAAGCACCGGCAGGCCCGGATTTTGCTGTTTTATCGTTTTGAGCACATCCAGCCAGTCCGGACCGGGCATGGATATATCCAGCAGAACCACGTCCACGTCGTTTTCTGACGCCTTTTCAACTGCCTGGTGCCCGTTTACGGCTTCATCCACGAATTCCATATCGGCAATATCAGCGATGATTTTCTGGAGCCCGGCCCGGACAATAAAATGGTCGTCTGCAACAAGAATCCGGATCATTCGCAGTCGGTCGCAAGTTGTGGGTTTTCAGTTGCAGGCTGCAGGGGGTCAGTGTTTTGTAACGCCTGTCCGCCACCTCGCCCCTCGATGCATTGCAGCTGCATATTGCCGGTTTCAGCAGGCACGCCGCGGCTACCGGGATCTTCCGGCAAGTGGGATCTGCACCCGGACGGTCGTGCCTTTACCGGGTCTTCCGTCAAATTCGATGGTTCCGCCAAATGCAAGCGCCCTTTCCCGCATCCCAACGATGCCGAAGGAGCGGGTGCGGTTCACACGGTCCCGGGTGATGCCTACGCCGTCATCTTTGATTTTCAGTACCAGTATTTGTTCGGCAATGGTAAGATCAATCATGACGGCGTTGGCACGGGCATGGCGGGTCACGTTGGTAAGGGACTCTACGACGATGCGGTACAGGGCCGTGGCGATTTCTCCGTCCAGCGTTTCAAGACCCGCACCGCTGCTGTAGCGCACCGAAAGGCCGGTTCTTGACCTGTATTTTTCAATATACCATTCCACGGCCGCGTCCAGACCGAGATCGTCGAGTATGGAAGGCCGCAACTCGGAAACGAGTTCCCGGGTGAACTTGATCAGGTAGTCCACCAGTCCGGTCATGGACTTTGTCGTCTCAAACAGCGGCGCATGATCCGGCAGACATCGCGCCAGTTGTTTTTCATGCAGCCCCAGGTCGATTTTCAACCCGGTGAGCGCTTGGCCCAACTCATCGTGAACGGTCCTGGCGATTTCCGTTCTCTCCTGCTCCCTGACATTCTGGAGATATGCCGCAAGCTGGCGCAATTGATGCTGGGACTGGCGGAGTTCGTTTTCAGCCTTTTTATAATCCGTTATGTCCCGCAGAATTGCAACGATTTTTTCAACGCGGGATCCGGACCACAGGGGGTGATAATGCACTTCAAGCCGCCGCGTTCCCACAGTCGGATAAAACGCCTTTCTTTCGTAAACGACATTTTCCCCGGCAAAACAGCGATCCATGTAGGGCTTTACGATAAACTGAAAATAGTGCATCCCCACGAGGTCTCCCACGCTTTTGCCGATCACATCCTCCCTGCTTTTGCCGTGGCGCTGAAGGTAGGCCTTGTTGACCATCCGATATGCATACGCTTTGTCAATCACCGCCATCA
Organism: Desulfosalsimonadaceae bacterium; assembly: GCA_046498365.1. Lineage (GTDB taxonomy): Bacteria > Desulfobacterota > Desulfobacteria > Desulfobacterales > Desulfosalsimonadaceae > B1SED10-16. The sequence continues at coordinate 9,439 of JAWOAV010000061.1, forward strand.
ATTCTTCCGAGCCTTCCACGGCCGACCGGTATTCCTGCAGTAGCCCTTCAAACTCTTTTCGCGGGGTGATTTCCACGGCAAAGCCTTCTATCTCGAAATCATCGCCGGACAGGCGCCTGCTTATGCGGGCGCTCATGGACAGCCAGATATGCTCTCCATCCCAGCGAAAGGCTTCGCATTCGAAATTTTCAACGTAACCGGTTTCTTTCAGTTGATGCAAAAAGGCAATGGTGCGGCCGGGATCGACATACATCCTCAAGGATACCTCGTGGATGGTAGACGGAACCGTGTCATGACTGCTGAAACCCGCAATTCTTGCCATTTCCGGATTCGCATCGAACAATTCCCCCTTGGAATTGGCACGGAATATGCCAACGGGGGCATTCATGAAGAGTTTGCGAAGGGTGGTCTCGCTTTCCGTCAACGCTTCTCGGGGATTTTTCCGGTGCATGGCGGCTTCAGGCGCTTCTTTTATAGTTTTATACTTCTTGCCCATCTCTCTTCGGGGTCGGGGTCGGTATCGGGATCGAATTCAGGTGTCGGCATATGGATGCCAGCGGCAATTCCGATACGAACCCCCATACAGCCCGATATGGGGCTGCGATCCACAGCAGAAACTTATAGGCCTGCGCCCCCGAGATATGCCTGAACCACATCCGGGTTTTCCAGCAAAGCGGACGCGGAGTCTTCCATCACAATTTTTCCGAGTTCCATCACGTAGCCGCGGTGGGCCAGTTTCAATGCCATACGGGCGTTTTGTTCCACCAGGATCACGGTAACCCCGGATTCATTGATTTCCCGGATGGTTTTAAAAATCTGCCTGGCCAGAACCGGGGCAAGTCCCAGACTGGGTTCGTCGAGGAGCAAAAGGCGGGGGTTGGACATCAGGGCCCGACCGATGGCGAGCATCTGCTGTTCGCCGCCGGAGAGCGTTCCGGCAAGCTGGCTGCGCCTTTCGGCAAGGCGCGGAAACAGCTCAAAAATCCATTTCAGGCTTTTTTGCACCCGCTCGCGGTTTTTTGACGTAAACGCACCGAGATCAAGATTTTCCTGGACGGTGAGCGTTCCGAAAACGCGGCGCCCCTCCGGTGCCTGGGTGATCTTCTGCTCCACGATCTTAAAAGCGGTTAGCCGCTGGATGGGCTTTCCGTCAAAGAGGATCTCCCCCGACGACGGCCGCACCAACCCGCAGATCGTGTTCAGGGTGGTTGATTTGCCCGCACCGTTTGCCCCCAGAACGCAAACGATCTCTCCGGGCATGACGGCAAGATTGATGCCATGCAGCACCTTGACATTTCCATATTTGACCTGCAGGTTGCGGACGTCAAGAATCATCGTAAAACCAAGTTGTTATATGTCATCATCGTCACTGCCGAGATACGCTTCGATCACTTTCGGATCCGCTTTTATGGCATCGGGCGTTCCCTCGGCAATTTTCTTGCCGTGCTCCAGCACGACAATATACTCGCATGCCCGCATGACCAGGCTCATGTCATGCTCGATCAGCATCACGGTGATGCCGCGGGCACGAATGCGCTCGATCAGATCGACCAGCGCCGTTGTCTCGTATTCGTTCATCCCCCCGGCCGGCTCGTCCAGGATAATCAGCGCCGGATCGGACGCCAGGGCCCGGGCGATTTCAAGAAGCCGCTGGTTCCCGTAGGAAAGGTTTCTTGCCAGGTTTTCAGCCTCCGGCTCAAGCCCCACAAACCGGAGCTCCGCAAAGGCTTTCCCGATGGCGCGGCGCTCTTCGGCACGCTGTTTCGGGAGCCGCAGCATGGCGGCAAGGGCCCCGGACTGCATCCGGCAATGATACCCGGCCAGTACGTTTTCGAGTACGGACATGTTTGAAAAAAGACGGATATTCTGGAAGGTTCGGGCAATGCCCAGGGCAACGACACGGGGGGTCAACATACCGGTAATGTTTTCCCCCTTAAAAACGATTTTCCCTTTGTTGAGTTTATAGTTGCCCGTGATCAGGTTGAATACCGTTGTTTTCCCCGCGCCGTTGGGACCGATCAGTCCCAAAACGCCGCCTTCGGGCACGTCAAAGGACACATCGGCCACAGCCAGGAGGCCGCCGAAATACTTCACCACATTTTCAACGCGCAGCAGGCTCACAGGGCCACCTCTTTCTCGTCGATTTTGTCCACGGGATAGGTGTGCGGTTTCGGCGGCAGAACGCCTTGCGGCCGGAATATCATCATTGCCACAAGGGCGATGCCGAAAATGAGCAGCCGGTACTGCTGAAGCTCCTGGAAGAATTCGGGCAGACCGATAATCAAAATGGCCCCCAGCAAAACGCCGGGGATACTGCCGGCGCCGCCCAAAATCACGATCATGAACATCACTACCGACTCCCAGAAGGAAAACGATTCCGGAGAGATAAACGTAATTTTACCCGCATACAGGTTACCAACCATGCCCGCCCAGAATGCCCCTATGACGAACGCCGACAGCTTGTACCCGGAAGTGTCGATACCGCTGCCTTCGGCGGCGACACTGTCGGAACACAAGTATTTGAGCGCGCGGCCGTACCGGGAATGCTCCAACAGATAAAACACAACGATGGTGAAGGCGAGAAAAACCGTGAGCAGATAAAAATAATGCGCCGGATGGACGATGCCGTTGATCGGGTATCCGAAAACCTGCGGGCTGGCAATGCCAAAAATGCCGTTGGGCCCCCCTGTGATCCCGAAAATATTGTTTACCAGGGCGATCCTCACGATCTCTACCATGCCGATGGTCACGATGAGCAGGTAATCGCCGCGGAGGTGAATGATGGGACGCGCCACCACCAGGGCGAACACGCCGGCGATGATCCCGGACAGCGGCAGCAGCCAGAGCACGGGAATACCCAAGGACGTATTGATAATGGCGGTGGTGTATGCGCCGATGGCGAAAAACGCCGCATGCCCCATGTGAAACATCCCGCCGTAGCCCAATATGATGTTCAGGGAAAGGCCCAGCAGGGCATAAATGGCGATATTGTTGAGCACATCCGTCTGGTAGTTGTCCAAAAAAAACGGCGCCGCAACCCAGCAGACAGCAACGGCCGCATACAGTCCGATTCGTATATTTTTTACAGGTACACTCATATCTTTTCCGCCACGCGTTCCCCGAGCAGTCCGGTGGGGCGAATGATCAGGATCAATATCAGCACGAAAAAAGCGATGGCGTCCTTCCAGGCATTGGATATATACGCCGCACCCATGGACTCGATCACGCCCAGCAGCAATCCGCCGACCATGGCGCCCGGAATATTGCCGATGCCGCCTAGAATGGCGGCCGTAAACGCTTTGAGTCCGTATATCCACCCCATGGTAAAGTTAATCTGGCCGTAATGAAGGCCAACCATCATGCCTGCGGCACCCCCCAGCGCGGGGCCGATGAAAAAAACCAGCATGATGACGCGGTCCACGTTGATGCCCATGAGCCGGGCGGCATCCTGGTCGATCGCCGCGGCCCGGATGGCCGTCCCCGTTCTTGTCTTCTGGATGAACAGGTAAAGGCCGATCATCAGAACAAGGGAGGTGGCAAGGATGATAATGCGCATGATGGGCAGAGACATCCCGAACACATAAAACACGTGGGTCGGTAAAAGCCCCTGGGGGTAGACCCTCGGACTGGGTCCGTAAACGAGCATAATGGTGTTGGAAAAAACGATCGACGCCCCCAGGGCTGAAACCACGGCGGAAAGTCTGGGGGAGGTGCGGAGCGGCTTGTAGGCCGCCCTGTCCAAGAGAATGCCGATGACCCCCACCAGCCCCATGACCATCAATACCAGAAAGAAGAGGCCGCCCGCCGTACCCACATTACCGGTCAATCCCAGGGATGCTAGCAGCGTCAGTCCCAGGTAGGCGCCGATGGTGAACAGGTCGCCATGGGCGAAATTGATGAGCTTGAGCACCCCGTATACCATGGTGTATCCAAGGGCAATAAGCGCATAAATTCCCCCCACCGCAAGCCCGTTGGTGAGTTGCGTGAAAAATTGCTCCATAGGTATTGTCTTTTCCGGGTAAGGTTGATGACGCCGGCAAATGCGTACAAAAGACGGCTGCCGGCGTCATCTGGCAACGATTTCGTCCCGTTTTACATGGGACGCACCGCGGTTGCTTTTTTCATGAGCGCTACATCTGCAGGATGAACTTCCCGTCCGCATCGACCTGGTAAACCCTGTATACATCGCCGATGCGATCCCCCTTCTGGTCGAAATCGATCGTTCCGGTCAGTCCGGGAAATTCCTGCAATTCGTTCTTCAGGTAGTCGGCAATGGCTTCGGTATCGGTGCTGCCCGTTTCCTCGATCGCCTTTACGAGGACCCGAAAGCCGTCCCCCGCCAGGACCGCCCAGATAGACCCCGGTGCCTGGCCGTATTTTTCAATGTAGGCCGCCAGAAAATCCTGCGCCACAGGAGAGGGGAGATCCTGCGGCACCGGCGGCGAGAGAAACAGGAAGCCCTCTGCTGCGCGGGTGCCGGCAATCTTGACCAGGTCGGGGTTGTTGTTGGCATCACCGCCGATAAATGGCACATCCAGACCCATTTCCATCTTTTGACGCAGCAGCATGCCGGCTTCCGGGTAATACCCGGTAAAGAACACCACGTCCGGGTTGTCCTGCCGGATCTGGGTCAGTATGGTCGTGTAATCCTGCTCTCCGGGCGTCAGGGCGTCAAAAAAAACGATCTCTGCGGCTTCATCGGCCAGCAGGTCTCTCGCCTCTTCTGCAAGGCCCCTTGCATAGGTGGTTGAATCATGAAGAATGGCAATCCGTTTATATCCCTTTTCCAGCATGCTCTCGACCGCCACGCGCCCCTGCTCGTCGTCGCGGGGGCAGGTACGGAAGAAATACGGTAGACCTTTTTCCGTCAGGCGCACCGACGTGGAGCCGTTTGCGATCTGAAGGGTATTCGTGGCTGCGTAAATGTTCTGGGAGGCCTCCGTAACCGAAGAGCCATAGGTGCCTATCACGCCGACGATTTCTCTCGATGCGAGCCTCTGTGCAGCCAGGGCCGCTGTTCTGGGATCGCCGCCGTCATCGGCCACCACGATTTCGACTTCCTTCCCGAGCAGTCCGCCCTGTTCATTTACCTGACCGGCCAGAAGTTCCACGATCTGCCGCATGTCCTTGCCTTCGCTCGCCCAGGAGCCGGTAAGCGGGCACATCAGGCCGATTTTTATCGTTTCTGCAGAAACAGCGGGGCCGGCGAACAGAAAGGTGGCGGCAATGAGCATTAACACGATTTTTTTCATATTATTCTCCTTGGGTTTTTAAAAAGGGGCATAAAACGCCTGCACGTCATTGTCACGGGCCTGTTTTCCGATCAATCCAATGCAATACGTTCTAATATCGAAACGGGGCCCTCTCGTCAACCTAAATTGGTGCCGGTCTGCTGAAGAACATTCCCCGCAACGATGAACATCAGACCGATAATGGTGGAAACGCGGATATCTTCCCCTACCAGAAAGGATATAAAAACCAGAGACAAAAACGGGGAAAAAAAGATCAGGGTACTTATTTTTGCCGCGGACACGGTGAGTTTCATGGCCTTCAGCCACAAAACAAAGGCGATGCCCATCTCAAAAACGCCCACGTAGAAAGCCCCCGCCAATCCGTATACGGGTATGGGCCATGGCCGTGAGAACAACAAACAGGCAACAAATATCGGCGGCAGTGCAAACACGAAGTTCAAAAACAGTCCGGCAACCGGGTCATGCTTGTCGCGGGTGTTGAATATCCAGTACAAGGACCAGATCACGGTGCTGCCCAGGGCAAGGACCACCCCCGGAATACTCGAAAATTCCAGTGTAAAGGGTCTGCCATAGGTGGCGATAAGGACCACCCCGAAATAGCTTATCAGGATGGCCGCTGCATCCCGGATCCCGATTTTTTGCTTGAGAAGGGGAATGGAAAGCAGGGTGAGGGTGATGGCCCATGTATAATTCAACGGCTGCGCCACCTGGGCAGGAAGCAGATCATAGGCGGAAAACAGGATGATGTAGTATAAAAAGGGGTTCAGGATGCCGAGCCCGGCGGCGGCGGCCATATCTCTTCGGGTGTACTTTTGCAGAAGACGAAAATTCCCGGAAAAAAACAGGATCATGCCAAGACAGGCGATCGATGCAATATCCGCCCACAGGAGCAATTGCAGCGGGTCCGTATAGCGCAGGGAAAGCTTGAATGCGGAAGCCACCGTCGACCACAGAAACACCGTCAATGCGGCATACAGGTAAGCCTTTTGTTGTCTTGAAAGCGTCAAGCCGCCCTCCTCTGCCGTGGGAAAAAAGATTTCTACTGCCGGAAGGAATCACAACACTTTTCTCACCCCCTGTTACACAAGAAGCGATCTTTTTGCAACCACCGATGGCCCGGGGAACACGAAAATCTGTAACCGGCTTTTCCACAGTTTTCCAGGGGCACGCTACGCCGCGTCCCTGCCGTCATTTTCAGCGCTTTATCATCAACCCCCCCCTGCAATGTCACGGCCCAGGGCTCCCCGACCCGCTTGACACACCCCGGATCTCCCCTTAATTTTATATAAAACAAACATGTTACCCATTTTCGCATTCTTGTATAGACACGATAAATACTCCCACAGAATGTGGGCCCGTAGGGGCACCCCTTGCGGGGGCCCGGATTCTGCGCACCCTTTACGGGCGCCCCTGCGAGGACCTTCTGATCATGATGTCGATGGTTAAATGCAAAGAATTGTAATCATCCGGCAAGCAGCCGTCGTCCGTTTCGTTCGCATGCGCACCGATGGCTGCAAATGGTTTTTGTTTTCTGTTTTCTCAAGGAGGACAGCATATGTTGATCTACAATGAGCAGCTTGAAGAACTGGCAAAATACAGGTCAACCACGGGTAGCCCGATGATCAGTCTTTACGTAAACGTGACCCCGCCGTATGACGATATGACGCAGCTTCATTCCCTGATTCACAGCGCGCGAAACGAATGCAGGGAAAAAATGGATCCGGGTGCCGCCGATGACCTTGAACGGCTTTTCAGCCAGATCGAAAAATACGCGCGAACCAACCTCAAGAGGCTGAAAAATACGCACCTGGTGGTAATATTTGCCGATTCTTCCGGTTTCTGGCAGGAATACCAACTTCCGGTTTCCCTTCCCGGACAGATGGTTGTCGAGCCGAAACCCTATATCCGACCCCTGACCGCGCTGATGGATGAATTTGAAAGGTATCTTGTTCTGATTGCGGATTCCCGGCATGCAAGGCTCTTTTCCCTCTATCTGGGCGACTTCGAGGAGCAGCCGGATGTTTTCATGGAAAGCGACGTTCCGGACCGCGTCCGGGTCAACGCGTCCAGGGCGGAAACAGGCGGACAGGCGGCCGGCAAGGTCTATGGCGGCCTTGGAGACAAACGCATTGAAAGCCATATCAAGGACCAGATTCATAAACACCTGAAATACGCGGCAGACAAAACCTTTGATTATTTCAGGGGAAAAAATTTTACCCGTTTTCTCATCGGCACCCCGGACGACAAAAATCGCCCCTGGTTAAAAGGGCACCTGCACAGCTATCTCAAAGAAAGGCTGGCCGGGGAATTCAACGCCAATCCGACGCTGCCGGACACCGAGCTGAAAAAGGCGGCTATGGAAGCCGCATCGCAATTTGAGCGGGAAAATGAGCGCAGGATCATCGACGCCATCTTTGAAAAAAGCATCTCCGGCAACATGGCGGTACTGGGCATCGACCCGGTCATCCGGGCGTTGCAAAAAGGGCAGGTGCACACCCTGGTCATTGAAAACGACTACAAAACCAAAGGGTACATCTGCCACGATGACCATGTACTGTCTTCCATGGAGGAAAACTGCCCCCTTTGCGGGGCGCCGATGACGGAAGTCGGGGACCTGATCGATGAAATGGCAGGGGAAGCGATTCTTCACAATTCAGAGATTACGCACATATTCTCGGCGCATGAAGAATTTCAGAAATACCACGCCGGTGCGCTGCTGCGGTTTTCCATGCAATAACAGGAAACAGAAGATGGAATGAAAAGGAACCTCAAGAGCCTGTTCCGGCAATGGGTGCTCTCCGGCAGGGGAGCTACCCATAACCGGACAGGGCAAATGCAAAAACGGGGATTCGAACCCCTCGCAACATTCGGATTTCGGCACAAGATCGCGGCGGCGTCTTGTTTCAAACCGCAGACATACGCTCGTATTTCGAGGATTTGAAATAAAACGCCAACAAAGATATGGGGCCGAAAGACAAGGTTGAGATAGGTTCTAGTCTCCCATTTCTGCCATGAAGTCATCATAGAGGGTTTCCAGCGCCAGTTTGTGCCTGGCTTCTTCCTGGCAGAGGATTTTGAGGACTTTTATGGCCTTTTCCTCTTCCGTGTTGGCCAGAACATCATTGTAAAAAGCCAAGGCCTTTTCCTCTCGTTTCATCGCCAGATGCAGTATTTCCCTGTAATTCATGCCCGGGTGATATTCAATTTCCGTGAGATAGTCGCTGCGCTTGATATCGGTGATCCACTTGAGCGGATACCCTTTTACGGCTTCATCTACGCTCCCCTGTTTCAGATCCTGGAGCATCTTTTTATGCTTCATCTCCTCGGCGGCAAATTCTTCAAACATTTCCCGGGATCCGGCCATTTTCTCATGCCGAGCAGCCGCGGCATAAAAATCCCCCGCTTCCTGTTCCTTTTCAATGGCAAAGTCGATAATTTCCGTTAAGTCCGTAAATCCCATGCATTGCTCCTGTTCTTTTCGGGTTCTTGCTATCCAGCCGTTCAGAGATACTGACTGCCGGCTGTGTCCACAGTACAACAAGCTACCTTCATTTCCCGTGTTGTCCATATACCATCCGCGATATCGGCCGTGAACCAACTTGTCCGGCCATTATCCGGATGTTTTCCCCCCCAGGGGCTTAAATGCTTTTTTACTGGCCCCGCAGACCGGACATTTCCATTCCCCGGGCAACTGATTGAAACCGACGCCTTTTTCCACCTTCCCCTTTCGGTCACCTTTCTCGGGATTGTAGAAAAAGCCGCAATTGACTGTCTGGCACTGATACATTTCGTCGGGTTCCGGCATCACCTTTCTCCTTTATTTTCATTTTTTCAAACGGGTATCGGGCGAACAGAATTATAGTAAGGTCTTTTCCCTTCATTTTCAACCACGGTATATGATATAATTCCATTAAAACGGAATGTGATTACCCCTATCACAAGAAAGGGAACCCGCACATGAAAAACAACCCGGAGCACACCCCCCCTATGACAAAAAAACAACCGCTTTTTCGAAGGATGATCCTTCCAGTCGTTATCGCATGGCTATTCGCGTTTTTTATTGTTTCCCCGGATCACGACCGCGGCACGGCCTATTCCGCCGGACAGGAACAGGAGAAAAGCGGCAGGAATACGGAGGAAGCAAATGGTGCCGGCTTGTCCAGCCGGGAAATCGACGAAATCAACACGTTTGAGCCCGGGGCGTTTGAAAATCCAGATCGGTGCGCCGGCTGCCACCGGGAGATTTACGAAGCATGGAACAAGAGCAAACACCGTTTCGCATGGGAAGATCCCTTTTACCAGCCGGATTACCTGAAAGCCAGCCGGGAAACAGGGGGGGAAACGGACGTGTTCTGCGGAGAATGCCACGCCCCGATCGCCCGGCGCACCGGACTGCTCCCGCCTCCTGACGGTAGCCGCTTTGACGAAACATCGAAAAAAGGGATTTCATGCGACTACTGCCACACGGTAAAAGAGATCGTGGAGCCGGTCAATATCAAAACCATTTCCGATCCCGGCCGGGTCAAACGGGGCCCCCGGGGGGACGGCCGCTCCCCCTACCACGAGGTGCAACACTCAGAGATTCATACGGATCCAGCATTTTGCGGCGCCTGTCACAATGTGGTCCATCCGTCTTCCGGTGCGGTCGTCATCGACACGTATAACGACTGGAAAGAAGGACCGTACGCCCGGGAGGGAATCCGCTGCCAGGACTGCCACATGACGCCCGGTCCGGGGGTGGAAAAAAATCCCGGAAAATCGAGCGCTATGGGGAAAGAAAGGGATCATGTGGCCACCCACTTTTTCCCCGGAGGCAGCGTTTTGTTTCAAGAGCGGAATGAAAATAAGCAGCAGGCCGCGCTTGCGCGGGAGATGCTTGAAGCGGCCGCTGTGCTTGAAACCGAAACCACCCCCGATGCCGACGGCATCACGCTTCTTGTGCGGATAAAAAATGTGGGCGCCGGCCATAAAATTCCCACGGGGGTCGCCTATATACGCAAAATGTGGCTGGAAGTCACCGCGACCGACGATTCCGGAGAGGTGGTGTTCACCTCCGGGCACATAAGGGAAGACAACCGCATTGATCCCGAAGCGGTTGTCTATCAGACAGTGTTTACAGACGCGCAGGGGAACCTGACGCCCAAGAGCTGGATTGCGGAAGAAATTGCCTATGACCGCAGAATTCCGCCAAAGGGGTACGACGAACAGACATTTGACATTCCGGTTGCCGGCAACGGCGAGCACCGGGTCACCGTACGCCTCTTGTACCGCTCCATGGGCCAGGAAGCGGCGGATGCGCTTGGTATCGAAGGGCTTGAGGTCTCCGCTGTCGAAATGGCCAAGGCGGAACTCACGCTGAATTGACAAGAAGGGACGGCGTCCGGGATGGATTATGAAGCGCCGTTTCTCGCTTCGGCTTCCGCCTTGATTGCAGACAGCAGGCGGCGTGTCAGTTCGTGGAGCCGCCCGGGCATTCCGGTCAGCCGGGCAGCCCAGAAAAGAGCCCCGGAAAAAACCTCCCGACTTTCAAGGCGGGTGCCGCCGTTCACCGGCGAGAAAACAAAAGTATGCCGGGCATGGATGCCCCACTTGGACCCGGACCATGTGATCTCTTTTCCCGCTTCATAGGTCTCGATAACGGGGGCAATCCGGAGCGGGAGCAACAAAGGGGTCAGTTCAAAAGACAGGCATGCCCCCTCTTCCATGGCATCCCCGTCTTCCAACCGGCATTCCCGGCAGACCGTATTCCACTCCGACCAGTTTTCGACCTCCGTGAAAACCTGCCATACGGTTTTCACCGGCGCGTCAATGACAATGGATTCTTTTATGACCATATTTGCGAGTATGGTATACTATGATGTGAAAATCCACCCATAAATAAGGAAAAATGCCATGGAAGACAAAATCCGGCTCGGGATCAGCGCCTGCCTGCTGGGTGAGAATGTCCGGTACAACGGGGGGCACAAGCTCGATCACTTCCTCCGGGACACCCTGGGGCAATACGTGGACTACGTCCCGGTATGCCCGGAAGTGGAGGCCGGTTTCGGCATTCCCCGGGAAACCATGCGGCTTGTGGGGGACCCCGAAAATCCGCGCCTGATGACCACGAAAACGGCCGCAGACCACACGGACAAAATGGCTAATTGGGCGAAAACGAGGCTCACGGCGCTGGAAAAGGAAGACCTCTGCGGCTTTATCTTCAAAAAGGATTCCCCGAGCAGCGGCTTGATGCGGGTCAAGGTCTACAACGACAAGGGAATGCCCGAGAAAAAAGGGGTTGGGATTTTCGCCCGAATGTTTACCGGGCATTTTCCCCTGGTACCGGTGGAGGAAGAGGGGCGGCTCCACGACCCGAAACTCCGGGAAAATTTCATTGAACAGATCTTTACCCTGAAGCGGTGGCGGGATGCTGTTGCCAAAAAGCCGGGCATCGGCAGCGTGGTCTCCTTCCATTCGAAAAACAAGCTGCTGATCATGTCGCACAGCCAGAAACACGCCGGGGCCATGGGAAAACTTGTGGCTGAGGGAAAAGCGCTTGGCACAGAGGCCTTGTACCGCCAATACGAGGACCAACTCATCGACGCATTGCGCCTGAAGGCAACGACGGCCAAGCATATCAATGTACTGCAGCACATCATGGGTTATTTCAAAAAACAGCTTTCCTCCGATGAAAAACAGGAGCTGCTGGAAATTTTCGACCGGTTCCGAAAGGGGCATGTGCCGCTGATCGTGCCGATGACGCTGGTCAACCACTATGTCCGAAAGTACTCCCAGGAATACCTGGCGGCCCAGACCTACCTGAACCCGCACCCGGTTGAGCTCAAACTCAGGACCTATACATGAAGCAGGATCAGAGAGCGCGGGCGTCGCGACAGACGGCCGGGGGTAGAGATGGGAAGACGAATATTGAAAACAAAGGAAAACATGCGGAGGGAAAAACGCATATGACATCCGGCGACCGCGATACGGACCAACGAATTTCAGCCCTGGCGGATGCCGTTGAGGATCTGTTCAAAAAAGGCGTATATCTTTCGGACAGCGTGGTCCATTATCTTGCGTCCACCTACGACATCTCCGATCCGGGCGCGCTTTCACAGGCGCTTTCACCCCCTTTTGACTGCGAGGCGGAAAGCATATGCGAGATGGTTTTTTTTCCGGATGAATCCCAACAGGCTCTCCTGGAACCGTTGCTTGAAGAAATCCGCATAAAAGGCGAAGAGGAGAAAAACGCCGCAGCGGATATACTTGCGGCGCGGAAAATTACAACATCCCTTTATTTTCCGTCGGTTCCTGCGCCCTGCCGTCTCGTCGTCCCCGGTCCGGCCCTTCGCCGGTTTATTCACCGCATCAAGGCGGAGCGCTGTATCGATCACCGCATTACCCGGGCAATAAACGAAAACATCCGGTCACCGGAAATGATCGCCACCGTGAAGGTAAAACTCCGAAACACAAGGTTTGCCTTTGAAGAAAACCGGGTTTCAGCCTTATGCGCTTTTCTGGCAGGCGTGGAGGAAAACACGCCGGATTTTGCGGCGCTCTTCTTGGAATTATGCGCAATCCTTGAATACATGGGCGCAGACAAGGACCTCTACGCTGCAATGATGGAAACCAGGCGGCAATACATGGAAATGATCCGGCAGGCCCGGAAAAACGAAGCGGATTTAAAGTCGCAGCCCGTGGAAGCACTGATAATGCGAGGGACCAACATTGCAGCAGTGAACGTGGCCGAAGTCCGCGGCCGGATAGACCGCATCGACCAGATTGCCATGAAAATTTTTCCCTGAGCCTACCATTTTCTGCGAAGCGCTTCTATCGCTTCTTCGGCCTCGTCCCCCAGCCGGGAATCTCTTGCCATGGAGGCGGCTTTTTCATACGTATTCAGCGCCTTGCTGTATTCATGGTTTTGTTCGTATGCCCTCCCCAGATCCAGGTATATTTCCGCCGCGGACGGCACGACCTCGACGGCTTTTTCCAATCGGCGGATGGCCTCCTT
>JAWOAV010000068.1:0-8461 GCA_046498365.1 Desulfosalsimonadaceae bacterium
TCCAGAACAGCCCGGAAACACTTATGGCCTATTATGCGGCTATCAAAATCGGCGCGGTTGCCGGCCCCATCAACGGCTGGTGGAAAGGGCCGGAAGTCGAATATCTTCTCAACGATTCAAAAGGCTCCTGCTTGATTGTGGAAGACCAGTACATGCCGATTTTCGACGAGATCAAGGAGAAATGCCCGCACCTGAAAACCATCATTGAAATCGGTGAAGCCCCATCCGGAAACTACATCTCCTTTGACAAACTGATCTCAGAGGAAGATGACACGCCCGTCACGTGCGTGTCTGACCCGGAAGACCCTTCCTATATTTTTTACACCTCCGGCACCACGGGAAACCCCAAAGGCGTTCTTCTGTCCCATAAAAACGTGATCGCCGATGCCAAGATGATCAATGCGGCGGCAATGAAAGATGAAAACAAGAAGTTTCTCTGTTTTTTGCCGCTGTTTCATGTCAACGCCATGTTGACCTGCATGTCCGCCATGAACAAGGGGCATCATATCATATTGCGCAAAGGGTTTTCCGCAACAGAGTTCTGGGAGGTGGTGGAAAAATACAGGGTCAATTTCTGGTCCGCGGTCCCGGCCGTCTACCAGATCCTGCTTTCTGACCCTACCCATGAGAAATACGACCTCTCCTCCATGGAGTTCGGCATCTGCGGCGCCGCCCCCTTGAGCGAAGACCTTATGCGGAATTTTGAAAAAACATTCGGCGTCGAGATCATAGAAGGGTATGGCCTCACGGAGGGGACCTGCGTTTCCACCATCAATCCCCGGGACGGAGTGCGCAAAGCCGGCTCCATCGGCCTGCCGCTGCCCGGCCAGGAAGTCCTGATCGTGGACGAGGAAGGAAACGAACAGCCCCCCAATGAGCGCGGCGAGATCGTGATCCGCGGGGACAATGTCATGAAGGAGTACTACAATAACCCCGAAGCCACCGCAGAAACCATTGATGAAAAGGGGTTTCTCCATACAGGGGACGTGGGGATCAAGGACGAGGACGGCTATATTTTCATCGTCGACCGGATCAAGGACATGATTATCCGGGGCGGGGAAAACATCTACCCCAAGGAAATCGACAACACCCTGGCCAATCATCCCAAAATCATGGAAGCGGCTGCAGTCGGGGTCCCCGATGATGTCATGGGGGAAGAGGTGAAGGTTTTCGTGCTGCCGTCGGATGACACCCTTACCGATGAAGAGGTCATATCCTTCTGCAAAGAAAATCTGGCGTCCTTCAAGGTTCCCAAATACGTGGAAATTCTCGAAGTCGACATGCCGAGAAACCCCATCGGCAAGGTCCTCAAGAAGACCTTGCGCCAGTGGGCCGTGGAAGGCGCACCCAAGCGGCAGAAATCCGGTGCCACCGTGGCTGATATTTTCGGCACCATGGAATCGCGGGTCAATCCGGACGGCGTTAAGGGCGTTACCGCCAATTACGGGTATATCATTACCGGCGAAGGCGGCGGCGAATGGACGGTCTGCGTCAATGACGGCGACGTCAAAGTGCTCGAGGGGCTCCATGATCCGAACGTAACCACCACCTGCGCGGCCCAGGACTGGATCGACATCACCCTGGGAAAACTCGACGGCATGGCAGCCTTTTCGGCGGGCAAGCTGAAAGTGGAAGGCGACCTTGGCCTGCTGACCAAGGCGACTCAGTTTTTCAAGAAATACCAGCCGCCCCGCGCCGAGGCCGAGGTAGAAGTGGCCGATATCTTTGGATCCATGGAGTCCCGTGTCAACCCGGACGGAGTAAAGGGCGTTACCGCCAATTACGGATATATCATCACCGGTACCGGTGGGGGGGAATGGACGGTCTGCGTGGATGACGGCAAGGTCAAGGTGCTTGAAGGTATTCATGACCCGAATGTCACCACCACGTGTGCAGCCCGGGACTGGATCGATATAACACTGGGCAAACTGGACGGCATGAGCGCCTTTACATCCGGCAAGCTCAAGGTGGAAGGGGATATCGGCCTGTTGACCAAGGCGACCCAGTTTTTCAAAAAATATCAGCCGCCGGGGGCAGAGGATCAGGAAAAGGCGGAAGAACTGATTGTCTACAAAACCGTGCTTTCCATTCCCCAGCGGTTTTCCACCGGACCGGTCATGGGCAAATTTCTAAACGGGTTTAAGGAAAAGAAGATTTACGCCAATAAATGCCCGTCCTGCGGCCGGCTTCAACTTCCCGCGCGGGAGGTGTGTGCGGAATGCGTGGTGCGCGCTGATGAATGGCTCGAGGTCGGGCCGGAGGGGTCTATTGCCATGTCGGATATCACGTATTATGCGAGCCCCGATCCGTTGACCGGGGAAAGCCGAGAGACACCCTATATTTCGGCCCACTTTCTCCTCGATGGCTGTAAAGGGCATGAAACCCTCTGGCATGAACTCAACCCGGCCGACATCGACAAGTGCCAAAAGGGAGCACGGGTGAGGCCGGTATGGAACAAGGAGCGCAAGGGCGCGATCACGGATATCAAGTATTTTGAAGTGATCGATTAACAAAATCTCGGTTGAAAGGGTGCAGGACCGGTAAGTGATTTTTTATATAATACAATCGTGAACATATACAATTTATTAATTAATGTAACAATTGAATGATTACATTGTAAAACCCTATTATAAAAGAGGATCGATAATGAGTAAATCAATAGAAGATTGCCATGTCGTTGAAGGGAAACTCGCCCTTCCATACCAGTATTTTGCCGGAAGGACGGGGAGCCGTTTTTTGATCAGTCTGAGGGATGAAAAAAAGATCATGGGGATTCGCTGCAAAACGTGCGATACGGTTTTCGTTCCTCCCCGGCAGACGTGTGAACGCTGTTTTTCCGATATCTCGGACAACTGGGTGGCGCTCGGCAGCAAGGGGACCGTTACCGGGTATACGATCATCCGGTATGAAGAGCCTCATCAGCCGCTCAAACCGCCATACATACTGGCACAGATCAAGCTTGACGGCGCGGATACGCCGATTACCCACATCATCAAGGGAATGCCCCTTTCCAAAATCAAAACCGGTGCCCGCGTCAAGGCGATTTTTGCCAAAAAGCCGACCTCGTCGATTCGGGATATCGAGTACTTCCGGCCTTCGGACGACAGGCCCGCATTTGAACTGGGATATACCTATGACGAACTGGAAGTGGGCATGTCGGCCTCATTTACCAAGACCATTTCCGAGTCCGATGTGTACCTGTTTGCCGGTATTTCCGGCGACTTCAACCCCATGCACCTGAACGAGGAATTTGCCAAGCTCACGCCCTTTGGTACGCGGATCGCCCATGGAGCACTTCCCCAGAGCCTTATTGCACCGGTTCTGGGGATGAAGCTTCCCGGCCTGGGCACGGTGATTCCGGAAATAACGGTTCGCTTCAGAAAACCGACGTATTTCGGGGATACCATCACCGCTACCGGTGAAATCGTTGAAATGATCGAAAAGCGCAGGTGGGTGAGAATGGAGCTGCGCTGGACCAACCAGAAGGAGGAACTGGTCGCGGAAGGGTCGTGTTTGGCCATACCCCCCATGCCGATGGGGAAATAAGAAGGGGGCATGCTCCATGAGCCACACATTTAAGACATCGTGCGAGTGCCAGCAGTATTTTACCGATTCCCATGACATGGTCCGGAAATCCGTGCGGGATTTCATAAAGAAAGAGGTGCTCCCTTTTATCGGTGAATGGGAGGAAGCCGGCGGTTTTCCCAAGGAGGTGTACCGGAAAGCAGCGGACCTCGGCATCCTTGGCATGGGTTATCCCGAAGAATACGGCGGCATACCCGGGGATATTTTTTATAGTGTTGCGGTGACCGAAGAGTTGATGCGATCCGGTTCAGGCGGGTTTGTTGCCGGGCTCGGCTCCCTCAATATCGCCATTCCGCCGATTTTATCGATGGGTACCCCTGAACAAAAGGAGCGCTTTGTACCGCCGGTTCTCGCCGGGGAAAAGATCGCCGCGCTGGCCATCACCGAACCGGGAGGTGGGTCGGATGTGGCTGCCCTGCAGACGACGGCTGTCAGAGACGGCGACCACTACGTGATCAACGGAAGCAAAACCTTTATTACCAGCGCGACGGTGGCGGACTATATCACCTGCGCCGTGCGTACAGGGGGCGAAGGGGCCCACGGCGTCAGTCTGATCGTTGTGGAAGCGGATTCTCCGGGATATTCTGTTTCTCAAAAGCTGAAAAAAACCGGATGGTGGGCTTCCGATACCGCAGAAATCTATTTTGACGACTGCCGGGTGCCGGTTGATAACCTGCTGGGAGCGGAAAATAACGGTTTCTACGGAATCATGGCCAACTTTCAGACCGAGCGGCTGGCCCTTTCGATCATGGCCAATATGACTGCAAAATTGGCCCTGGAAGAGGCCTTGAAATACGCCAGGGAAAGAAAGGTCTTCGGCAAAACCCTCACGGGCTACCAGGTCAATCGGCACAAGCTTGTGGATATGGCGACCCTGGTGGAAGCCAGCACGGAATTTACCTACCGCGTGGCGGCAAAAATCGGTGCGGGAATTGATCAGTACAAAGAGGTCTCCATGGCCAAAAATTTTGCCTGCAGCGTCTCCGACAAGGTCACGTATGACGCTGTCCAGATTTTCGGCGGCCACGGATACATGCGGGAAAATCTGGTTGAGCGGCTGTACCGGGACAACCGGATCCTGTCCATCGGCGGCGGGACCACCGAGATCATGAAGGAAATCATCTCCAAGATGATTTTGTGACGATTTTGTCGAAAGCGGCATCAACAGGGCGGCAACCGAGCAGCCTTTGATGAATTTTTCATGTATACAACAATCATAACGGCCAGGACGATCCTGCAAGGATTTCCGTCATCCGGTCTGGGGCCTGTTTCGAATGGTTCGGGGACCGGTTCAATGGAGGGGAAAAATGGAGGAAAAAACGATCAACGTCATTTTCCGCAACCGGGTTGAAACGTACGGCGACCGGGTTGCCGTTGAAAAAAAGAAAGACGGAAAATGGCATTCAGCGACATGGAACGAATATTACGACCGGTCCCGCGCCGCCGGACTTTGCCTTTCGGCATCCGGTGTCCAAAAAGGGGACAGGATCGCCATTTTATCGGAAAACCGCCTGGAATGGCTTTATGCCGATATGGGGGCGCTGGGTGTTGGTGCCGTGGTGGTGCCGGTATATACGACGCTGGTCGCCGAAGATGTTCGCTACATCGTGGAAAATTCGGAATCCAAAATCCTTTTTGTCGAAAATCCGATGCAGCTGGAAAAAGCGCGCCATTTTATCGATGACCTGCCGAGCCTTGAAAAAATCGTGGTTTTCGAATCCGGCGACGCGGTAGTATCCCGCAACGACATTGTTCGCTTTGAGGATTTTATTCAACAGGGTCATCAAATGCATGAAGCCGACCCGAAACGTTTTGACGCGCTCGCGGATGCCGTTCAGCCGGAGGACCTTGCCACCATTGTGTATACATCCGGGACCACGGGCCTCCCCAAGGGCGCAATGATCACGCACAACAACATTGTCGCCGTGATTCGTTCCCTGGACAAAATGACCCCCCGGTTCGCCGATGAGACCGATAATACGGTCCCGTTCCTGCCGCTTGCCCATGTTTTTGAACGAGTGGCCGGTCATTTTCTGGGCATGTATGTCGGTTTGACCGCCTCGTATGCGGAAAGCATTGAGACATTCGTCAATGACGTCAAGGAAAAACGGCCGACCGTGGTACTTGCCGTTCCCAGGGTGCTGGAAAAAGTGTACCAGCGGATATTGTCGCAGGTCGAGGAGCAGCCGCCCTGGCGGCAGACTTTTTTCCGCTGGGGCTACAAAATCGGCGTTGATATCAGTTCCCTGCGGGAGCAGAAAAAACCCGTTCCCCTCATGATGCGCCTGAAATACAAACTTGCGTATAAAATGATTTTCAAAAAACTGGCCGACGCGCTCGGGGGAAGGGTGCGCTGGATGACAGCCTCCGGGGCTCCCACATCGCGAGAGATCGTATTGTTTTTTAATGCATCGGGCATTACCGTGATCGAGGGGTATGGCATGACCGAATGCTGCGCACCGGCAACGATGAGCGGCCTCGATGATTATCATATCGGGACCGTAGGCAAACCAATTCCGGATGTTGAAGTCCAAATCGCCCATGACGGCGAGATCCTCATCCGGGGAGAAAACGTGTTTGCCGGGTATTGGAAAATGCCCGAGGAAACAAAAAACACCTTCACCGGCGATGGTTTTCTCATGAGCGGGGATATCGGCCGTTTCAACGAATATGGCTTCCTTGAAATCACCGACCGGAAAAAAGACCTGATCATTACATCCGGGGGCAAAAATGTGGCGCCGCAAAAAATTGAGGGCATCTTTAAGTTCGACCCCATCTTTGAACATTTCATGGTCATTGGGGACCGCCGAAAGTTTTTATCGGCCTTGATCAACATAAACCTGGAAGAGGCCGAGCGGGTTGCGCTCATAAATAATATTCCGTTTGAAAATCGGGAAGATCTCCTCGAAAACGAAGCCTTCCTGAAGATTGTGGACGAGCGGGTTGCAGAAAAAAACAAACAGCTCGCACGATACGAAACGATCAAAAAATACCGGATTATCAAGGATTCCTTTTCTCAGGAAGGCGGGGAACTGACCGCGGCCATGAAACTGAAGCGAAACGTGGTCAGAGAAAAATACCAAGACCTGATTGAGGAGATGTATGCAGAGGGTGATCTTCGGAAGAAGGCTTCCTGACGACAGTCTTTGCAAAGATGAATACCTAATCAAAAAGAATGGAAGGATCTTATGAAACAGCGAGTTGCCGTCTGCGCCGTTGCGCAGATCAAAAACGAGCCCGATATCTGGTATCAGCGGTTCCAGGGGATGGTGCTGGAATGTTTCGAATCCATCGTTGAACAAACCGGGGTCACCTTTGACATGGACAAAGGGATACGAAACGTGGTGAGTTGTTCCGACGATGTCTTTGACGCACGGACCATTTCCGACAATGCGATTACCGACGTGGTTGGCGCCCATTTCCGGGGAGAGGAAAAGTCGTGCCAGGACGGATCCAACGCGCTGGGGTATGCCATGGCATCCATCCTGTCCGGTCATGACGATGTCATACTGGTCGCCGGACACTGCAAGGAATCGCAGCCCGAAAGCCGAAGAATGTGCTCAAACCTGGCGTTCGATCCTTTTTACACTAGGCCGTTAGGGCTGGATTTCCTTTCTGCCGCCGCCTTACAGGCAAGGGCCTACCTGAAGCAATCGCAGGTCACGGACGCGCATCTGGCAAAAATCGTGGCACGATCGCGCGTGAATGCCTCCCGCAATCCCTTTGCCCGCGAAAATGAAACGGTAACGGAAAACGATGTCATGCAATCGCCGTTGATCTGTGACCCGATCCGGGCGATGCACCGGTACCCGGTCACGGACTGGGCGGTCGCCATGCTGCTGTGCAGCGAAGAGCGGGCGCATGAATTCACCGACAAGCCCGTGTGGTTGACCGGTTTCGGCAACTGTATGGACAGCTACTTTTTGGGGGACCGTAACCTGTCCGAGAGTACGGCGTTGCAGAAGGCCGCCCACAGGGCATATGCCATGGCAGAGGTGGATGACCCGAAAACGGCATTTGATATCATCGAACTAGGTGATGCATATGCCTACCAGCTTCCCATGTGGGCTGAAAATGCCGGCCTTATCGAACCCGAAAGTGCCGGCAAGTGGATTGATGCAGACGGGCCGGACCGGATGGGCGTCAACCTGTCCGGCGGCATGTTAAACGGGAATCCGTTCAAGCTCGGAGGTCTTGCCCGCGCCATGGAGGTGATTCTTCAGCTTCGCGGGGAAGCGGGGGACCGGCAGGCGGACAAGGCCCGAAGGGGATTGGCACACGGGACCACGGGAGCTGCGGGGCAGCACCATTCGGTTCTTGTTTTTGAAAAATAAGGGAGCAGACATGGGATATAAAAAGAGAAAACGGCATGTGGGAATCGTTGGTATCGGTGAAACCAAGTTTTCGAGCCACCGGGAAGACGTGAATCAGCCGGAAATGATTCACGAGGCGGTGCGCCAGGCCTTAGACGATGCAGGCTTGCATATCGACGATATCGATTGCGTGGTCCATGGCAACATGGAACTTTTTGAGATGGTCCATCAGCCGGACATGTGGCACACGCTCGGCAGCGGTGCATACGGTAAATCCGCTTTTCGCCTGACCACGGGAGGGACCACCGGCGGTACGCTGGTATGCGGTGCGGACAACCTGGTAGCATCGGGGATGTACGACGTGGTGCTGGCGATAGGTTTTGAAAAGCTGCAGGAAGGGCACACCACCGGCGGCATCACCAACATGGCGGACCCATTGTGGGCGCGGAGGCTGCAGTCCGGGGCATTGACCGCCCAGGCCGCGGTTAAACTCATTGCTGAATTCGGCGAAGAGCGGGCCCGTCGGGCGGCCATGACCTACCGGATTATCATGGACAAGCATG
>JAWOAV010000084.1:0-39587 GCA_046498365.1 Desulfosalsimonadaceae bacterium
CTCAGGAAAAACAAAACAGCAAACAGGACGAGCCCTTCCAGAAGCGCCTCATAGAGCTGCGACGGATGCCGTGGATACGGGCCGGCACCCGGAAAAACCATGCCCCATGGCACGTCCGTGACCCGGCCGTACAATTCGCCGTTGATGAAATTGCCGATCCGGCCGAAAAAAAGACCGGGGGTGGCAGCCACTGCCCCCATATCGACCAGCATGAGAAAGGATTTTTTCCGTATCCGGGCGAATACGGCACCGGCGATGACAAGGCCGATAAGCCCCCCGTGAAAGGACAGCCCCCCCTCCCATACCGCAAGGATTTTCAACGGATTGGCAAGATAAAATTCCAGGTTGTAGAAAAGGCAGTACCCCACCCGGGCGCCCAACAGGAGCCCGATGATGCCGTATACCAGAAGATCCTCAATTTCATTTCTGTCTATACGGAAAACCCTGCGCCGGGAAAGATACAGAAGGATCAGGTAAGCGCAGGCAAAACCGATGATATACATCAGTCCGTACCAGCGAACCTGCAACGGGCCGATTTCAAATATGACGGGGTCGATCATTGGATAGGTCATATCCCTGCTTTACACAGAAAAGCCGCCGAGTCAAGCCCGTAAAACAGCGAAAAGACCCTTGTGTAAGGGCTTGACAGCATTTTTCATAAAGGCTACGTATATTTCAGGATGCACTCCGCAGCGAAAACCGATACAGCCGGTATACCCGAGATCGATAATGCCGCAAAAAAACCATAACCCAAAGCGGGAGAAATGCCATGTATGATTTCATGCTGACACCGGAAGAGCAGGAACTGAAAAAGGAGGTCCGCGCGTTTGTCCGGGAAGAAATCGGAAGCGATTTCTTACGGAAAATGGACAAAAACGAAATCACCTATCCCCGGGAATTCGTGGAAAAACTGGCGGAGCGAAAACTTTTCGGCCTCCGGTTTCCGGAAAAGTACGGGGGGCGGAACATGAGCTGGGTGGCGGAAGTAGCCGCCGCCGAAGAAATCGGGTGCCTGGGCATGGCCCTTGGCTGCGCGTTCGTCATGCCCTCCATTGTCGGGGAAGCCCTTCACCAATTCGGCACCGAAGAGCAGAAGGAGAAATACCTGAAACCCTATCTTGCCGGGAAACTCGTGTCAGCCGAAGCCCTTACGGAGCCCAGGGGAGGGTCTGACTTTTTCGGCGCCATGACAAAAGCCGAGGACAAGGGGGACCACTTCCTGCTCAACGGTATGAAGCGCTTTGTGGTAGGGGCGGAAGGGGCGGATTTTTTTCTGGTTTACTGCCGCACCAATTTCGATGCCAACGCCCACAAGTACGAACGCATCAGCCTGCTGATCGTTGATCGCGGCCCCGGCGTGGAAACCGAGTACCTCTACGGCCTGCTTGGGTGTCGCGGCGGCGGCACCGGGCGGCTGGTTTTCCGGGATGTGAAGGTGCCCAAGGAAAACCTTGTGGGAGAACTGCACGGCGGCGCCCTTTGCTTCCACCAGATGATGATCCCGGAGCGCCTGACCTCTGCCGCGGGATGCCTGGGCGTATGGGGGGCGCTGGATCTGGCGGTCCGTTACTCCAACCGCAGGCGGGCTTTCGGCAAGGAAATCCGCAAATACCAGGCAATCAGTTTCAACGTGGCCGATTCGATCACCAAGCTCGACGCCGCAAGGGCCATAACCTGCATGGCGGCGCGTGCCGTGGACGAAAACTATCCCAACGTGCGAAGGCTGGTGAGCGAAGCAAAGAAATTCGCCACGGAGTCGGCATGGGAGGTCGTCAACAACGCCATGCAGATCATGGGCGGCATCGGGTACACGGAAGTCTATCCCATTGAGCGGGCCCTGCGCGATACCCGCCTTGGCATGATCTGGACCGGCACCAGCGAAATCATGAATCTTTTGATTCAGCATGAATACTATCAACAGGTGCTGGATGAGGGGTATGACCGTCGCAAAATGGAGGCTGACGCCATGATGCCCGACGAATCGGAAAGGTGCCTGACCGACGAAGATATGGAAAGGGTGTTCGGGGATCTCTGACGCTTACTTTTTCCCCTGCGCCCCGAGATAATCATCGATGCGGGCGTCTTTTTCGGCCCAGATGCGATTGAGCCATTTCTGGAAATGAGCCCTGAAATCGGGATCATTAAAATAATCGCCCACCAGGTCGGGATTTGCCGGCAGCCCCTGGATGTGAACGATGATCTCCCTGCACCGGCCGCAGAAATAATCCCACAGCCCGGGGGTTTTGCCGGGATATATAATGGTGACATCCAGAATCTGCTCCAGCTGGTCGCCGGTTGCGTATAATACCAGCGCCGTGCCGCCGGCCCGGGGCTGCAAAAGATGTTTGTAGGGGGATTTCTGCGCGCGCTTTTTGGCGGGGGTAAAACGCGTTCCTTCGACAAAATTCATGATGGTAACCGGGTAGGTCTTGAATTTTTCGCACGCCTTGCGGGTGGCGTCAATATCCATCCCTTTCAGGTTCGGATTCTCCTCCATCTTATTTTTCGGGTATCGCTTCATGATGGGAAAATCCAGCGCCCAGAAGCAAAATCCCATCATGGGCAGCCAGAGCAGTTCTTTTTTGATGAAAAACTTGTACGGGGGGAGCTTGCCGTAAAAGACACGGATGATCACCAGTATATCGACCCACGACTGGTGGTTGGAAAGCAGCAGGCACCAGCGGTTTATCCGGACATCGGACATGCCGTTGACATGAAAACGGGTTTTGGTCAACACCCGGTGCGTCATGTTCGCGCAATAGACCCAGCAGGTGCTGGCCATTGTGTCGAGTATCCGATTGAATGCCCGGCGGAGGCGATTTACGGGAAGGAGAAATTTAAGCAGACCGAAAACGAGGAAAACCATAAAAATGATCGTCGTAAAAACGAGATATAAGAAAAAGGTAATGATTCCTCGAACATATCCAGTCATTTTTAATCCATGCAAGCAGGAATTCGATCCTAAAAAGATATTCATGACACACATTTATTTGGGTGTCAATATGTAAAAACACTTGTATTGCGGGATGTTATGAAGATAAAAATGAAGAACCGGTGCGCATGGTGCGGCCTCGACCCATTGTACGTTTCATATCATGACAACGAATGGGGCTTTCCCCTGCACGATGACCGGAAACTCTTTGAAATGCTCGTTCTGGAAGGCGCTCAGGCGGGGCTGAGCTGGCTTACCATCCTGAAAAAACGGGACAATTACAGAAATGCCTTTGATCACTTTCGCATGGAAACCATCGCATCCTACAACGCAGAAGATATTGACCGCCTCCTTGCCGACCCCGGCATCGTCAGAAACCGCCGCAAGGTGGAATCAGCAGTATCCAATGCTGCGGCAGCCCTGAAAATGATCGAGAAATACGGCTCCCTGGACGCATTCCTCTGGCGTTTCGTGGATCATATCCCCATACAAAACGAATGGAAATCGATTGACGAGGTGCCTTCCGAAAGCATAGAGTCAAAAGCAATGAGCCGGGAGTTGAAGAAAAACGGGTTCCGCTTTACAGGGCCGGTCATCTGTTATGCGTTCATGCAGTCCGTGGGCATGGTGAATGACCATGTCACGGATTGCTTCCGGTATGAGGAAATACGAAAAACAGGAGGGAGACAATCATGAGCAAACCGGTTTACAAAGCGCTGCTGGATACCATGAAAAAACGCGGCGGCGAATATTCCGGCATGGACATACCGGAATTCTACGACATGGTGGCGGAACTCTTTACGCCCGAGGAGGCTGAGGTCAACAATGCCATGCCCAGAGGCCCCTTCACGGCCGGGGATCTTGCAACATCCATGGGCAGGGATGCGGCTGAATTGGGAAAAATTCTCGAGACCATGACGGACAAGGGTGTCTGCACGGGACTCCGGGTCGGGGACGCCACCTGGTACCAGAGCGCCCGGTTCATGCCCGGCATCCTCGAATTCCAGTTCATGCCGGGGCGCTCCACCGAAAGGGACAAAAAAATCGCTCGGTTGATCCATGCCTACAAGAAAGCCTATGATGAAAACACCGATTTTTCAAAGCCTTCCTTCCCCACCAACCGGGTCATCATTGTGGACCGGATGATCGCGGAAAAAAACCAGGTGCATACCCACGACCAGGTGAATGCCTATATCGACAAGTATGACCCCATTGCGGTGAGCACCTGCTTCTGCCGGCATGCAGCGCTTCTGCGCGATGAAGACATCCACGGCATGCCAAATGATGTGTGCATGCAGTTCGGAATCGGCGCACAGTTCGCCATCGAGCGCCTGGGCGCCCGGAAAGTGAGCAGGGAGGAGGCCAAAGAAGTCATGAGGCGGGCGGAAGACGCCGGCCTGATCCACATGAGCACCAACACGGCCGAAGATATCAACTTTATCTGCAACTGCGACCGGTGGCACTGCGTTTCCGTGCTTCATGCACTGGCCAGGCCCAAACCAGGCCTGGCGTTCAATTCCGGATTCATGCCCGTATTTGATGAAGGGCAATGCACCATGTGCGAGGCATGCATCGACCGCTGTCCGCCCGGGGCATTGCGCTTCGACGAAAACGACCGGCACGAAACCGACATGGACCGCTGTTTCGGCTGCGCTGTATGCGCCACGGGATGCCCGTCGGATGCTGTTTCCATGGTCCGGCGGACCGATATTCACGAGGTGCCCAAAGACACCCGGGAGCTGAAAGCGGCCCTGCGCGACGAAAAACAAGCATCGTAAATGCAAAACAGGCTGCCGGATTATGATAGAACCCATCTCAACATAAGGAGGTTGCATGAACAGTCGAATCGCTTCTATCCTGGAACTCAAATACCAGCCGGTAGCGCTGACATGGTCGGATGAAAAACCGGAAAAAGCGGTACAGTTCAAGGAAGGGCGCTGGGCGTGCGTCATGTTTTCCTTTGCCAACGCCGCAAAGGGAAAAACGGCCGTATTCAACCGGAAAACCTTCGGCTGCTGGGGCGGCGGCGTGGGGCTGGGATTTGGAAACCGGTACGTCGATTTTCCGGGCGGGGAAGAATGCTTCCGATATTTTCTTTCCAGTGGAAACAAGCATTCCGAGACGGGGCGCGCAGTGGGGGAGCAGATCCGGCAGGCGCCGGGCTCCGAGGAGTTTTATGAGGATTTTATGGAGGGGGAGCGATACCTCAAAGGGCCCGAAGAAACAAAGGCGTTCATCGAAAATCTGCCCATCATCGACATTCCCGCGCAATACGTGGTTATGAAGCCCCTTGCCCAGGCGGACGAAAAAACAGAAACCCTCAAAACCATTACATTTCTCGCCACCCCGGACCAGCTCTCGGCGCTTGTGGTGCTTGCAAACCACGGGCGAAAAACCGATGACAACGTGATCATCCCGTTTGCGGCGGGATGCCAGGCCATCGGAATCCTTGCCTACGCGGAGGCCGAAAGGGAAAATCCCCGGGGCGTGGTGGGGCTCGTCGATCTTTCCGCAAGGAAATCCGTGAGAAAGATCCTTGGGAACAATCTTTTCACCTTTTCAATGCCCCTTTCCCTGTTTCATGAGATGGAGGACAACATCGACGACAGCTTTTTCTTCCGGAACACCTGGAAGGCGCTGGCCGGAAAAAGCGGCGACGAAACGCCGGCGCATTAATTCGTCGCAAAATGAAATACATCATACGAATCCTGACGACGGTATCAATGGATTGAACCTGCCCATTGCGGACAATGATCATGATCTCAAGTGCGTATGGCCTGTTGCGACGAATGCACCCTACCATTCTGCTGTTGCTGAGCTATCTTGCGGCTATCGCACTGGGCTCTGCGGCCCTGATGCTCCCCCTGTCCACCCATTCGGGCACTATCAGCATTATCGACGCCCTGTTTACGGCAACATCGGCCGTTTGCGTCACAGGGCTTATCGTAGTGGACACCGGAAGCTATTTTACCCTCTTCGGCCAGTGCGTGATCCTGCTGTTGATCCAGCTCGGCGGCATAGGGATCATGACGATTTCCGTTCTCCTGTTCCAGACCATCGGCAAAAAAATGGCGTTCCAGCAGCGCATGGCCATGCAGGAAGTCTTTTCCCATACCCCGCGCGAAGATATCTACGCCCTTATCCGGTCCGTTGTGATTTTTACGCTATTGATCGAATCAGTCGGCGCAATCATTCTCTTTTTTTACTGGACAAGAGCATACCCGGTATCAACATCGGCCTACATGGCCGTTTTCCACTCGGTTTCCGCTTTCTGCAACGCCGGCTTTTCGCTCTTTGACACCAGCTTTATGGCGGAACAGTCATCCGTTACCATCAACATGACCATCATGATGCTGATCATTCTGGGCGGCCTCGGATTTCCCGTACTATATGAAATCTACAGCCGGAGCACCGGCCGGCGGCAGGGAAAAATTTCCATTCAGACCAAAGTCGTTTTCATCACAAGCGCCGCTTTGATCTTCGCGGGCGCAGCCGTCCTGCTGACCGCCCAGAACAATCTCGTGCCGTCGCCGGGCGTCGGGCAGGCATTTATGGCGGCTCTTTTTCAGTCTGTCACCTGCCGAACCGCGGGCTTCAACACGATCGACATCGCCTCGCTCAATACCGCGGTTTTGCTTTTTATGATGCTTCTGATGTTTATCGGTGCATCCCCGGGCTCCTGCGGAGGGGGTATTAAAACCACGACATTCACGGTGCTGGCGGTCTTTTCCTGGAGCCGGCTCAGGCGGCATAAACACGTCAACCTGTTTCGGAAAACGGTTCCCGAACAAACCGTTGCCAAATGTACCTCCGTTATGGTTCTTTCATTCACCGCAATCTGCATAACGGTATTTTTGATTCTACTTGTCGACCCCGGCCACGGCAGCCATATCGGAGGGGACCGGCAATTCTTAAGCTACCTGTTTGAAACCATCTCCGCATTCGGAACGGTAGGGCTTTCCATGGGAGTTACGCCGACACTGACCGCATTCGGCAAGACGATGATCATCACGCTTATGATTATCGGACGGGTGGGCGTTCCGGCATTTACGTATATCATCGCAGGGGCGGGTTCGCCCGGCGGCATTCAATACGCGGAAGAAAACATGATGATCGGATAAACACGAGGTGCCAATGAAACGATTTGCAGTTATTGGAAATGGAAATTTCGGCTATTACGCGGCCAGAGCCCTTTATGAAAAGAAAAACGAGGTGATCGCCATCGACCGGAGCAAGGAGCGGGTTCAGGCCATCGAGCCATATGTCACCACCGCCATTGTACAGGATGCCACCGATGCAGAGGGGATCAAAGGGCTGGGGCTCGACGAGATGGACGCCGTCATCGTCAGCACGGGGGCCGATATCAAGCCCAGCATCCTGATTTGCTTCCACCTGGCCCAAATGGGAATACAATACATCATTGTAAAAGCCGAGGACAGTGATCACGCAAAAATCCTCAAACAACTGGGGGCCACAGAAACCATTCAGCCCGGCATGGACATCGCGCAGCGTTTGGCCATGCGCCTGACAAAACCCAACATCCTTGAATATCTGCCACTGGAAGATGAATTCACCATCATGCAGATCGAAGCGCCGCCCTCGTTTGAAGGAAAGTCACTCAAAGAACTGGATCTGCGCAACCGGTATGACATCAACGTCGTCGGCGTAAAGGAGATGACGCCCGAAAAATTTGTCATGATCCCCCACGGGGATTTCGTGATCAAAAGCAACGACACGCTCGTGATTATCGGAAAAGAAAAGCATATCTATAAAATCAAAGAGTTAAAATAATCAATGACGTCATCACTCGCAATCTCAGTAAAAGACCGGGATGCGCACAAAGAAGCAGTCTTTCAGGGAAGCGTATTTGACTTTTTTGATAACCGCCAATATTTTTACAAGGCTTATGTTGTTTTTTTACGCGTCGACCATTGCAATGATGACCTCAAGATAAAGGACACCCTGTGAAACAATTGATTTTCGTGGTTCTTCTGTCCGGCACACTGTATCTGGCCGCTTCCTGCTCATGGACCCCGCCGGACTTCGACGAAGACACATGGCGGGAAAAGGTCATGGCGGCCAGAACCGAGAACTTGTATGCGGACAATCATGACGGCAAGCAGTTTTTCAACCCTTGGATGCCCATGGAAAAAAAGGGGTTTTCCACCCTCCTCCGATGGCGGATGTCCCCGCGCATGGAATACACCGAAGAAGAATGGGAATACCTGCCGGATGTCGTCGACAAACCCGCAGCCCGGATCAGGGCCTTAGGTGATGCGGATTTTATTTTCTGGGTCGGTCACGGCACCTTTTTCATGCGCCTGGGCGGGCAATACTGGCTCACAGACCCGATGTTTTCGGACAGGGCCCTGCTGCCGAAACGGAAAACCCCCCCGGGAATCACCATTGACGAGATGCTGTCCATCACGGATACGGAAACGATACACGTCATTATCAGCCACAATCACTACGACCACCTCGACAAAAAAAGCCTCGCTGCCCTCCCGGACGATACCCGGTTTTACGTGCCCCTGGGATACAAGGATTTTATCGCCAGCCAGGGAAAAACCGAAATTGTGGAGATGAACTGGTGGCAGTCCATCGATCTTGAAGACGGAACGCGGCTGGTCTGCCTGCCCATGCAGCACTGGTCAAGAAGGATCGGCATGGGGTTCAACGAGGTCCTGTGGGGAAGCTTCCTGATTGACGCGCCGGACGTGTCCGTTTATTTCGACGGCGACGGCGGCTATTTTATCGGGTACCGTGAAATCGGGCGGAAATTTCCCGGGATCGACTACGCGCTGATTCCCACCACAGCGTACCACCCCCGCTGGTTCATGCACTATGCCCACATGAACGTCAACGAGGCCATCGACGCCTTTGATGACATGGGGGCGTCTTTTTTCATCCCGACGCAATGGGGAGCCTTTCACCTGGGGGACAACCCCCCGGGATATCCGGCACTCGACCTCAAACGAACCATTGAGGAGCAGGAACTCGACCCGGATCGATTCCTGGTCCTGGACATCGGCGGCCTGCACGTGATCGAATAAGCGGATCGGTCATCCGGGCAGATGCTGCTTTACAAATGCCGCAAAACCGGCCCGCTCGTGGGCAAAGGAATCGGCCAGGGGAGCGGTGTCCCGGAAGTTGATCAAATCCATTACAACCCTGAGCATTTCCGGATTACCCTCGCAGATATCGGCTGCGATTTCCATCGCTCTCGGCATAAGGCGCTCCGGAGGCACCACTTCGTTGACCAGTCCCCACTCGTATGCGGTCTGGGCGTTGATGAATTTGCAGGTGAATGACATCTGGCGCGCCCGCCTTCGCCCCACGGCCTGCTGGAGCAATTGGGTCATTCCCCAGCCCGGATGGATGCCGACCCGCACGTGGGTGTCGGCAAAGGAGGCGGCCGCGGAGGCGATCAGAAAATCGCAGTTCAACGCGATTTCAAATCCACCAGTAATGGCATGCCCGTTGATGGCGCCGATGATCGGTTTGCTGCAGGCAGCAAACAGATCCGGCAGGTCCGATCCGTCGCCGCGGGGGTTGAACAGGTTTTCCGTTTGCACGATATCCAGGTCGAGCCCGGAGCAGAAGGATTTCCCGTTTCCGGTGATGACCGCCGCCCGGATGGCATCCTCCCGGGCGACTTTTTCCAGACAGTCATACAGGCGGATCAACAGGGCCTTGTTGATGGCGTTGCGGCGCTCGGGCCGGTTCAGGGTGATCACGGCCACCTGGTTTTCAACGTGAAAAAGGACGGGTTCAGTCATATCGGCTTATTCTCCTTACTATGCATGGGTATGCAATGAAAAACATTGACACGCAGATACGGATGGCACCGTCTAAAGACCGACTTTTACGACGCCATCAATACTACAAGCTATCTAAAAAAATCTTTTGCCCCAAAATCTTCCTTGGCGGTGAAATTTAAATGGGCGTACCCCCCCTTCCTTTCATTGCTTTTCTCTGTGAATCTCTGTGTCTCCTCTGCGCCCTCTGTGATAAAAACCACCCTCCCGGCATTTTCTACCCCACCGGCTATACATCAAAAACACCCCCGCCGCCCACAACGTCCGGTATCCCACAGTGTCCGGTGCCCATACCCCATCCATCACTACAATCTATCTAAAAAAAAGCTTTACTCTTTTTTTTGAGATGGCTTGTAAGCAATCCCCATAAAATAGCAAGCCGGAAAAAAGGCGGCTTTTATCATGCGGCAAAGGGTCGCCAGTACCATTTTTTCAGACGCACGTACCTTTCAGCGGCCCATTCGGGCGCTTCGGCAAAAAGACTGTACAGGGTCGGCACGACCAGCAGGGTCAGGATCGTGGCCAGCATCAGCCCGAAAATAACGACCACTGAAAGGGATTGCCAGTACTGGGAGGTCTCGCTCACGAACGCAATTTTCAGGTTCCTGAAATCAACGGATATGCCGGTTACCATGGGGACCAGGCCGAGGGTCGTGGTAATGGCCGTAAGAATCACAGGGCGGAGCCGCGTGGCACCGGCGCTGATAATCGCGTCCTGGAGGGGCATTCCCCTCGCCCGCAGCTTATTGGTATAATCAATGAGCACGATGGCGTTGTTGACCACCACCCCGGCCAGGGAGATCACGCCCACGCCCGTCATGATGATCCCGAAGGGGAACCGCATGACGGCAAGACCAAGATAAACCCCGCCCAGGGAAAGAACCACGGAAACCATGATAATGATCGGCTGGCTGATGGAATTGAACTGCGTGACCAGCACCAGGAAGATCAGAAAAAGCGCGACCATCAGGGCCCGACGCAAAAAGTCCTTCGATTCCTGTTCGTGCTCGTGCTCGCCGGTAAAGAGGATATCGTATCCCGGCGGCAGGGTAAAATCCTTCAGGAGCGCCTCGGCCTGCCGCTTGGCCACCGCACCGGGTATTTTCGTTTCATCCACGTCCGCTTTCACGGTTACCACCCGCTGGTGGTTGATCCGGTTGATATCACCGATGGTCCCGGCATAGCGGATATCGGCGAGGGTAGTCAGAGGGACGAGCTGCCCTGCAGGCGTGGGGATCATGATTTTGCGGAGCACGTCGGCCACGCGGCGGTCGTCCTCGGTGAATTTGACGGTGATGTCGTAATCGTCCCCCTCCTCCCGGTAGGTGGACACATTGAGCCCGTTGTAGGCGGTCTTGAGTGCAAAGCCGATGGCGGATGTGGTCAGGCCGAACAAGGCGGCCTTCTGCCGGTCTATATCCACGCGGACCGAAGGCAGGGCGTCCATGTGGTCATCACGGACATCCTTTACGTGGGGAATTTTCGATACGATTTCCCGGATCTCCCGGCCGATGGCCCCCAGGATCCGGAAATCATCGCCGGAGATTTCGATATTGACGGGCGCCCCCGTCGGCGGACCCCCCTGCTGATCGGCCACGGTGATATCCGCGCCGGGAATATGCCTGACCCTTTCGCGGATCCGTTCGATATCATCAGCGGAAGGGGATCTTCGATGCTCGAAATCCACGAACTCGATTCCCAGCCGGTTGTCCGAATATTCCGAAAACAAAGAGCTTCCCGCCTTTTTCTTTGCCGTGGCATAGATATGTTCAATATTGCCGATATCGCTTGGCCCCATAACGGTTTCTCCCCCCCGCATGACATGCGCCTGCAGCCGGTAAGCCGCTTCATAAGCGCCCATCGGACAATTTCCGCCGTTGATCTCTTCCGCACTGCACGCGCCGGTAACGGCCAGCTCGATATTGCGGATGACCCGGTCGATATAGTCCAGATCGGCCCCCTCGGGCGGATCCACATTGACGTAGGCGCTTCCCGGGTCGGTACTCGGAAAAAATTCCACCGGCTTTTCAAGGCCGATCACCAACTGCCAGATCTGCATGAGGATGATCAGCAGCAAAAAGGATGATGCCACCACCATCAGGCGATGCCGGAGCCCATATGCCAACAGATACCGGTACGCGAGGAGCACCCTCCCCTCAATGGCGATGGGCCGCTCCCCCGCGGCCTGGATGGCGTCGGCGCTGGCCTCTATACCGGGGGCGCCGCCGTTTGGTTTCACCTTCATGAAAAACGCGGCCAGGGCGGGATTGATCACCATGGCAACGAAGAGGCTGGAAGACAGGGTAATGATCAGCGTGATGGGCAGGTACTTCATGAACTCGCCCATCACCCCGGGCCAGAAAATCAAGGGGAAAAAGGCCGACAACGTCGTAAGCGTCGATGCGATCACGGGATAGGCTACTTCGGACGTGGCCCGCATGGCCGCCTCGACCCGGGGGACCCCCTGGTCCATGTACCGGTAGATGTTTTCGACAATGACGATGGCATTGTCCACCAGCATACCAAGGGCCAGTACCAGGGAAAACAGCACCACGACGTTAAACGTGATGCCCAGGGCATAGATGGCAATAAAACTGAGCAGCATGGAAAAAGGGATGGCCAGACCGACCAGGGTGGCGTTGCGGGCCCCCATGGAAAAAAGAATTACCGCCACCACCAGCACAAGGCCGGTCAGGATGTTGTTTTCCAGGTCGTTTACCATCAACCGGATATCCTCGGCCTTGTTCATGAGCTTGATAACTTCGGTATCCGCCGGCCAGTAAGATCGCCGCTGTTCGATCAACCGGTCGATGGCGTCCACGATCTCGATAATGTTCTCGCCGGAACGCTTTTTCACCGAGAGATTAACAGCCTCCCGCCCGTCCAGGCGGGAGCGGCTTTCCTCGTCCTTGAACCCGTCCACCACCCGGGCCATGTCCTTGAGGTAGACCGGTCGCCCCCCGAAATTGCCAACCACCAGTTCGAAAATCTCATCCGGATTGGTAAACTCCCCGGGTACCCGAAGCTGGTATCGGCCGTCCCCCAGCGTGATCGCCCCGCCGGACGTGTTGACGTTCTCCCCCGTGACCACCTGCTGGAATGCGGTGATGGGAATCCGGTAATAGGCCATCTTGTCGGGATCGACCTCGATGAGGATTTCCCGGTCCCGGCCGCCGGCGACAACGGCCTCTAAAACGCCAGGAATCGCCTCGATATCGTCTTTCAGGTCATCGGCGATTTTTTTCAGGATCCGCATGCCGCCGGTGCCGGACAGGGAATAGACGATAATCGGCAGTTCAGACAGGTTGACTTCAAATACCGACGGATCATCCTCGAGATCCCCCGGCAGGTCCCGCTTGGCCTCGTCCACCTTGTCCCGGACTTTTTGGAGCACGGCATCAATGTCGGTTCCCGGAACAAACTCGATGTTGATATTGGAAACTCCTTCCGCGCTGACCGATTTGATGCTCTTGACCCGATCGAGGCCTTTGAGCTTTTTTTCAATGGGAATGGTGATGGCGGTTTCGATATCGGCCGATGACACGCCCGCATACGGGGTGGATATAAACACATAGGGAATGGTGATGTCGGGTTCGGCTTCCCTGGGAATTCGGTTGTAACAATACACGCCCAGAACCAAGATAATGGCCGCCAGGACCATCACGCTGACGCGGTTTTTCACCGCGGTATTTGAAACGATCACTTCCTTACCGCCTCCTGGTTCGTTGATACCGCCGCCCGTTGCATGCCGGGCGATTTACAGCTGCCCATGAAAGTCCAAAAACCTGAAAAACAGAGAAACGCCAATGCCCTACAGTTCATCCATATTGCTCAGCGTGCGGACCACGTTGACTTTCTGGCCGTCGCTGACGCCGCGGTGCCCCACGACAATCACCTTCTCGCCCGGACGCAGACCCTCTGTCGCCTGTATCATCCAGCCTTCCTGAATGCCGGTTTCAACCGGCACGGCTTTGGCCGTGCCGTCAGACAAAACGTAAACGGTCTGGACGTTATTGATGGGGACAATAGCATACAAGGGCACCGCCAACGCGTCCTTCACCTGCTTTTTGACGATCTTCACACGGGCGAACATATCCGGGAGAATTTCTTCTTCCGGGTTGTCGATTTTAAGCTCAAGGTCATAAAGACGCGCCGCAGGATCGCCGGTCCGGGCCAGAAAATGTTTGCGGGCGGCAAAAACCTTCCCCTCCAACGCATCAATCGTAAATTCGAAATCCTCGACCCCCCTCACGGCGGTCACATCCGATTCGGGAATCCCCACGCTCACCTTTACCTTGCCGATCTCCATGACCTCTGCTACCGGATCGGCAAAATTCAAATACTGGCCGCGATCGATGTGGACATTGTTGACGACCCCTTCTATGGGGCT
The DNA here is from genome assembly GCA_046498365.1 of Desulfosalsimonadaceae bacterium. Lineage (GTDB taxonomy): Bacteria > Desulfobacterota > Desulfobacteria > Desulfobacterales > Desulfosalsimonadaceae > B1SED10-16. Next base: position 14,141 of record JAWOAV010000084.1, read on the forward strand.
TCGGATGGTGCACCGCGAAAGATTGAGCAGGGCGCCGTCCAGTTCGGCCTTGAAGCGCTCCAACTGGGCCGTGATATCATCGAGCTGGGAGAGCGGGGCAAGCTGCTGCCGGTACAGCTTTTCAATGCGGTTTTTTGAAACCAGGGCCATATTATAGGATGCCCTAGCCGCATCAACGGCAATCTGGTAGTCGCGGGGATCAATCAACGCAATGACATCTCCCTCCCGGACATGGGCCCCTTTTTCCACCCGCTTTTCAATCACCTGTCCGCGTACTTCGGCGACGATGTTGAATTTGACCCAGGGGGCCACGACACCCGGCAGGTTGATCCGGTCGGACATGACGACCGGTTCCAGGGCAAGGACGATCACGTTCACATCCGGCGGCGCAGCAGGAATGTCGAGTTTACCGGCTGCAATCTGTTGTTCAAGGGAAACGATCCGGCCGGCGAGCCTTTCCCGCTCAGCGCGCACCAGGGCGGACAGCGGCATCTGAAGCACAGCCTTGGCCTGGTCCTCGGTAATCTCCAGTTCGGCAGCCAACGTGCGGGCGGCCTCCCCCTGATCATCGGAGGCCGTCAGGATGCCCGTCACGCGTTCGATCCCGGACGCGGCCGACTGCATCCCCTCAAGGTTTCGCAGACCTTTCTTGGCGGCGTCCAGCCGGTCGGTTTTTTCTGCTATCATAGCCGACAGGCCGAAGATGATCGCGACAAGTACCAGAATCGGCAGCAGGCCCCAGACCCGTTTCAGCAGGGTCCGTATTTTTGTTTCGTTGTTTTTGTCCTGATTTTTATTGGCCATTATCAATATTCCCGACTACCAGGTTGTTGGAAAATCTGTTCCAACGAACGTTTTCGTAAAAACGGTCTTCTATCCTGCGTATCGACGCTTCATGTCGATATTTTCAATGAGCGCGTCAAGGCGGGTAAACGTATTTTCCCGGCTGTACTTGCGCACATCCGCGTGATCCACGTCGATCGTGACCGACGGGACGCCGAATACCCCGGCCATCTTCTGCTGCTGGCCGAACTGCGTTATGGAATACGGCTTGCAGCTCCGGTTGCCGGCAAACACGACACCGTCGATATTGAGCCGTTTCACCGCCTCGGCCATGGCCGATGTGCGCAGGGCCATGCCGTGCGGACATACATAAGCGTTCTGCGTCCGCGCCAGGTGGGCCAGCGGGTCCCCGCCGTCATAGGGATAATGATCAAAAGAGCCCTCAATGCCGCCGATGCAGGAGGTATAGGTGGCGCCAACGATATTGGCCCCTTTCGCCTCCAGGGTTTCCGACATGTCCCGGAGCTGATGCCACGGGGCAATATTGTCCCAGAAAAGCCTGTATTGTTCACCGGGCACCGGAAAATCCCCGGATGCCACCCTTCGGGCAGTTTCTTCGGCCAGGAGCCGGTAATGCGCCACGAACCGCTTCGTCCCCCTGGCAATGAGAAACGGCGCCATCTGGACAAAAGAATCAAAGGCCGTGATCCCGGACGGCCGGTGTTCAGCAAAGCCCAGAAACGCTTTCCACCAGCCGATCCCCTCGTCGGTAAGGGATACAGCCTGCCGTACCTTTTCCATGTCGCACCGCTGTCCGGACATTGTTTCGATGACCCGGATCAGCTCATGGAACTGCGCCACGATGTATTCCCGGTCCTTGGGCTTCTGCGGGGCATAGCAAAACGGCACGTCGATGATGAAATGGGGGATTCCCATTTCCCGGTGATGGACGTCGAACCACTTGGCCAGCAGCGAACAGTTGTTGGTGTTGGATACCAGCAGGTGGGGCTTTGGGAGGCCGAAAGTCGGCGAATCTTTGAAATTGTCGGATACGCACCCGATATCGATCCGGGCATAGGAGCACAGATCCATGGAATAGCCAATCCGCTCGGCCTTCTCGCACTGCAGGGCGCCAATTCCCTTTGCGGCGGTTACGGCCGCGTGGCTTTCCGGAACCCCGTATACCACGTTGTCGAAACCCGCAAAAATTTCGGCCGGCACATTGATTGCGATCCAGACGACGAAAGCGCCTTCGGCCGCACGGGTGTGCAGCCGGGTATACGCATCCCGGACGACCATGCTCAACTGCCGCCCGGCTTCGGTTTTTTGGAAAGATGCCATTCCATGCATTCCCAAATTGACGATCAGGATATCATTGACGCAGCATTTCCGCAAAGGCCGCGATCCGCGAATCATGCGCATCCATATGCCGGCCGTCATCAATCGATACATCGATATCAAGGACCGGGATTCCCTTTTCCGCGAGTTTTTTCTTCAAAAATGGAAATTCAAGGTACTCGTATTCGCAGAATTTTTCACCAAAAAAAATCACGCCGCGGGCCCTGCTTTGGGCAAGGCGCGCCAAAAAGACGGAAATCCGGCGATCCCCCGTGTACAGAACGGTCGGGCAGGGATAGTGCTCCTTGTAAAAAATACGGTAATATTCTTCCGGATCGGGGCGGGGGTCCGGCATCACCGCGTATGACCGGTAAAGGGATGCGACATCGTCGGCCACAATCCGAAGCCCGGCCGATTCAACGGCCGCGATCATGGAAGCCGGCGGCGGCAGGATGCCGCTGATCATCACGCCGATGCGGCTGTCCTCCGAAGAAGAGGCCTGCCCCACGAAATCGTCCCCTCCCAATGCCGGAAGCGCCGCTATGGCCTGGATATGGTCTTCCACGGGCAAAAACGCACCCGCCTGCATGACCCCGACAAAATCGGAAAAAGCCAGGCGGCCGGCAGCCACCCGGCCCATAGCGTCGAGGGCCAGACGCTGCATCCGCTGATACAGGGAAACGGAGGCCTGGAACCTATCAGGGGAAAATCCAATGCCAAACCGCTCGGACAAATCGTGCACCAAGGCCTTGATTTCGTTGCCAAAATATTTGGGGACACCGGTCTGGTCCTGGTTGGTCATGGGCAGGTGCATGCAGAAAAACGCAACGTCCCGTTCGGCGGCCGACATTTCGTCCGCAAGGATTTCCGGCATATTGCGAAGGGTGTCGCAGGCATTGTACATAAAAATTCCGTCGATCAGCTCCCGGCCGTCGGTGAGAAGAAATTCGGCCAGGTGCCGGGCCACCGAACAGGTGTAGGCAGGCAGGTGCCTGTCCGCTGATTCCGTCCGAAAAACGTGCCCCCGTAGCCCCCACAAAACAATCGGGACCAGTCCCATGGAATGGAGCAGTGCCAGAGGGGGGTATAGCGGAAAACAGGCGATGATGGTACGCCCCTGATCTTTATGCGTGCGTATTTGCCGAACCGGATCCACGGCACAACCCCTCTTTTCGCTTCGGTTCCATCCCGGCACCGACACTATGGACCTCCTGTTTGGCCGGACGACTCAAGCCCCGCCTCCCAAACCCCGGGCACCCTCTCTTTTTTCAGGAAAACAGCGTTGCGGGCGGTAACAGTTCCGGGCAACGACCTGTTTTTTCCCGAAAATCCGGTGCGGACCAATATTTCCGACAATGCTGCAACATATGGCACAAAGAAAAGGATATGTCAATTTTCCGGTAATTTTTGACACAGATAGATCGACTTTTTCTTTCCCCTTTTTCGAAGACATGCTATAGGAAATAAATCGTTCTATCCGTAAAAAATCCTTTATCCTAAAGAACAGGTACGATTTCTATTGATGCAAATCAGTGTTTTCGTATATTTTCATACCTCATGAAACGAAACGTTTATTGCGCTGGTAAACAGTGTAACGCCCGCCGGTTATCGTGTGCACGATCGGTTGGTAATGACAATTTCTTCTAGGAGGACGCATGAAAAAAACGATCATGGAAGTCATGAAAGACACAGCTGAAAAAAACAGAAACAAGACGGCACTCAAAGCCAAAGTCGGCGGTCAGTGGCAAACGACGACCTGGGGAGAGTATTACGACCAGGTGAAAATAACCGCACGGGCATTTATGGCCCTGGGGCTCGAACCGGGAAAGGCGGTCAGCATTTTGGGCAACAATTGCCCCCAGTGGTTTATCAGCAACATCGCCGCTATCTTCGCGGGGTCGGTCCCGGGAGGGATCTACACCACCAGTAGCCCGGAGCAGTGCCAGTTTATCGCATCTCACAGCGAAGCCAACATTGCGGTGGTGGAAAACGCAGAACAGCTGGCAAAATTCAAGGAAATCCGCAAGGACCTGCCGGACTTGAAAGCCATCGTCCTCATGAACGGTTCAGACCCGGATGAAATGGTGTATGCCTGGGAGCAGCTGCCGGAAATCGCCAAAAAAGTCTCCGAAGACGAACTCAATGACCGGATCGGGCCCCAGAAGCCGGACGACTGCTGCACCCTGATCTATACCTCCGGCACCACGGGGAACCCCAAGGGGGTCATGATCAGCCATGACAACATCCTGTGGACGGCCAAGCAGACTATCGATCTAATCGGCGGCAACGCCGATGACGTCATCGTCAGCTACCTGCCGCTGAGCCACATTGCCGAACAGCTGGTCAGCCTTCACGGCCCCTATATCATGGGGGCAACGGTCTGGTTTGCGGAAAGCCTGGACAAACTGGGCGACAACCTGACGGAAGTCCATCCCACCTTTTTTGTAGGCGTCCCCCGGGTGTGGGAAAAGATCCAGGCCAAAATGATGGCCGCAGGCGCGCAGAATTCGCCGCTGAAGAAAAAAATCGCGGCCTGGGCGAGGAAAAAAGGGCTGCAAGGCGGATACGCCCTGCAGGAAGGAAAATCAAAGCCTTTCCTTTACGGCCTGGCCGACAAACTGGTCTTCTCCAAGGTAAAGGAAAAGCTGGGACTGGAGCGATCCCGGCTCTTTATCTCCACCGCGGCCCCCATTTCAATGGACACCCTTGAATTCTTCCTGAGCCTGGGCATTCCCATTACTGAAGTCTACGGCATGAGCGAATGCACCGGGCCGGGCACGGTATCCCTGCCGGAACCCTTCAAATTCAGAACCGGATGGGCCGGGCCGGCATTGCCGGGCACCGAGATTTCCATCGCCGAAGACGGCGAAGTGCTGATGCGGGGGCGTCATGTATTTAAAGGGTATTATAAAAACGAGGAGGCCACAAAAGAAACCATTGACACCGACGGCTGGCTCCATTCCGGGGATGTCGGCATTGTTGACAACGGCTTTCTCAAGATCACGGACCGGAAAAAAGAACTGATCATTACCGCCGGCGGGGAAAACATCGCCCCCCAGGTCCTTGAAGGTAAACTCAAGGCCATTCCAGTGGTCAACCAGGTAGTGGTGATCGGCGACCGGCGAAAATACATGTCCGCCCTGTTCACCCTGGATCCGGACAAGCTCGACGCTGAAATCGAAGCGGCCGGCAGCCCCGCAAAAAACATGGAAGAAGCGGCCAAATGCGAAAAATTCAAGGCCCACCTCCAAAAGCAGGTGGAAGCGGTCAATGCCACCCTGGCCCGGGTACAGGCCATCAAGAAATTCGTGATCATTCCCGAAGAATTTTCAACGGAAGGCGGCGAACTGACCCCGACCATGAAACTCAAACGCCGCGTCATCAACGAAAAATACGCCGAAGAGATCGAAAGCATGTATCAATAGCCGCAAGTGTCCCCTTTTGATTCAATCCGGTACCGGGGGCAAAACAAACCTCCGCCCCCGGTACCCCTTTCGTGGATCACCCATACGCCCGCAGACCCCCTTGCGCTTTCCTGCGCGTTTCCTCGTGCTGCTTTTTCTTTTGCATGCCCCTGTGCATCTGATCGAATTCTTTCGCAAAAAAGCCCGTGATTTTCTCCGGCTCTGGAAGCAGCCTGGAATCGACCGCAACGCCTAGGGTTACGGTCTCTGCGTAGCTGAAAATACTGATGCCAAGCCCCAGGTTGCCGATGCGGGGCACCCAGAACATGACGTTTCTGATCGGCAGATCAGTAAAATACAGGGGGACCTGGGGCCCCGGGACACTAGCCAGAACGCCGGTCAACTTTCTGGAGAAAAAACCGGCGCCTATCTTCGTGATCCGCTTCGGCGGAAGGCCCAGAACCCGCATTGCCTGATATCCAACAAAGGCCTCGGCCGAATGCTTCGCCGCCCGGATCCGCTTGCGCAGCTCGCGAATCCGCTGTACGCGGTCATCCATGTGCAGCGGCAGGTGCAGAAAAACAAGGCTGAACTTGTTCCCCAGCGCAACATTGGGGCTTTTCGAACCCACCTTCACCGGTACGGCAAAACGCGCTTCGGCTTCGGTCAAGTCGTCCCCCCTGAGCAAGCAGTAATCCCGGAGCGCTCCGGTCACTGCTGCCATTACCACGTCATTGGCAGTGCACCGGTAGTACTTGGCTGTTTCCCTGACCTTGTCGAGCGCAATGGGATCGCTCCAGAAAACGCTTTTCTGCGTGCCGATCCTGCCCTTGAGGCTCGTCCGCTTGTCTTCGGACATAAACGCCAGCTGATACAGCGCTGCAGAAAAAGTCAAACCGATGCGCGACACATTTTTTGAAAATTGGGTAATATAGCTCGGATGCGCCAGGGTTTTCATCAATTCCTTCTGAATGAACTCCGTCAGGTTCAGCGATTTCATAACAGAGACCTCGCCGGTCCGGAACAGAAGATTCAGGGTGGAACGCAGCATTTCTATTTTGTTTTTTTTCTTTGGGTTCCGGGAATTCGAGCAAACCGCCGTTTTCTTTAGACAACCGGCGTCATCCCCGCTGGGGTGGAGATCGCTGAGCGAGAAAAGCAGGCGCACCATGGCGATGCCGTCAGCGATGGCGTGATGAATGCGCAAAAGCACAACGGATCCCGCGCCGTAGTTTTCGATGATATGCATCTGCCAGAGCGGTTTCTCTTTGTCCAGGGGAACGATCGACAAATCACTGATCATCCGGGCAAGGGTTTTTTTGTCTCCGGGCGCGGGAAGCGCCAGTTTGATGATATGGTTCCGGATGTCAAAATTCGGATCGTAATCCCAGAAGGGAAGCCCCAGCCGGGTGGCGGGCCATACGATTCGCTGCCGAAACCGTTTGTACAGGAGCAGCCGTTTTTCCAGAAGATCCTGTAATCTGGCGTATTCAACAACTTCATCAAACTCCATGACCGCCGTGATGATCATGCGGTTTGTGGATTCATCCATGCTGTACCAGAAACTGTCAACCGATGACATCGGTTCAAGCCAGCCGTTTTTTCTCATTGCAACGCTTTCTTTATGTCTCTTTCGGCAAGGGCTGCGCCGGATTATTGTATTTTACCGCCTAGAGCGTTTCAATCCATTTGTCGGTGTATTCCGCCAATGACTGCACTGTTTCCGGGTGCATCATGATGCCCAGATGCCCCTGATCATAACTCTTTAAAACACTTTTTTTCGACGCCGTGAGATAGGGGATGCCGCTGAACGCATCGGGGGACACGATCGCATCCTGTGTACCGTAAATCGTGCAGTGAGGCAAGGTGAAATGCTTGTTGAGCAGTTCGTAGTAATTGATGCTGCCGTCGTAGGACTTGATGGGGGCGTCCGCCAGCATCGAGCGGATCAGTTGAATGGTTACCCGTGTGGATTCCTCGCATATGATGTCTTCCATGAGAAGATATATCTCCGGCGGCGTCACTTGGGGATAGCCGACAAAATCCTTGAGGGTGAGTATCCTGGCGGACAGGTTGTAGGCCACCTCGCGCATCGACAGGTTTATGCTGTTGAAAAGGGAGAAGTATCGCTGCAGGTTGATCGTCGGTACAACGGAAGACACGGTCAAGGTCAGAATCTGGTCGATGAGTTTCAAGCCGAAATACTTCATCAAAAACACCTTGGAAAAGGCTGAAAACCCCATTTTGAACAAATTGTAACCAGGCAGTTTCATCTGGTAGGAAATATGATCCGGCGATGCGATGGAAACAATTCCGGCGATGTGGGTATCAGGGTCGGGCAAATCGATCCGCATCGTCATTTTCCGGATCTGTTCATATGCGGCGGAATAGAATCTTGCCACCATACCCCCCATGCTGTGACCGTAAACCACGATACGGTCATCGGGGTACTGCGACCGGATCCATGCCAGGGCAGCGGGGAAATCCTCGTTGATGAACTGATCCAGGCTCCACCCCTCATAGAGCATCCCCCCCGGCATGGTGTGCGTGGATCGGCCCCGAAGGTCCAGGGATATGACCTTATAGCCATATTTAAAACACAACTCCCTCGCCAGAAGGTCGAATACGGAGCGCCTGCAGAAAAAACCGGGGATCATCAGCAGGGTCTTGCGCGAATCATTGATCTGCTCCGGCAGAAAACTCTTGAGGCTGATGGAAAACCCCTTGGATGTGGGGACGATATAACTGGCATCGAGCCGGAAATTTTTCTGATACCGGATGGACCAGCCGAAGATTGTCCGGATCGGCAGATCCTGCCCTTTCTGCTTGGTGTATAAAAGGCTCTTGATGAGGGACGTGGTGTCAATTTTTTCAATCGTTCTTCGGATTGCCGGTATATCCGGCTTTTTCTTGGTCACTTCCAAAGAAATGATCGTGGATATGCTTTTTGCAAAGGAGTGCAGCTGGGGGATCAGGATATCCATCTGCGACTTGTGCAGGGGCTCCTTACGCACGCCCCACAGGACCCCGATAGGATTGCTTTCAAAAAAAAGCGGAACCGAAACCGCGTAATTCATTGTCTCGGTAAGCAGCTCCCGTATCTTCGGATGAATCTTGTCGTCTTCTTTCAGGTGGATATAATCGATGGGGGGCAGCGCCCCCTTTCCCATCATGCCGATCGCTTCCCGGATAAGGTTCGAGCTGTAGTTGTTGCCGTTTAAAGCATACGGACTGGTCGCCTTGATAAACTTTTTAAATTCTTCCGGTACGTTTTTCTGGGCGATATCGTCGAGGCGTATCTGGCTCGAAATTGCCGCTATTTTAATCTTATCGCCGTCGATCACCTCGAAAAGGGAATGGTCAAAGCAGTAATCCCCCTCGGAAAAGGCAATGGATACCATCTTGTTGACGATGGAATGCCATATCTTTTTAATGAACAGGTAAAGGGGCTCCCTCACAACCGGAATATAAATCGACTCCTCTTCCGGATAATACGGTTGTTCAGAGAGTTTCAGCCCTTCTTCGTCAAACATCGCGGACATCTCCTTGGTCTTTGCTCATATTGCACGCAGTTTAAATCAACGCCCCTACAGACGCGTTATCCTTCCCGGCGGCCGCCGGCGGCGGGGAGCGGCATACGCTGCAAGCGAATCATGACGCCGCAAAAAAAACGAAAAAAAACTTGACAGCGATAACGCAATGCGTCATAAAGCAATTATAACGCATTGCGTTATAAATCTGTTTCGCCTCCCGTTGCCGCCCAGCGGCAGGGGATTGAAACTTTTCATACAAAACCAATCGCAACCCATTTATTAAACCAAACAAGGAGACAGATGCAATGACAAAAGAAAAAAAAGCCGCAAAAACAGAAGTCCGTACATTGATTCCCGAAACCGTTCGCAAAGCCGGGGACAAAATTTCCGGAACAATCAGGGAGTACAACCAGAAATACGTGGTGGTCACCCTTGAAAAGGGCCGGAAGAAAGCAAATGACTACAATGAGAAGTACGTGGTGAAAACTATCGAGAATGGCAAAAAAAAGGCAAAGGCGTACAACGAAAAGTATGTGTCAAAGCCCATTGAAAAGGGCGTTGCTGAGGGCAGGAAAATAATCAACAGGATCCCGATGGTTGCGACCGTTGAGAAGAAAGTGACGGACGGGCTGCAAAGGGTCCCCGCCATGTTCAACATGCCGAGCAAGGGTGAAATCGAGAAGCTGAACATTGCCCTTGAAAATCTCAACAGCAGCATTGAAACCTTAAAGAAAACCCAGTAACCCGATTGTCAACTGTTGCCGGCCGAAACCGTTGCGCATGCATTGTTTTCGGTCGGCCGCCTAAACATTTTACGACAAAGGACATAACGACATGTATACCATCAAAAAATATGCGAACGGTCGTTTTTACGACACGGAAGCGAAAAAGTACATCACCCAGCCCCAGATCCGGGCATTGCAGAAAACCGGCAAGACAATCGCCATCATCGAAACGAAAACCGGCAAGGACATTACCGTCGATGTCATGTCCAAACTAAGCGCCAAGGGGGTAAAACCCGGACGAAAACCGGCTGCGAAAAAAAGCCGGGCAAAGACCCCGCCCGCCGGTACGCTGGCCCAGCTGATCAAAAAAGGGGGGGACTCCCTGTTCGATTACGGCAAAAAGTATGCTTCCATGTGGCAGAACATGGTCACCATGTCCAGAGACGAGATCGACAAGCTCGTCAATATGCTGGTCAAGGACAACAAGATCAGCAAGTTTGAGGCGGACAAATTCAAAAAAGAGCTTCAGCGCTACCGGGACAATGTGGAAGACTGGTTTTCAAAAACCATCGACAAGCGGGTCAAAGAGATGCTTGACCGGATGAATCTGGCCAACCGGGAACAGGTCGTCCAATTGACCGCCGAAATCGAGGCGTTGAACAAAAAAATCAAGGCAATGGAAAAGGCCCAGACAAAAAAGGCATCGACAACGGCATCGAAATCGGGATCCCCATCGAAGCCGGCCTCGTCGAAGTAAAAACGGCACACAAACGCGGGGAACGCTATCCCGCGGATGCCGGCTGGTCTTTTTCACCCGATCCGGACGACGACCCCAGATCGGACAGGCTTTCATACTTGGACAGGTGAATCGTGCAGTAGATTGAATCCGTTGCGGCGCGGTTTTGACACTGCGTTCCTCTGCGGGTCATTGCATTGCATCGGATGGCCTGCACCGAACCGCGCCTGCTTTCAGCGGCGGCGGCTTCGGCGGCTTCGGCGGTATCGATGGTATCCTGGAACCGGTCGTTGATGACCAGCGGATCCCTCTCGATCTGTCCGGCTTTGTACATGCCGTGAAGCATCCGGAACTCGTTTTCAAAATGCCGCAATATCGAATTCGGATCCGCCACAAGGCCGGTATCGGTGCAGATACCCAGCGACACCCTGCCATTGTAGCTGATGATGCTGATACCAAGGCCCAGACCGCCGATTCGGGGCACCCAGAACATGATATCCTTGATTTCCTTGCCGGCAAAATATAGCGGCTGCCTGGGACCGGGCACGTTGCTCATCACGCCCGTCATCTTATTGGCGAACATGGTGGCGCCGAACTTGGCCAGGCTGGTCGACGACACGCCCAGGACGTTGAGCAGGGTATAGGCGACCATGGCATCCGGCGCATCCTTGAGTTCCCGGATGCGGCGCTGTATTTCCCGAATCCGCAGCACCGGGTCGTCGATGTGAACCGGCAGCGAGACCAGCACCAGGCTGAACTGGTTGCCGAGCTCAATGGGCGCATCCATCGGCCGGATATTGACCGGCATGGCCATCCGGATGTCCAGGTCCCCCACCAGGTTGTTGCACTGCTGCAGATAGCGCCGCAGCGCGCCGGTCACCATGGAGACGAGGATGTCGTTGATGGTGGCGTTGAAATATTTGCCAATGGACTTGATATCTTCCAGGGGAAGCGGGCTGGACCAGGAAACGCTTTTCCGGACGCCCAGCTGCCCCCGGAAAACGGTTTTCCTATCCGCCGGCAGCAGCAGAATTTTGCTGATGACCCCGGCGGCGTCAATGGTGTATTTACCGGCCAGCCTGGCCCGGTCAAAAACATGGGCGGGGTTGGAAATGCTTGTCTCAAGTTCTTTGGACAGCACCTTGCTGATACGGCCTACCTGCCGCTGGATCTGGCTGATTTTTTTCACCATCCCTTCCAGCGGCGGGAAAAACTCGATCCGGGAGGCTTTTCTCCCTTTTTTTTCCGGAACAGTGTCCGACCATGCAGCGTCGGGCTCCAGATCGGCCATGGAGAGCAGCAGCCGGATAAGGGCGATGCCGTCTGCAATGCAATGATGGATGCGGCAGAACAGAACGGATCCACCATTATTGTAATTTTCAATATAATGGGCCTGCCAGAGCGGCTTTGTGGGATCCAGCGGCGTTGCCGTCAGGTCGCTGATCAGCTCCTGGAGAACGTTCTTGTCGCCCGGAGCCGGCAGTGCAATGCGGTGAAGATGGGAGCGGAGGTCGAATTTGGGATCGAGCTCCCAGGAGGCATTGCCAATCCCGCTTAATGGTCGGATGACCCGTTTTTTGAAGCGCTCGTAGCAAAGGAGGCGCTTTTCAAACGTCTCCAGCAGGCGCTGGAAATCAAGGGGCTCGTCAAATGCCAGGTAACCGGTAATAATCATCAGGTTGGTCGGATGATCCATGTGAAGCCAGAATTTGTCAATATTGGACATGATTTCCACTTGCCGTGACATGACGCCCTCCTTGGAGAAAAAAAAATAGGAGAAAAAAACAGTTCCCTGATAGGCTTCGTATACCATAGGGAATCTTGTAAAAGCAAACGGAAAAAGGCTTGACACTTATAACGCATTGCGTCATCCTTACAGGATAAATTCCCCCTGCGCACAAAAAAACTTTCGGCAATCGGCGCACGGGCGGACTATTGAAGGCCCATTGAACCGGACACCCCTCAAGGAGAGCATATGCACCTGATCAAAAAATACGCCAACCGGAAACTCTATGACACCGTCGACAAAAAGTACCTGACCATGGACAGACTGGCCGAGCTGATCAAGGATGGGAACGAGGTCGTCATCGTGGACAATGAAACCGGCAGAGACCTGACCGCCTCGATCCTCTCCCAGCTTCTGGCCCGGGAAAAAGACGGCCCCGGGGAAGCGGTTCCGCCGGGTATTCTCATGCAGATGCTCCGAAAAGGCCGGGGTACGCTGTTCGGATATGGGAAAAAATATGTATCCCTATGGCAAAGCGCGTTTATGCTGTCAAAGGATGAAATTGAAAAACGGATCAACGGGCTTGTCCGGGAAAAAGAGCTGTCCGAAGCCGAAGGGAAGAACCTGAAAAACGAGATCGTCTCCGCCTCGAACCATCTAAAGGCCTGGATCCTTCAGAACATCGACCGGCGGGTAACGGACGCCCTAAAAAGGATGAACCTGGCCACCCATGAACAGGTCGAGGAATTGACGGGCAAGGTCGAAAAGCTGTCCCGAAAGGTGCGGGACCTGGAAAAGCGGTAACCGTGTCGTTTCAATTCGTCTTTCCTGAAGATAACAGTTTACATTTTTAAAAATCCTATGCTATTGAATACAGTGTCTATGAACCATTTTTAATATCATAAACGATGTTTTCATATCATGCCCGGCCCCGACAGGACCTTTTCGCCGAAACCGGGAAAAGACTTCCTGAAGGGGGTTTACGGGCATATCGCGTTTAACCGCGCGGAGGGTCAATGCTTCCGGAATATTTTGAATTTTCCCTGCCGACCAAGGCCATATACGGCATCGGCATATTAAAAAATATCGACAATGCCGTCGGAAGATTTGGCAAACGCCGGGCCATGCTGGTTACCGACAAGGTGCTGGCCGACACGGGACCGGTGGACAAGGTCAGGGAAGGATTTGCAGGGACCCTTATTGATATCGTGTCCACCTTTGACGATGTCCCCCCCAACTCCACCATCGCCAGTGTTGAAAAATGTGCGGCCAGGGGCAAACGCGCCAAATGCGACCTGATCATCGCCGTCGGCGGCGGCAGCGTCATCGACACGGCCAAGGTCGCCAACCTGCTCATTGTCAAGGGGGGAAAGGTAGCCGACCACATGGGCGCATACCTGCTGAACCCGGATGAAAAACTGCTCCCCATGATCATTGTTCCCACCACGGCCGGAACGGGCTCCGAAGTCACCAAAGTGGCGGTGATCGCCGACCCGGACAATGACGTCAAGCTCCCCTTTTCGGAAGAGCAGTTTCTCCCGGAACTGGCCGTGCTCGATCCGGAAGTCACGGTTTCCATGCCGGGCAAACTCACGGCGGCAACGGGCATGGACGCCCTGACCCATGCCATCGAGGCTTACGTGGACAAGGAATGGTCCCCTGCCTCCGATGCCATGGCGCTTCACGCCATCCGGCTCATCAGCGGCAACATCCTCCAGGCCTGCGCAAAGCCGAAAGATCTCCAGGCCCGCGGAGGGATGCTGGTGGGAAGTTTTCTGGCGGGGGTGGCCTTTTCCCATTCCATGGTGGGCATGACCCACGGCATCTCCCATGCCCTGGGGGGCGTGTATCATATCCCCCATGGAATCGCCAACGCCCTTGTCCTGCCGGAAGTCATGGAATACAACCTGGATGCGTGCACGGACCGGTTTGCCGACATTGCCGCAGCGCTGGGCATCACCTTTCCCCAAGTCGTCAGCCAGAGCCAGAGCCTGCTGAAAACGGGCAAAATGAAAATGCCTGGCGGCCTGAACGCGTTTGCCGACATCCTCCGGCCATGGACGGATACGCCGTCTCAAAAAGCCAAGAACCTCGCGGCAAAAGCCATTGGCGGGTTCGGTTTTATCGACCAGTGGTTCAAAAAAGGCTCTGCCCGGGCCGCGGTGGAAAAAGTACGCATCCTCAACCGGCAACTGGCGACCCTGACCGGCATGCCGTTGAATTTGAAAGAAGCCGGCATCAAGGACAAGCTGGCAAAGCTTGAAAAAGTCGCTACTACCGCCATGGAAGACGGCTCCATGCTCTACAATCCGGTTGAACCGGACCGGGACGCGGTAATCGCAATCATCAAGCGGCTCTACAATGCCCGGGTTTCCCCCCTGCCGGTGGCTGCCGAGGATCTCAGGCCCCAGGCGGCGGCAGGCGGCAAGAAGGAACTGAAAAACGTGTTTACGGATTCCGGGATGCTCTATGACGTGCTCGTAGCCTTTTACGAGCAGCTCAAGGCCCACCCGGAAATCGGCCCGTCTCTGGCCAGAACCAACCTCTGTGTGCAGTTCGTATACAAAAATCCGGCCGGGACTATCACAGTGGACGCATCCAGAGACGATTTGCGCATCATCACCGGCGAATTTGACGGCAAGCCCGAAGTCACCATGACCATGAACGCGGATTTTGCACACCGGTTCTGGCTTGGCAAGGCCAACCTGGTTACGGCCCTGACCCGCAGGCAGGTTACGGCCAGGGGGAACGTCCCCAAGACGCTAAAGCTTCTTCCGATTTTAAACCCCGCGTTCGCTTTGTATCCGAAATTTCTGGAGGAAAAAGGGCTGTCGCATTTGATCATCGACTAAAACCGATCCAAAACGGAAAACCGTCGGGAAAACGGACCATCATGTCCTCCACCCGGATGGTTTCCCGGGTCGATATGGCATTTGGGCGAATGAAGGATATTGAAGAAAAATTTCCGGAAAATATACCGGGAAAATTTTACGTGGCCCGGGTGTGCATCGGGTGCACCCTGTGTACGGAAATTGCACCAGGCAGTTTCCGGGAAAACACGGACCTGGAACTGGCCGTGGGAAACAGCTACGTTTACAGGCAGCCGGAAACCGACGAGGAAGAACGGCTGTGCCGGGAAGCCATGGAGACATGTCCGTCAAACGCCATCCGGGATGACGGCGATGAAATGCCGGCAGTGATTCAGAGCAACAGGAAACGATCATGTCAATAAAGAGCAGGAGGTGGCCGTGAAGCAGATCGTAAGTATCAGCCTTGGCAAAAGTGCGGATGATTATGAATTTGTCGCAGAATTTCTGGGGCAGCAGTTTACCATCAGACGGATCGGCACCGACGGGGATGTAAACGTGGCCGCAGACCTGATGGAACAGTGGCGCACCGAAGCCGACGCCATCTGCCTGGGGGGGCTGAATTTCAACTACGCCATCGGTTCCAGCCGGGCCATCAACGCCCAGAAGAAAAAGGTCGAGAAGCTGAAAGCATGCATTTCCAAGCCTATCGTAACCGGGGAGCGGCTGCGCAGGGTTTCCTTTGAATGGGCCATCCGGCACCTTCAGTTCAAATACGACAACAATTATTTCAATCACACAAAGGTCCTTTTTCTCTCCGGCCTCCTCAACTACAACATTGCGAAGGTCCTTTCCGAATATACGGACAACCTGAGTTTTGCCGATCCCGTATTTGAAAATGGCATTCCCAAATTTCTCAATTCCCTTGATGATCTTGAGCTCTATGCCAAGGGGATTCACGACGTCCTGGACTGGGTCCCCAGCCGCAGATTTGCATCTGCGGCCCTGCCCCTTCGTGCGTGGAATGAATACATCATCCGCAAAGCCATTCAAAAGACCCATATCCTGGTGGTGCCGACATACGATTTCTACGATTACCTCAAGGGGTGCGGGCTGGAGGAACTGGGGGGCAAAACCATCATTACGGCCACGGTTTATGAGGACCGGATCCAGTTTTTAAAGGAACGGGGCGTGGACGTGATCATTGACTGCACGCCCAAAATCCTGGAGCAGGTGGTGGGCTTCTACGTGCTGGAGGCCATGATCGCCCTGGCCCTGGACATCCCCCTGGACAAGCTGACCGACGACGACCTGCTGGAAGTCATCGGCGAGCAGCGCCTGGATCCCCGCCAGATATTCCCACAGGGGCGCCACAAACGCGTCAACCGGTTCGCCTTCGTCATTCACCCCCTTTCCCAGGAGCAGCTCAAACAGGACCCGAACATTGAACTGGCGTCCCGGTTCGCTCCCAAGGGTTTCATGGACGCGGTGGAAAAAATCATTGCCTACTCCCCCCCCATGATTTATTCCAAGGTCACGGGGATCAAATCCCCCCTGGGCGTGGAGGCGGAGGGATGGCTGATCACGGTGGGGGGTACACCCAAGCAGATGCTGGCCCACAGCCCGGAGTTCACCTACAAGCGACTCCTGCAGGCGGCAAAGATGGCCAAACGGCTGGGCGCCCAGATCATGGGCCTCGGAGCGTTCACCAAGGTCGTGGGGGACGCGGGCAAGACCGTGGCCAAGCTGGCCGATATCCCGATTACGACGGGGAACAGCTACAGCGCTTCCGGCGCGCTGTGGGCCGCGGCCGACGCGGTCCGACGCATGGGGCTCATCACGGTTGAAAAGGGGAAGAAGCTGCAGGCCAAGACCATGGTAGTGGGGGCGACAGGGGCCATCGGTTCCGTCTGCTGCCGGCTGCTGGCCATGGCCTTTACCGATATCTACATGGTGGATGTACGGCATTCCAAGCTTCTCGCCCTGAAGGAATCGATCCTCAGCGATACGCCGGACGTGCACGTGGAAATTTCCACCCGGGCGGACAAGTATCTTTCCGACATGGACGTAATCGTCACGGCCACATCGGCCGGCGGCGGCAAGAGCGTCATCGACATCATGGCCGTGAAGCCGGGGTGCGTGATCACCGACGTAGCCCGCCCCCTGGATTTGTCCCCCGAGGACGTGGCCAAGCGGCCGGATGTCCTGGTGATCGAATCCGGCGAGATTCTGCTCCCCGGGGAAAACGTCGAAATGCGCGATATCGGTCTGCCGCCCAAGGTTGCCTACGCCTGCCTGGCGGAAACCATCGTGCTGGCCCTGGAGGGGCGCTATGAGACCTTTACCATCGGCCGGGAAATCGAGTGGCAGAAAGTCAAGGAAATATATCAGCTCGGACTCAAGCACGGGATGAAACTGGCCGCCATTTCAGGGGTCAACGGCGTGTTTACGGACGCCGATATCGCCGAAGTGGCGCGGCGCGCCCGGGAAGCCCGAAAGGAAGTTGCCCCGGCCCAAACCCGAAAACACTCGGCAGGATAGCGACGCATGATTATCGGTTTTGTTCAGACCAAGGGGGGGACGGGCAAGAGCACCCTGGCCCTGAATATGGCATTTTCAAAGGCCGTGGCCCGCAATTTCGATTCCGTCGCACTGGTCGAGCTCGATCACCAGGGAACGCTCCGAAACTGGTGGGAGCAGCGCCGGGAGATGGGGTATCATAACGGCCGGGTCTCTTTTCATCATATTTCCAGTACCCAGAAAGAAGTGTTCCAGGAGGGGATCAAGGCGATCACCCAGCACAACGACCTGATGATCATGGATATTCCGGGCGAAGGGACCGGCAGGCTGCATACGCGCTTTGCCTGTGCCTTCTGCGACGTGGCGGTCATCCCCATGCGGCAGTCGACCAATGACGAATCCGCCTTTCTGGACAACCTGTATCCCATCATCAAGGATATCGTGCTGGCCGTGCCCGAAAAAAGAGGCCGGTTTCACGTGCTGCCCGTATTCACCCACCCCCGGGCCGGCCGGGACAAAATTTATTCTCATTTCAAACAGGTGCTCCCCCCCTATGTGACATGCCTCAAAACGGTTTATCCCGCACGGGCCGTATACGAAAATTTCAACCGGAACGGGTTGAACCTCAATGAATATGCCGCTGTTGTGGCGGGCAACCGGAAATACAGGCAGCAGGTGGAAAAAGCCGTACAAGATATTGAAACTATTTCAAATACCCTGATTACTATCGGGAGGGAAAGTGATGCCGGTGCCGAAGAAAAATGAAAAAAAAGTGGAACGGGCCTTTGAAGTCATAGAAAGACTGGAAAAAAACGACAAGGACGCCAACAATGCCGCTGCAACGCCAAAGAAAGTTCCCCGCGGCCGAATGGAAACTGAAAAATCAGGCCTTCGCATCCATTTTGCACTCGATGCAATGGTATCGGAGAATGACACGCGCAAAACCGGAGAAAAAGACCTGCAGGCCGGAAAGTCCAAAGTGCTTGATATCCGCTTCACCGTTCCCTATATCTGGCAGATCCCGGTGATCGGAAAGACGGCCATGAAAATCGTCAAGTTCCTCCAGCCGGACCGGCATTCCGAATCCGTCCGCGACATCCTGAAATCCCTGCAGCGGGATAAAAAGCGGTAGAAGCATCAATGCACAAAGGGGGCCGGAAGCCCCCCTTTGTCGTTTATATCAATTTATTTCCTTCCCGGCATTCAACCCAACCGTCGGGAAAACCTTACCCATACATCGCTTCGATTTCATTCTTGTAGTTTTTGATGACTTCCCGCCGCTTCAGCTTCATGGTCTGGGTGAGCATGCCGTTTTCCACGGTAAAGTCTTCTTTCAAAAACAGAAATCGTTTTGGAATTTCATATCCCCCGAACGTCTTTCGCAAATGCTGCGTGATCTCGTTTTCGATCATGTCCGTAAATGCTTTGTTGGCGATCAGGTCTTCGGGCGTTGCCGATACCCCGTTTTTGTCCGCCCAGCGCGCCGCCACCTCAAAATCAGGGATCACCATGCATACGTTGTACGGTTTGCCGTCGCCGTAAATGGTGGCGTTGGCCACGTTGGGCAGCAGCTTGATTTCTTCTTCAATCACCGCAGGGAACACATATTTGCCATTGGAAAGCTTGTACTGTTCCTTGACCCTGCCGGTAATCCAGAGGAAACCCTCTTCGTCAAACATCCCCCGGTCCCCCGTGCGGAAGGCCCCGTCCGGCATGATCACTTCAGCGGTCTCCTGCGCTTTGTTATGGTATCCCTTCATGACGTTGGGGCCGTAAACAAGGATTTCACCGTCTGTTGCCCCTTCCTCGACAATGGACGGGTCGATCACGACCTTCTGCCCCGCCAGGACTTTTCCGACGCTGCCGATTTTCCATGCGCTGGGGGAGTTCATGGTAACCGCCGGCGCGGTTTCCGTCAAGCCGTAGCAGTCATAAATGGGAATGCCGATATCATAGAAAAACAGGGCGATCTCCTTGTTCATGGCGGCACTGGCGGTAAGGGCGCCGGTCACCCGCCCTCCCATTGCATCTCTGATCTTGGAGAAAACGAGCTTATCGAGAAGGGCATGTTTCATATTGAGGAAAAAGCCGGGGCGCCCGTTCTCCTGGCGCTCTCTCTTCTTTTTGGCGGTTTCGCATGCGGCGTCAAACAGCTTCTTCTTCAGGCCGCCGGCTTCCTCCATCTTCGCATGCATGCCGTCATAAATCTTGTTGAACACCCGCGGCACGGAAATCAGATACGTCGGGCGCACCCGCTGAAGGTCTTCCGCCAGGGTCGTCACGTCTCTCATAAATCCCATGGATCCGCCGAACTGAATCCAGTTGTTGAGCTCCCCGCTCAAGGCATAGGAGTGCGCCCAGGGAAGCATGGAGAGACCGACCTGGGTTTCGTTCAATTCGGGGTAGATGTTGTATCCCGCCCTGGAACAGTACGTAAGATTTCCATGAGACAAAAGCACCCCCTTGGGCGCACCGGTCGTGCCGGATGTGTATATCAGGACCGCGATATCATCGTGATGGGGGACCACCGGCTCCACCGGATTGGCCTCCCCCATCTTTTCCAATGCGGCCAGGCTGTTCTCCCCTTCAGACTCGATCACATATATGTTTTCCAGCGTCGGGATTTCTTTGGGGAAATCCTTTACCTTGTCATAAACGGCTGATGATGATACCAGCAGGAATTTTATGCCGCTGTCCTGGATGATGTATTTCCAGGTACCGATCAACTCCTTCTCGTACATGGGAATATACCGGGCATTGCGGCCATATGCCGCAAAAGCCAGCACCGCCCATTCCGGCCGGTTCGCCGATATTATCCCCACGGAATCGCCTTTCTCGACGCCCAGTTTCGCCAGACCGCCCCGCGTGTTTTTAATGCGCCGGCCGATTTCCCCGTAACGGATCGGATCAAGCGTACCGCTGTCGTTATGCACCCAGAACAAAACATTGTCCCGGTACTTTTTCTCGCTTTCCTCCCACCACTCCACAAGGTTGTCCGGCTTTTCATACGTCCACATGCCACCCTCTCCTTTGAATAATAATAAAAATACGATTTATTGGGTACTTGTATATTCCCTTTAAAAAAGCAGTAAATAATGCCATACTATTTCCGATGCACTCGCAAAGGCTTACTTTTAAAACACGAAATTCTTTCACAAATCGGCTTGCAGGTCAATTTGTAATTTGCGGCCGTTACGGATATCCGCTCAAAAATCCGGTTTTCCTTTACCGGCAAACAAAAAGGGGGCGTTGAAATCAATAAAACCATGCTGGTCCACCCTTCCGACCTTCGCGGATACACCCGGTTGGCCATTGCCGCGATAACCGGGCTGACCGAAACAGTGGAATTGATGCACCATAATATTTCACGGTTTCCGCTGATATTTGGACGCCCGACGCAGCGGCGGATAGGCGGCATCCCGGGGTTGGTCTACGGGAGCATCCGGGGAATCACGCGCATTGCAGGGGGTGCGGTCGATATGGCGCTGGGCCCGATTGTTCCCGCGCTTGCCGCCATGATGGAAGAACCAAACGCGTCCTCCCCGGAACGCGAAGCCTTGCTGGCCGCCATAAACGGCGTTTCAGGCGATTATCTGGCGAAATCCGGCAATCCCATGACGATCTCCATGCAGGTGCGGCGAGGCGGGCACCCCCTGCCACCCGAGGCCGAAGCGCTGGCCCGCGCGATACCGTCGCCCCAAAACAAGCTGCTGATCATGGTCCACGGCCTTTGCCGGAACGATCTGCAATGGACTCGCAAGGGGCACGACCACGGCGCGGCCATTGCCCGGGACTTAGGGTATTCCGTTGTCTATCTCCACTACAACACCGGGCTGCACGTATCCGAAAACGGGGAATCCTTTGCGGGCATAATCAAGGCCCTGGCCGAAAACTGGCCGGTACCGGTGGAAGAGCTGGCCATTATCGGGCACAGCCTGGGCGGCCTGGTGGCGCGCAGCGCCTGCCATTACGGGGCCCTCTGCGGGCACGGCTGGCTGAAAAAATTGAAAAAACTCGTCTTTCTCGGCACCCCTCACCATGGCACCACGGCGGAGCGCATGGGAAACCGGCTGGAATTGGTCCTGGGCATAAGTCCCTATTCCGCATCACTGGCGCGTTTGGGAAGCATTCGAAGCGCCGGCATCACGGATCTGCGATACGGATCAATAACACGCGGAGACTGGGAAGGAACCGACCGTTTTGCGCATAAAAAAGACCGCCGCATTCCGGTGCCGCTGCCTGAAAATACCATATGTTATGCGATCGGGGCAACCATCGGAAAAAAGGAATACAAACGGGGCCGTTTTTTGAACTGCGACGGCCTGGTGCCGCTGGACAGCGCCCTCGGCCGGCATAAAGACCCGGCGCTCACCCTGAATTTCCCCGAATCCCGCCAATGGGTGAAACATGGCATCAGCCATTTTGATATGCTCAACCACCCGGACGTATATGAAAAAATCAAGGAATTTATGAATACAGGTGAATCGGCAGGAACACCACATTCCCCTTGACAAAACCCGGCGCTGCTATTTACAGTCGACTATATTTGTGCATATGCTCAAATTGTATCTTGCCGGCCCGCCCGGCAGGCCCCGCTCCCCTGAAGACATAAGGAGGGATTATGACGGTTCTGTATATTCTGGCATCGCTTGCGGCCATCGCCGGGGTCGCCTTGTTTGCGAAAACAAAGCAGGTCGATGCCGGCAGAGAAAAGGCCCTGCAGGAGTTCAACCGTATGGACGTCAGCAGGCTGTCGCCGTTCGGGAGCGTCCAATCGCTTTCCATACTCCCCCTGGTCGACTTTTATGCGGACGATTCTTCGCTTCAGACCGAGCCCGGCGTATCCTACCTGGTCCGCGCCGATGAAACAACCATTTTACTGGATACGGGGCTCAATGCGAAAAAAGCCCACCCCTCCCCCCTGCTCCAGAACATGGCGCAGCTGGGGGTATCGGAAAAAGAGATCGACATGATTTTTCTGAGCCACCTGCACCTGGACCATGTGGGGGGGATGAAAAACCAGAAGGAAAAAACCTTCAGCCTGTCCAACGGACCGGTGGACCTGGGCCCCATCCCCGTCTATGCGCCGGCGCACGTAACCGCCTCGGCATTTAACCCCGCCCCGGTAACCACGACAATCCGGGAGCCGGCTGTGCTGAAGCCGGGGATTGCCAGCATCGGCGTGATTCCAAGGTACCTGTTCCTCATGGGAGACACCCCGGAAAACGCCCTGGCCGTCAATGTCGAAGGTAAGGGGATCGTATTGATCATCGGGTGCGGCCACCAGACCATCGGGCGGATCCTCGACCGGGCCCGGGAATTGTTCGACGAGCCGATCCACGCGATCATCGGCGGGCTTCATTTTCCGGTCAGCAGCGGCCGCATCATGATCGGCCCCGTCAATATCCAGCGGATCGTGGGGTCGGACCAGCCCCCGTGGCGCGGACTGGGAAAAAAGGACGTGGCCGAAGCCATCGAGGCCATAAAGAAGGTGTCCCCGAAATTGATTGCCCTATCCCCCCACGACAGCTGCGACTGGTCGCTGGACCAGTTTCGCCGAACGTTTGGCGACGCGTACGTCGATTTGAAAGTGGGGCGCGAAATCCGTATATAGAACCCTATTTCCCTGCCAGCCGGGAAACCACCTGGGCGGCCTCCCCTGCGATGCGATCGAACAGCTCCTGGAGCGTGGGGATATCATGGGCCAGGCCCACCCCCTGCCCGCAGGCCAGGATGCCGGCGTCAATGTCCCCCTCCTCGAACATCCGTCTGGCGTTTTCCCCTTTAATTACCTCGTAGAGCTCGGCGAAATCGGCCTTTGCGGCTTCCAGGTCAAGGCACTGGCGGGCGGCGGCATTGGCCATGACCCGGTGCGTGGCGTTCAGGGAGCGCATGACGAGCATGGTGTCAAGCTCTGAGGCGCCCACGAGGGACTGTTTGATGTTGTCGTGAATCGGGGCCTCACGGGTCATGAGAAGCCGCGTGCCGATAATGGCGGCACCGGCCCCCAGGGCCAGCACGGCGGCCAGACCCCGCCCGTCGGACACGCCGCCGCCGCCGATCACGGGCACCTTGACGGCGTCGACCACCACGGGGACCAACACGAGGGTACCGATGTCCAGCCGGCCCGTAGCCCCGCCGTTCTCGTACCCGACAACCGTGACGATGTCCGCGCCCATGTCCTGGACTTTCAGGGCATAGCGCACCCCGACGCATTTATGGATCCAGGTCATGCCCAGGTCCTTGAAACGCCCCACCAGGTCCTCCGGCGCGTGATGCCCGGACGTCTCCACGACCTTTATCCCGTAGTCCGCCATCACATCGATGTACTCATTGTTGTCGATCTGGGTCATGGCGGGAAACAGGTTGATGTTGACGGCAAACGGTTTGGACGTCAGGGTCGTCATCTTCCCGATTGCTTCGGCAAAGGATTGCTTTGATTTGTAATTGGCCGACGCGATAATCCCCATCCCCCCGGCTTCGGACATGGCCGCCACAAATTCGGCCGTTGAAATCCACATCATGGCCCCCCCGATAATGGGGTATTCAATTTCCAGTTTTTCCGTCACGCGGGTTTTCAGCACCTTTGCCTCCTTTTCCGTGTAAAGGGGACGCCCATGAAATGATGCGTTTCCCGGCCGCCCCATCGGTTTTTATCTTTCCAGAACGAGTACCCCTTCGATCTGGGTAAACAGCCATTCATTTCCGTTTTTTTCCAGGCGGCAGACCAATTCATGGACTTCCCGGAAGGGTTCCCCGGAAAGCCTCACCGCCTCCACATACGCCGTGAAAACCACCCGGGCGGTTTCTTTTTCCGGAAAACGGATGTCTATGTCATGAAATGTGAGCAAGATCTCCGCATACCGGGAACGGGCGCCCATAATCCGGGCAGAAATCTCTTTTCCGGCATATGTGCTGGAAATATCGTAGGCCGGAATCTCGACCCGGCAGGTTTCCGCAAACATGTCGCCGATTTTCTGCGCGCGGACCGCAGCGGTCAACTCATGTTCATCCGGCGCTTTGGATGCCAGATCCGCAATGGCGTTGAACTGTTTTCTGACTTTTGCCTCGTCGCTTTGAAAAAACCAGAAAAAGACCATGATGCCGGCGGCAGCGACGACGACGGCGGTTACGACAATTCTGATCATTGCCATAGAAGAGCTCCGATGAAACAGGTACACACACACGCGGCGATCTGCCCCGCCCCGGGAAGAAAGGAAACAGGATTTGCGGGAAGCAAAAATGCTTTTTTCCGGCTCATTTTTTTATCGTACCGATATTTCCGCTGTTTGGGAAGATTTTTATCGGGCGGGCCTCTTCCACCTCGAGGCAATACTCCCGAACCGTTCCGGAGAGCAGAAACGGACGTCCGTATTCAAGGATGTGGCAGAAGCGGTGGTAGGCCCGGGGGAAAAACACGCTTTCCACCAGACCGGTTTCATCCTCGAACGTGATGAACGTCATGGGGTCGCCTTTCCGGGTCAAAACGGTTTTGCCGGTGATGAGCCATCCGGCGAACCGGACCCGGCGCCCCGGATATTTTCCCATATGGACGGCTTTGACGGTGTTCTCCCGCTGCAAATATTCCGCGAACAGGACCATGGGGTGCCGGTCGCACAGGAATCCAAGCACTGCGAACTCCCTGCGCAGATTTTGCACGAGATCGTCCGGAGGCAGCTCCGGGGGCGGGGGCTCGGCCAGAGCGGGGCCGGAAAACAGGGAAAGGGTTTCGTTCCCGGGGAAGCGTCTTTTGCACCAGGCGGCAAAACGCCACAAAAGGGCGGCCCGGTGGGTCCGGCCGGGGGAAAACCGGTCCATTGCGCCGCTGTAAATCAAGGCCCGGGCTTCGGCTTCATCCGGGCGGACGCGCTCCAG
>JAWOAV010000153.1:0-4787 GCA_046498365.1 Desulfosalsimonadaceae bacterium
CGCCCAGTATGTTGGCGACGTCAACTGCATCAATTGCCATGCGGACCAGACCCGCGAGTGGCTGAAAGCACACGGCAATCTGGACAGGGAAACACTGGTTCATAATCCCAGTTACCCCTTGCCCGACGAATTCTGCGAAGCCTGCCACGACCGTTCCAGCCTGACCGACCCCGATGCCGAAGGCAAGGGATGGAGCCTGATCGGTTCTTCGGGACCCGCGCGGCCGGTTGTCAGCTGCGAGGCATACCACGGTGCAGGCGGTTACCACTTTGGCATGGGGCCTCTGCCTCGTCCCATTCCCGGTACGGATACCTGCGTCACCTGCCACAACGCTGATGTGCCCGATGACGGGATGCATAGATCCACTCATATTGCTGAACTATACATGGAAAGCAACCACGCCCGAAGCCCTGCAATGGAAGGGCGAGAAACGATAAACGCCCGTTGTGCCATGTGCCATACGGATGAAGGTTTTATCAAGTATGCGCGGGCGTATGGTTTTGACGGCGATTCACAGCGCATCAACCAGGGATATGCCATGTTGGATGAAAATTTTGCCAGCCGCCCGCCCTACAGCAGTGATGACGTCAGTCCGATCAGCTGCCGCACCTGTCACGATCCCCACAGCGGGGTGTTGCGTGCCCCGGAAACCAAAGACAATTTAGGGGCTATTGTCTACAGCCGTGAGTTCAACACCTGTACCAGTTGCCACCAGGTCTTTGTCACTTATGGTGATCCCCAGGAATCTGCTCCATACTACCTGGACCCGGATATTTATGGCGGCGAATTCGGATTTGAATGGAGCGAAGCAGCCAATGCCGGCAGGCTCGAGTACCACAACCCGGTGGCCAATCCATATGGCAGCCGATCGAGTATTATCTCCGACACCCATTTTGCGGGATGGTTCCCCCGGATGGACGTTGAGGGCAACGTAACCCAGGTGAGAAGGCAGGGATATTACTTCAATGGAAACGGGCTTGATCCGGCAGCGCAAAATTCCTGCACAATCTGCCATGATCCGCATGAAGCAATCAATTAAGCAATGGCAAAAATACGCCAGGAAATGTCCGGGGAGGATCGAAAAGAAACGCAGGTTGTTGGCCTGAACGTAGACGCGTGCCGACTTTCCACGAGTGGCACAATTTACGTGAAAAATACAAAAGGAGAGTGTTATGGAAAAATCAATCCAGTTATCCCGCTGCCTTCTGGCAGCATTCTTTGCGCTGGTCTTCGCACTTGTTATGGCCGGCTGCGAAGGCAGTGACGGCTCAGATGGTGCTCAAGGCGAACCGGGTGAACGTGGCCCACAGGGCGTTTCGGACCCGGTTACCGGCAAGGCCTCCGAGCCGCATACGCTTTCGGGCAGGGTTGTCTGGACCCTTGATGAGGAAGCACCCATTGAAAGGGCAGGCAATGATGTTGTCATTAAAGTCAACATCAAGGTGGATGATGAAAATCGTCACGATCTGATTGATTTTGCGGGAGCCGCACGTTACTTTCCCAATGAAAACGGATCCCACTGGATTTATGAAAGCGCAGAGGAAGACGTTCTTGGCACGTTTACCATAGAATATGCCGGAGATGGCGACTACATTATCACACTTTCCGGATGGAATCCCGGGGCTGACCCCACATCCTACATGGTTCGCCTTAACAATGGCGTCAGCAGCTATCCCGAGGCCAACATCACCGCCCATCTGACCGATGACGGGGCGCATGTACGAAACATCGTCAGCAACCAGTCCTGTATCAACTGTCATGGCGACAATATCTTTACCGGAGCCAGAGGGGAATACACTTCAACCCGGGTTTATCACAACTCATCATTTGGCGTAGAGTCCTGCACCACATGCCACCAGCGTGAAGGCCGGGACAACCTGCCGCGCTATGTGCATGGTATCCACAACGCCAACAACCTAAACGGCGATTACGGCAGCGAGATTACCATTAAGAACAACTGGAACTACTCTGTCCGCTACCCCGGCGATATGGCCAACTGTGCCGCCTGTCACGACAACGAGGAAAGCCTGAATTATGTGCTGGCACAGCCGGTGAGCTGGGAAAACTGCCTTTCCTGCCACGGAGGCAGCTACGAAACCGATCCATCACAGGCATGGAGAGGTTTTACCGATGCGCTGGATGAGGAAATTCACCAACCCCTGACGGCTGAGGCAAACTGCACGCTTTGTCACGATGACAGGCTTGCCCCTGCCACTGTCGGCGATTACCATCGCGGCTACAGCGACAGCGGCCTGGCCCAGAAAATCGCCCGTGAATTCTTCCAGGTGGAAATTACCCGGGTAGACCTGATTGATGGGGAAAACGGTGCGTATGGAATTTCCTGGACGGCAGTGAACCCCTCGGAGAACAATGCCGCATACAATATTTGTGGTATCACAGCAGTCGACGGATTGGGCAATGTCGCATTTGAACCCAATGTGCGCTTGGGCTACTTCGAGCCCGCTGGAGATGATATTACCAACAAGGGACGTCCTTTTTCCAATGGCGTTACCGGGCAGCCCGGCAACGCCATTGGCGTTGGAACCACATGCGAAGGCGGTGTTGCCACAACAACCGTCACCCTGCATGACGATATTGATCCGGGCATCACCCGTGCACTGGCGATCCTGAAGCCCCAAGCGTCGGTAACTGCAAATAAACCGGGCCAATTTTCCGGTCTCGTGCGCATCGCCGCCCTGTCCGATGCCTTCAATATTGAAGATGGCGCCTATTCACCCCGCCGACTGATTGTGGACAGCGCCAAATGTCTGGACTGTCACCAGTCCGTACTTTACAACCACTCGCCTACCAGTGGACGGTTTGACAATGTCGATTCCTGTATCGTCTGCCACAATCCTTCCGCCACGGATATCGGGGTGCGCCAACTTGCATTTATAAACCCAATCCATGCGGGCAACTCCTATGATGGCAAAGACGCCGAAACCTTCAGCCTCGCCTACAATATGCACGCTATTCACGGCGCCGGTGCCTCCAATGCCTTTTACGTAGTCTACAGGGGAAGAGGTATTTATGGTTACGGAGGTACCGAAACAGCACCACACCATCCCTGGCCCTATGATGAGGATGACAATCCAAAAACATACGTGTCTGCAGATGATGCGCCGCTGCCTGCACCGCATTACCTGAAGCAGGTTGACTATCCCCGCCCACTGGCGGATTGTACCGCCTGTCACTTTGAAGGCACTTACGGTGTGCCGGATCAGCGAGAAGCGGTTCCAGTAAGCATCGATTTTCCTGCAGGCCAGGTAACCCCGGGTGGATTTCAAAATCAGAACCTGGCAACCCAGTTGGGCCCTGCGGCGGGCGCCTGCATGAGCTGTCATGCATCCGATGACGACTATGATCAGCTCCTGCTGCGATATCATGCCTATCAGAACGGGTGGACACCCCAGGCATTCGCATACGGGAAAAAGCCATCACTGGACCTCCAGGAAATTGAAACCTGCAAGGTATGCCATAAGAAATAGAATCCATTTCAAAACATGGATTTCGACGCAAGATCGCAGCGGCGTCTTGTTTCAAACCGCAGACATACGCTTGTATTTCGAGGATTTGAGACAAGACGCCAACAAAGGTATTGGGTTGAAAGACCATTTTACGATCGGTTATAGTCGGCTTGCGGCTATCGCGCTGCGTAACAGCTGAAATCTGGAAGTGCTTGAAGCGAGCGGGGAGAAATACAGGTACATAGTGGCCGGAAATTTTACCTTTTTCAATGATTCCTTGTGTTGTATCCCGGGTTACTGAAACTGACAAACCCGTCCTTGACAAAACCTCCACACCAACTTATTATACCAATACATCATTACGGCTTTCACAATATAGCCTTCAAGACGTTTTTCCTCAAAACATGGGGGCGAAACGGCTTCGACGGGGATATGGAAGCAATGGTTGCATACCGAGGTCCGCTGACTCGTTAAAAAGGCGGTGCTTAAACACAAAAGCAGACGATTATAACTACGCTGTAGCTGCTTAAGGCGGCTACCGTTCTTCCGGTTTTTTCCTGCGATTCCGGTAAGAACGTCATTCAGCAGGATAGCCGATAACCGGATGCCTGTTCCGGTTCAGGCGAAATTCAAACAGGCTAGCGGTTCAGGGATCCCGCCTGAAGGAGCCCCAAACTGCGAAATCTAAAATTCAGGATATGTATGTAGACGCCATTGTGGAATATTTTCGGACGCGGGTTCGACTCCCGCCGCCTCCACCATTTTGAAAAAGACAACCCGTCGCTCCAGAGTGATTCTCTGGGGTGACGGGTTTTCTTTTTCCCCTTGTTTTTAAAGGGTTCCAACTGTTTTGACATCTTTCCGGAACCTCTCTCCAGCCGCCGGATTCTCTCTATTCTCCCCGCATTCATCCTCTGTTTTGGGGGTATTCTCTGTTTTCTTCGGACAGGGTCCGAATCTCGTCCGGAAAGCCGCATCCTTGATTGATATGACTTTCCAGCCTGTTGCCGCTTTGGGCGGTTGTCTTAGCCCCTAAGGCGGTGACATAACCGGACGTTTTTTTCGAAATCGCCCGCTTCGGCACTGAAAAGAAGCATGGTCAACTCCGGTTTCCTGCCCTCTAAAGAAGAAAGCCGACGCTGATGATCGGCTGTGGGCCATGACCCGGCCGGAAGGCGACTGGGATCTGGTCCACAGGGAGCTGATGACCTTTGCCAATCCCGGTTTCGATCTGCCCCCCATCGATCGGCTGGAGGCATTCAACCCGAATGGGCGCAGCGTATATAAGCGGGTTTTGATGGCGGTTGAAAGCCAAGATTG
>JAWOAV010000244.1:0-12121 GCA_046498365.1 Desulfosalsimonadaceae bacterium
CATCGGCCGTAGTAATCGGCAACGTGCACATCGGCCAGAAGGTCTTTGTGGGCCCCAATGCCGTCATTCGCGCTGACGAACCCTGCTCCGAAGGAAAAGTCGAGGCCATCGTCATCGAGGCGGAGGCGAATATCCAGGACGGCGTCATCATTCATGCCCTGGGAGGATCTCCGGTTCGAATCGGAAAGGGCAGCTCCCTGGCCCACGGATCAGTGGTTCATGGCCCGTGCGAAGTGGGAGAGAACTGCTTCATCGGTTTTAAGAGCGTGGTTTTCAAGGCTACCCTGGGCAAAGGAGTGGTCATTCAGCACCAATCCCTGGTGGAGGGCGTATCCATTGCTGACGGAAGGCATGTGCCGTCCATGACCGCAGTGCTCACGGAAGCGGATTCGCAGCGACTACATCCGGTTTCAGCCGAATTAGCGGCCTTTGCGGACAAGGTCCGTCGGACCAATGTCTTGTTGGCGGAGGTGGCCTGAGATGAGCAATGTTGCAAGCAAAGAGATACCCAGGGTTGCCGTAGTCATGGGGAGCAAGTCTGATTACGAGGTGATGAAGGAATGCGCCAGCGTATTGGCCGATTTCAGGGTGCCCCACGAGGTCCGGGTGATTTCGGCACACAGGACCCCGGATCGGGCGCACGAGTTCGCCACAGGAGCCGAAGAACGGGGCCTTCAACTGATCATTGCGGCGGCTGGCAAAGCGGCCCACCTGGCGGGCGTGTTGAGCGCCCTGACGACCTTGCCGGTTTTCGGCGTACCCATGACCACATCGGACCTGGGCGGTCTTGATTCGTTGCTCTCCATGGTGCAGATGCCCGGCGGCATCCCGGTGGGCACAACCGCCATCGGTAAAGCCGGCGCCAAAAACGCCGCCTTGCTAGCGGTGGCTGTGCTGGCACTTTCCGACAGTCGTTTGCAAGACGAACTCAAGGCATATCGAAGACGGATGCGCGACGAGGTGGAAGCGGCAGATAACGAAGTCCGCCAAGAGACATCTTCCTGAATGGCCGCGAATCCTGATTAGGACCCATCTCAACATTCGGATTTCGGTTCAAGATTGCGGCGGCGTCTTGTTTCAAACTGCAGACAACCTCGCGTATTTCAAGGATTTGAAATCAGACGCCGTCAAAGATATGGGGCCGAAAGACAATGTTGAGACAGGTTCTGTTCTCTCTTGGAAAGGGCGGAAAGAAAGATAGATACACAAGGGAATTTGAGGAGTTATAAAAATGTCTTATTTCAACAATATTCGCCCCAATCTGGCGGGCGACTCTCCCCAGGTTGATCCGACGGCACTTATCGACCCATCGGCCCAAATCATCGGCAACGTCATCATTGGAAAAAATGCGTTTGTCGCCCCCTTGGCCGTGATCCGGTCCGACGAGCGCGGCCCGGACGGCGCGGTGGCGCCTATCGTCATAGGTGAGGAGGCCAACATCCAGGACGGGGTGATCATCCACAGCCATGGAGGCGCCAGGGTAACCATCGGGGACAGAACCTCGGTAGCCCACGGTGTAGCCATTCATGGCCCTTGCACCATCGGCAGCGACTGTTT
The DNA here is from genome assembly GCA_046498365.1 of Desulfosalsimonadaceae bacterium. Classification (GTDB taxonomy): domain Bacteria; phylum Desulfobacterota; class Desulfobacteria; order Desulfobacterales; family Desulfosalsimonadaceae; genus B1SED10-16. Next base: position 1,558 of record JAWOAV010000244.1, read on the forward strand.
TTTGGCCATGCGAAGCGCACTGTACAGTGCAACCCTGGCCGACAGCGTTTGGGTCGGCATGGGAGCCCTGATCATGCGGGCCACTTTGGATGCTTACACCTATGTGCCGGCCGGGAGCGTGATCCGATCCAGGCCGGATGCCTGGGGGATGCGACTCGTATCCAACAAGGAAAAGCAGTATATGAAAGGGGTCCTCGAAGCCACAAACCGGCTCCGTGAGGATTTCCTGAAAAACCGGAACGAGCTGAAAGCCTACAGGCAGGCATGACGCAGGGGCAACTCCTCCATCGTTCGCTGCATCGTGGATGTAAAAAAATGACGGCTTCGTAAAAAGTCCAATATCTGCGTTGCGCACAATTTCTGAAGAATCTCACGTACGGCTAAGTACTATCGATTCTTCAGAAATTGCACGCGCCTTGATCTTGAACATTTTACAAAGCCGTCTGAAAACGACTTTTTACGAAGCCATCAAAATACGGAAGGTGAGTGGAATGATCTTTCAATACGAAACAACCCTTGAAACACTGGAAAAGATGCGCACCGAATCCATGGCCGCAGGGGGAGAAAAGAAGATCGAGGCCCAGCACCGAAAAGGCAAGCTCTCGGCGCGGGAGCGGATCGAGCTGCTGCTCGATGACGGAACTTTCGAGGAATTCGATGTGCTCAAAACCGGACGGGGGAATGCGATGGGTGATGAGGGGGTCTGTCCCGGAGACGGTGTCATTGCCGGCCATGGAAACATTGACGGTCGCGAAGTGTTCCTGTTCAGCCAGGATTTCACCGTGATTGGCGGATCGCTGGGCGAAGCCCATTCCCAAAAAATTTGTAAAGTCATGGACCTGGCGGTGCGGGTCGGCGCTCCGATCATCGGGCTCAACGACTCGGGCGGCGCCCGCATTCAGGAAGGGGTAGACGCCCTGGCTGCGTATGGCGAGATTTTTCACCGCAACGTCAGGGCCAGCGGCGTTGTGCCGCAGATTTCCTGCATCATGGGGCCTTGTGCCGGCGGTGCAGTATACAGCCCCTCCATTACCGACTTTGTTTTCATGGTGGAGCACTCCTCCTACATGTTTGTCACAGGGCCCAGCGTGGTCAAAACGGTCACCCACCAAGAGATTACCTCCGAGGAACTGGGGGGTGCCGGGGTCCATGCCCAAAAGAGCGGTGTGGCCCATTTCACGGTCCCAAACGACATTCTCTGCCTCCGGGAGATCCGGCGGCTGATCAGCTATCTTCCTTCCAACAATCAGCAGCAGCCGCCTATCCTGGATTTACGGGACCCGCCGGATCGCATCGATCCGGCGCTCGATTTTCTTGTGCCCGAAAACCCCAACCAAACCTATGACATGAACGTGCTGATCTATAGCATACTGGACGGTGCGGAATTCATGGAGGTCCAGCCCGGGTTCGCCCGCAATATCATATGTGGTTTCGGGCGCCTGGGGGGGCAGACAGTGGGTCTGGTGGCCAATCAGCCGGCCGTGCTGGCCGGCGTGCTGGACACGGACGCCTCTTTCAAGGCCGGTCGTTTCGTGCGCTTTTGCGATTCATTCAACATCCCATTGATCGCTTTGGTGGATGTCCCGGGTTTTATGCCGGGCCCGGACCAGGAGCATGGCGGAATTATCCGCCACGGTGCCAAGCTGCTCTATGCGTTTACCGAGGCCACGGTGCCGCGCATTACCGTTATCGTTCGCAAGGCCTACGGCGGTGCCTACCTGGTGATGAATTCCAAGCATATCCACTGCGATGTCAACTATGCCTGGCCCACGGCGGAAATCGCGGTCATGGGACCTAAGGGGGCATCCGAGGTGATCTACCGAAGGGAGATACAGGCGGCCCAGGACCCGGAGGCGGTTCTCAACGAAAAAATGGACCATTATCGCCGCACTTTCGCCAATCCTTTTCTGGCGGCCCAGCGCGGATACATCGACGACGTGATTTTCCCGAGAGATACGCGCCAGCGCTTGATCCGGACGCTGCAGGTGCTTGAGGGAAAAGATGTCAAGGGACCCCATCGCAAGCACGGAAATATTCCTTTATGAGGTCTGCCATGTTCCAGAAGATTTTGATTGCCAACCGCGGCGAAATCGCCGTGCGCATCAGCCGCACCTGCAAACGGTTCGGCATCGCCACGGTAGCGGTTTATTCTGATGCCGACAGTCGCAGTATGTGCCGGCAAACAGTCGATACGGCTGTGCATATCGGCGGTTCCTATGCGGTAGATTCCTACCTTGACCAAGAAAAGATCATCTCCACCGCCTTGTCCACCGGGTGTCAGGCAATTCATCCGGGATACGGTTTTTTGTCGGAAAACGCCGCTTTTGCAAGGTCCGTGGAAGCTGCGGGGTTGAAATTCATCGGCCCGCCCGCAGAGGCCATCGCCTTGATGGGCGACAAGATCGCCTCCAAGGAGCTGGCGGTCAAGGCGGGCGTGCCGGTTATCCCCGGCCACGTGGAAGCGCTTAGCGATGTTGACGAAGCTTTGTCCATAGCCGCAAGCATTGGCTATCCTGTACTGCTGAAGCCCGCGGCGGGCGGGGGGGGCAAAGGCATGCGGATTGTCTCGGGTCCCGAGCAAATGGAGGCTGCACTGGCGGCGAGCCGCCAGGAGACCCGCAAAGCCTTCGGCGATAGCAGAATCTTCATGGAGCGTTTCATCGAACGTCCCCGCCACGTGGAAATTCAAATTATGGCCGACGGCCACGGGAACGTCGTCCATCTGGGCGAGAGGGAATGTTCCATCCAAAGACGCTACCAAAAAATCATCGAGGAGTCGCCGTCACCCGGCGTTGGCCGGGAGTTGCGGGAACGGATGGGGATCGCCGCCTGCGATCTTGCCCGGAAGGCGGGGTATGTCAACGCCGGAACCGTCGAGTTCGTGATGGACCCCAAGGGCGGATTTTACTTTTTAGAGATGAATACGCGCCTTCAGGTTGAACATCCGGTTACAGAGATGGTCACGGGCCTGGATCTGGTGGAACTGCAACTGCGCATCGCCGCAGGGGAGACGCTCCCGTTCGATCAAGCCGGGGTGGTTTTCAATGGATGGGCCATGGAGGCCAGAATCTGCGCCGAAGACCCGGCCAGGGGGTTCATGCCTGCCACCGGCATGATCACCCGCTATGCAGAACCCCGGGACAGCGCAGTGCGGGTGGACAGCGGGGTGGGAACGGGCAGCAAGGTCCCTGTTTTTTACGATTCCATGCTGGCCAAGGTCATCTGTCACGGCAAAGACCGGGAAACGGCGCGTATCGGCCTGGTAGAGGCGCTCAACGGGTATCACATCGAAGGAATTATCACGAATGTCGATTTCGCCAACAGTGTGCTTTGTCACCCGGCATTCGTTCAAGGGGATTTGGACACGGATTTCATCGAGCGCCATTTTGATGGGGGCACCCCCCTGCATCCACCGGATGAACGGTCAATGAAGCTTTCGGCCATCGTCGCTGCTTTGATTTATCATGTACGGGCCATGGCTGTTCGGGAATCGATAAAACCAATGGTTTCCCGTATCGGTGGAAGCAAGGCCGCAGCTGGCCCCCATCGGTATTTTGTCAGCTCGGATACAAGCAACTATGAGGTGACGCTGGAGAAAGCATCAAAAGGTCGGTTCTGGTCGGTGAATGTGAATGGAGAAAAGCTTTCGTTGGAGACGCCCGATTTCGAGTTTTACCGCCGGCGGTTGAAACTTAATATCGACGGCTCCGTCCATCGCTTTCGATTGCGTGTCGAGAATTCGTTTTTCTGGATCGCTTTTTGCGGCCTTACCCGGTTGTTCGAGGTGTATACGCCCAAAGAGTGGGCATTGCTCAAGCATATCCCCCGGCGGGATGAGCGTCCGACGTCCAATGTGCTCGAGTGCCCGATGCCCGGCCTGGTAGTGGATGTTTCGGTGAAGAAGGGGGATCTTGTCTATCGGGGGCAAAATCTTGTTGTCCTGGAATCCATGAAAATGGAAAGTGGCGTGGCGTCTCCGGTCGACGGGGCCATCGCCGAGGTTTTGGTAACGGTTGGAAAAGCGGTGGAAGCCGGGGATATCCTGATACGCTTTGATTTATCGGAGAGGGAGTAAAAGGTTTTTTGATGAAATGTATGCCGCTTTTACGATTACGCCTTGCTTTTGTTCGCGCAATGATTTATGATCTTTTCATGATAAAAAATCCACCTTTGTCCAGCCGGGATTTTTTCTGAAGGAACCAGCCTGCCGCAATTATCGCATCCTCCAGTTTAAATACGTAAGAACAAGGAAAAAGGAGGAAACAGGGCGTTTCATCCCTTTTAAAAGGGGAAATGCCTTTTTTGTTTATTTTTCCCGGTCAAAACGCAATCAAAGAAAGGACAATGTATGAATATTTATATCGGAAACCTCTCCTTTACGACCACGGGCGAAGATTTGAGGACCATGTTTGCGGAGTTCGGCGAGGTGGCTGAAGCCAAAGTGATCATGGACCGGCATGCCAACCGATCCAAGGGGTTTGGATTTGTTGAAATGCCGTCCAACTCCGAAGCGGACCAAGCCATCAAGGCCCTGAACGGCAAGGCCATAGACGGCCGCAATATCAAGGTAAACCCGGCGGATCCGGGCGGGAAGAAATCAAAGAAGTCCTCTTTCCGGCGGCGCTAAAAATCTTTTTTTGGGGACAGGTTCCATTTCTGTCCCCATTTCACACCCCCTGTTTTCACCTGCCCCCTGTTGCCGTACGTGAACCGTATCTTTTTTCGTCCGTTTACAATGCGATGCTTCGTTTCCCGCTCCATTTTTCCAGCCGGCCCACCGCCTTGAACAACCGTTTCGGCGGGTGGATGCGTATACCAAGAATCCGCCAGTTGATGAACTCCATGATCAGGCCGGTCGCTGCCAACGGCTCCATGTAGGCAAAATCCGTGGTGGACGGCCATGCTTTCAGGCGGCCCCGCACCCACAGGGGCACCCCGGTTCCGGCCGTTTTGTCAGCCCATGCGTCCACGTCGTCGACCAGAAAGCCGATGTGCTGCACCACGATTTGGCCGTCCGGGGCAAGGCTTTGGGTATAAAAATCCGATCCTTCCACGGGTTCCAGCAGTTCCAGTTCCACGCCCTTGTGATACGCCAGCCCCATTTTCCCGGAAATCTGCCGGGCTTCCCCTTTTTCCCGCCAGAAGACCGGGGCGCCTTTGGCAATAAAGAATGGTCCGAATCCCTGATTTTCCAGTTTTTCCGCAGCCGCTTCCACATCCGGGACGACAAGGCCAAGCTGATGGACGTTTTTCAGCCCCTGTTCGCGCATAAAATCTTCGGCCAGTTCATTGACGGCCCCCTGGAAATCCTCTGATTGCAGTAAATCATCAAGATAGCGCATGCTGTCGCCTCGATGCATGTATGCCGTTTTATATGCCGCCGCGTCAAAATCCGGCAAAATTCTGGTAAAACATCACCGTGGCCGGGCTGGTTACGGTCGGATCGGTAACCACGTTGATACATGCTGGTTTTCCGGAATCAACGGCCCGCTGGATGGCCGGTATGATGTCTGCATCCTCGGTCACCAGTTCACCGTATCCCCCGAGGCCTTCCACCATTTTTTCATAGTGCCGCATGCCCAGCTCTGCGCACGTGGTGCGATCTTCCCCCAGGCTCATCGTCTGGGAGTGCTTGATCATCCCCCAGGCACAGTCGTTGTTGACCACGCATATGATGGGGATGTCGTGGCGCACCGCGGTGTCGAATTCCATGGCGTTGAACCCGAAGGAGCCGTCACCGTTAAGCACGATCACGGGCTTGTCCGGGTGGGCCAGTTTGCCGGCCATGGCAAAAGGAATTCCCGTGCCCAGGCATCCGAGCAGCGCACCGGCGGGGACCAGGACGCCAGCGGGATTCATCGATGAAAACCCGGCCAGGGCGTAGTAGCTGGTATCGCCGCCATCGGCCAAGTAGTAGGCGTCCTCCCCGAAAACCTCCATGATCCTTGCCACCAGGCGGTTGGGGTGAATGGGATCGGACGGGGTTTTGCGCTGTTCCCGCTCGGTAGTCAGGAAAGAAGTTGGCGGTTCAAGTTCACATGCTCGAAGGAATCGTGGTCCGCGGCAACAATGCAGCCCACGCCGATGCGCGCCAGTTGCTCAAGGACAAAGCCGCCCAATCCCCCCAGCCCCACCACCACCGCCCGTGACCGCAGCAGCTTTTGTTGTCCTGCCTGACCGAACGACGGAATGTTGGCGGAGTAACGGGAAGGATCCATGTTATCCGCCCCCCACGGACGGGAAAACGGAGAGTACATCGCCATCGTGGAGTTGGTCATCCATGGAGGAGTAGCGACCATTGATCAGGGGCAGGGAGACCTCTTCCCGCGGTATCCCGATGGAATCCATGGCGTTACCCAGCGACGACCCGTCGGGGAACTCCATTTCCCGGTCCCGAAAACGTCCGTCTCTGAGTACCGCGAAAAGCTTCACGCGAACCTTCATCGGCGGGCATCCTACTTCAAGGCCAGTGCCGCCAGCCTTTCATCCGTCGGCCAACCTTCTGGATCCCATCCTCGCAGGGAATAGTACTCGGGAAGGAGTTGATCGAGATGATGAATCTGACCTTTGGATGGCCCCTCGGGAATAGGTTCTTTCAGCAATCTTTTGGGAAGCGTGTCTTGCTTGGGATCAATCCCCGCCTTCAGGTTGAAGATTCGCTCGATGTTCCAGATTCGCTCACCCGCCGCCAGCAGGTCGTCCGTCGACCACCGCAGCCCCGTCACGCAGTTGTACAGATCGCGGTAATCATCCGGGCCGTAGGCGAAGGACGTGAACAGGCAGAGCCCGAGAGAGTCTATGGAGGCGGTCAGATCCTGGAAGGTCTTGGCCCACTGGGCCTTTCCTTCCAGGGACAACGGATCAAGCTTTTCGGGGATTCCCAGGATTTCCGGTGAGATTAGATAGCCTCGAACATGACAACCACCGCGATTCGTGGTGGCGTATTGCAGGCCCATCCCCTGAATCCCTCGCGGGTCGTACGCGGGCAGTTCTTGTTTCTTTACGCTCATGGACAAATCGGGGCGACCGTACGAATCCGCCAGACGGTACGAACCCTTTGCGAGTTTCGCACCAAGACCTTCCCCCGCGCCGGTCCTGCGTGTCCATTCCACGACGGCCTCGGCGGAGCCGAATGTCAGCGGTACGCCGTCGGTTTCGTCATCGGTGATCAAGCCCTCCTGGTAGAGTTCCATCGCGCATGCGATGGTTGTCCCCATGCTTATCGTGTCTAGTCCATACTCGTTGCACCATTTGTTGGCCGCGATGGCGGCTGGCAGATCCGCCACGCCGCAATCGGCGGTAAACGCCCAGAGCGTTTCATATTCGGGACCGCCACCTTCGATATCGCCAACCTTGCAATAGCGACCGCAGGCGATGGGACAACGGTAACACACATCCTTGCCGGTCTGGTACTGCTCGGCCAGCGCTTCCCCCGAGACGGAATCCGCCTCTTCGAACACGCTCTTTTGGAAGTTCTCCGTGGGATAGAGCCCGCTCTCGTTAATGATGTTGACCAGAACGGAGGTCCCATAGGTCGGCAATCCTTCGCCAGTGACACTGTTTTCCTTGATCTTTCTTCGCAAGCCCCTGACGACTTCCTTCGTCGCATCCGCGTCGGCGACAGGGGCCTTTCCGCTGCCGCGGACGACAATGGCTTTAAGATTCTTCGAGCCCATAACGGCCCCAACGCCGCCGCGGCCGGCGGCCCGGTAGCGATCATTCATGATTGCCGCCATCAAACTCTGTTTCTCGCCGGCGGGGCCAATGGTCAGTATCCTTGCTCTCGGATCCCCGAACTCCTCCAGCAGCGTGTCGGTGGTTTCGCTAACGAGCTTGCCCCAGCAGCCGGCGGCGTCCTTGATCGCCACGGTGTCATCGTTAATGGCGAGGTACACGGGCTTTTCCGCGACGCCCTCGAGAATGACCATGTCCCAGCCGGCGGACTTTAGCTCCGCCCCCCAGTATCCTCCGGCGTTACTGCAGGCCACCGTTCCGGTCAGCGGACTCTTGGTAATAGCCATGTATCGTCCGGAAGCGGGAACCGGCGTCCCGGTCAGCGGACCGGTCACGAGCAAGAGCTTGTTCTGGGGAGAAAGCGCATCGGTGCCGGGATCCACTTCTTTCATCAGATAGTGCGTCCCGAGCCCTCGGCCGCCGATATATTTTCGTGCGACCTCCATGTCGAGAGGTTCCGCTGTAACGGAACCCGAGCAAAGGTCAACCCGGAGAACTTTTCCACGATATCCGCCGCACGCATTGTTTCCAGACATACCCGCCCCCTTCTCCTTAATATCGGCCCGTTGTTTGCAACTACCGTCGTTCGCGGTTTCGGGTGATCGTAGCCGTTCACGGATGCCACGCCCCGGATAGAGACTTACTGTTCCAGTTCCTCCAGGGCGGTCTGGGCGACGCGTTGGACGTAATTTCCGAGTTCGATGTTGCCTCTCTGCTTCGCCGCCTGGCGTATGGAGTCGATCACCGGCCGCGCTCGCTCATCCATTTCATCCAACACCGTGATGGCCCACAGACGCGTCGCGCCGTTGTCGGAATCCAACGCGGCGGCCAGGACGGGAAGTGCCGCGTCGGTATCTCCGGCTTGGTCCACGGCGCGCGCCGCCGCAACTCGAACCGCGGCGCATTCGTCGCCGAGCGCTTCTTGCAGCGGCTGATCCAGCTCGCGGGCCAAGCGTTTTTCGTTGCCCACCCCCATGGCGCCCCACCACCGAACGGCGGCGTCCGCGTCGGTGAGGCAGTCCGTCAATCGCTCCCGCCCCGCGGAGCCACTGGCCACGTCTCCCGCGACGCGCAACAACCGGTTGGCCCGCGCGGCCCCGTCAGGCCCGGTCATTACCGAACGCCGGTTCCCCTGCTTCTTATCGGCCGCCACCAAAAAGGGTTCGGCCAACAGTTGCACGTCGAGTATCTCCAGCATCCAGCGGTCACACTCGTCACGCAAACGATCCAATACCTCGTCGTGTTCGGCATCCCCAACCAGATTCTGGACCTCGTCGGGATCGGCCTGCGTGTCATACAGCTGCTCGTACGGTCGCGTCGGTTCCAGAAACTGGGCGGCTTCCGGTTTCAGCGTTCCAGCCGCGTACAACCGTCGCATTTCCTGGCGGATGGCGTTCCGTTCGGCGTAACTAATCCGCCGTAGCGTCGGATACCACGGCATATACGTCCGCATGTAACGGTAACGGCGGTCACGAACCATCCGGACCATGTCGTAGCGTTCATCGATCCGGTCGCGAGCAGCGTGCACGTACTGCCGCGGCTCGGGTTGGTTGGGGCCAAGGAACGGCTGACCATGCATGTGATCGGGCACGTCAACCCCCGCCAGGCTCAAGCTGGTCGGCCCCAAATCAATCAGGCTGATAAGCCGATCATCCGTGGTCCGGGGCTTTCCATACTCCCCTTGGCGGAATTTCTCGGGAATGCGAGCAATCATCGGCACGCGGGTCCCGGAATCGTAGATCCATCGTTTGGCTCGCGGCAACCCGTCACCATGATCCGACCAAAAAATGACAATGGTGTCCTCCGCCAGACCATCCTCTTCCAGTTGATCAAGAATTCTTCCCGCGGCCACGTCCATGGCGGTAATGACGTCATAGAGTCGCGCCATTGACGCGCGAACTTTTGGCGTGTCCGGATAGTAAGCGGGAAGCGTCATTTTGGCGGGATCGTGAAGCACATCCTCGGGCAGGTTCTTCACCACCTTGGCGTGATTCTGGGGCCAGACGCGGGATTCGTGACACATGGTGAAATTAAAGACCGCGAAAAAGGGCATATCGGGGTCGGGACGATCACGCCAATGCGCCTTCCCGGAACTCTCATGCCAGACCTCCGACTTGTTCCAATGAAAATTGTAGTCGGTCTTGTTATTATTGGTGCAATAGTAACCGGATTCCTTCAAATAGTGTGGGAATGGCTTCACATGCTCGGGCAAGGTTCCCTTGCACCGCATGTGATTGCAGCCCACCGACGTGGGGTACATGCCGGTAATGATGCCCGTTCGCGCGGGAGCACAGACACCGTGCACGTGATGCGCTTGCGTGAATCGGACCCCTTCGGTGGCCAGCTGATCCAGGTTTGGGGTTGTTGCCCGAGAGTCGCCGTAACAGCCGAGATGGGGACTGATGTCCTCACAGCTAATCCACAAAATGTTTGGACGATCATTCGCCACGGCAATCGTGGGAACCAGCAGAAGCAAGAGGGCAAGGAAGCGGCGCATGAGTGAATCTCCAGGGTGAAAGTGGCGGCAACGCGCTGGTATCTTGAGTCGCGACAGCTATTATACCGGCCCGTAACGGCCGCTGACAACAAGGGCCCCGCAGCCCGCCATAAATCGGTAAGTCATTTCTGGACGGGTCCTAAGGGTTCTCACGTTCAATCCGGGCCTTCACGGGACATGAGCACCCCGCCTTTGGTGCGCCGAACTGGATCTCCGGGGATCGTGACGCGGATCGTCAAGGGCCCCCCCTGCCCGTGACAAAACCTGGCTTTCGCTTCCCGATAACCCCTGGGTAATGCCAGCCCTGCACGGTTTGGTTATGGGCTCTTAGGC
>JAWOAV010000028.1:0-3006 GCA_046498365.1 Desulfosalsimonadaceae bacterium
AGAAACGATCTTATGCGTACTGTCCGTCGACCCGTCGGAACTCACAATAATTTCCAGCAACTCTTCGGGATAATCAAGGCCCAGGGCATTTTCGATTTTTTTCCGGATCACCGCCTCTTCATTGTACACGGATATGACGATCGAAATTGGCAGGGCATTGGGCTCTTTTTTCCATGGCCTGGGCAGAATGGCCTTCAACACCCACAACAGCGGCGGAAAAATCATATAGGAATAGACGGTAAAAAACAACAAACCAAAAAAGACCGTCTCCATTTTCATCATCTCTTATCGATATAAAGGTCGTACCATTTCTGAAAAATCAGTATCGACCAGATCAGGGTATCATGGATCTGTCTTCCAGACATATGCTCTGCAAGTACACGGTCTACCACGTCAGCATTCAAGCACCCATGACGGGCAAGATTCTTCCGGGAGAGCGTTTCTGTCACATACTCCTTTAAATCGGTTTTCAACCATTGTGTCATCGGCCCCACAAATCCCTGCTTCCGGTGTCGTATTACTTCTTTTGGCAGCAAGGTGCGTGTGGCCTTTTTTAAAAGGTACTTTTTGATAAACCATCGCATTTTCATTTCCGGGGGGATGGTGGCACAGAATTCCATCAGCTTGTGGTCAATAAAAGGCACCCGGACTTCCAGCGAGTGATGCATGCTCATCCGATCGGTAACGGCAAGAATATCTTCCGGCAGATAGGTTTTGGTGTCACAGTAAAACACCCTGTACAGACTGTCGGCATCACCGTCCACCCTGTCTGACCGGAAATAGGCAAGCATCAGATCTGTCACGTTTGCATGATGCGCCTGAAACCGCTGCGAATCGGCAAAAAAGGACGCCTGCATTTCATTGCTGATTCTGGAAATATAGCCAAGATACGCTGATTCCGGGCGCAGCGCACCGGATCTTGCAAACCGCTTCAAATGATTAATTGTGTAGTGGCCATCCCGGCGTTCCGGAATTTTTTCAACAAGCGGCCGGATCAACTTGTCCCGGACCAGCAGCGGCAGCAAGCTGTAAAAACGCCGGAGACGGAACCCCAGATACCGTTCATAGCCCGCAAAGGCTTCGTCTCCTCCCAGTCCGGAAAGGGCCACGGTTACCTTCTGCCGGGCCATCTTGCAGACAAAATAGGACGGAATGGCTGAATCATCCGCGAACGGCTCATCAAACGCGGAGACGATCGTTTCCACCAGGCCCTCGAAAGCCGGTATCACTTCATGCTCCTGATGATCCGTGCCATACCGGTCCGCCACCATCCGTGCGTACCCGCGTTCGTCCAGGTACCCGCCGGTGTTGCCGCCGAATCCCATGCAAAAGGTTTTTACGGGATCGGTTGATATACGGCTCATCATCGCCACTACGGCGCTTGAATCAATTCCCCCGCTTAAAAACGCACCCAGCGGCACTTCGCTGATCAGCCGCATTGCCACCGATTCCTCAAACAGCTCAAGAAAACGCCCGATAAAATCGGATTCACCCTTTGACCGGTCCGGACGGAAAGTCAGATCCCAATATTGTTTTATCGTGATGCCGCCGTTTTGCCAGCGAAGACTGTGCCCCGGCAGCAGCTTCTTAATTCCACGATAAATGGTCATAGGTGCAGGAATATACGAATAAGAGAAATAAGCGGCAAGCGCTGTATCATCGATTTCACGCGGGACGCCCTCTGCAGCCAATATGGCTTTTATCTCCGATGCAAAATAAAACCTGCCCCCATGCTCCATGTAAAAAAGCGGCTTTATTCCCAGGCGATCCCTTGCAATAAACAGGGTTTTTTTGTTTGCGTCCCATATGGCGAATACAAACATACCGCGAAGCATGTCCACGCAATGTTCACCCCATTGCTCATAGGCATGAAGTATGGTTTCCGTGTCGCTCCGGGTCGTAAAGACATGCCCCTTCTCAATGAGATCCCTCCTCAGCGCCTGGAAATTAAAAACCTCGCCATTGTAAACAATGCAGCGTGAACCATCCTCATTGTAGATCGGTTGGGCGCCGCCTTCCACATCAATAATGCTCAGCCGCCGGTGTCCCAATGCGGCGTGTGCGTCCGCGTAATATCCGCAGCCGTCCGGCCCCCTGTGCCCGATTTGGTCGGCAAGCGTCTTTATTGGAAAATTCCGCATGTTTTCATTACGAGAGATTACACCGACAATACCGCACATACTGTTGTCCTTTATCAATTAGCCATAAAACAGCTTGCTGTTTTCAAATGCAAGCACTTCATGAACCGCTTCGGTAAAACCGACGGGTGCGCGCCATCCCGTTTCGCGTGTAATTTTCCCGGCGTCATACACAACAGGACGCTGGGAAGAAATCAACCGGTAGCGGGTTAAAAAAGGCTTGCGTCCTATGACCCGACATAATATTTCCTGGCATTCCACAGCAAAATACAACGCCCAATAGGGAATCCTGATAAAATATCTTCCAGGAAAAAGCGGTTTCAAGACCTTATTGACATATGCCTGCTTGTCAATAGTCTGCGGATCCACAACATTAAAAACTGTGTTACAGGCCTGCGGATGATCGATGCACGTTATGATGGCATTCACCATGTTATCCAGGTAAACAAGCGGCAGGACAAACTTTCTGCTCCCGATGATACAGGCAATCCTTTTCCCGATGAAAAAGCCCATCATGGGGGTGAACGTCTCCCCTCCCGGCCCCCAGATGGTTCCTGGGCGCAGGCACGTGATGCTCATCACCCCATTTTTCATGGCTTTCATGACACATTTTTCCCCCTCGAATTTGGCATTGGAATAGTCACCCCTTGCCTCGGGGTACCTTTCCAGGGGGCCTGATTCATCAATCTTCTGCCACGCCTGACAATCGGCAATACCATAGACACTGCACGAACTCAGGTAGATAAACTGCCTGACGCCTGCACCCATTGCTGCATCAAGTGTATTTTTCGTTCCCGCAACGGTGGTTACCCGCCCTTGCCCCTCATGACCGGAGGTGTCAGCTGCTGCATGAACCACGACATCCGCT
>JAWOAV010000093.1:0-4439 GCA_046498365.1 Desulfosalsimonadaceae bacterium
CGCCAATCGAGCTGTTGCGCCCGGTGGCCAGAAAAAACTGCGAAAGCCGGTATCCGACGGACGCGGAAGAATTTGTCCTCTCCGTGGTGCAAACGGAGAAAAAAAACAAGTGCCGTTTTGCCGAAGATCATGGCCTTGAAATCCTGCTGTGCGTCAATGGGACGGCTGAAATTACCGCCGGACAGGATGCCTCCCCCCTGACAGTTGAAAAAGGCGGTTCCGTGATAATGCCCGCAAGTGTCGGTTCATATGAGATCATGGGGGACAGCGTCTTTTACAAGGCGGCTATACCCGATATTCCTCCTGCCGGATAGATGCAGAAAAAACATTTACCTTTTATAAAACATCCGGGGCATTCATGGGACTGCTGATAAACGAAATTTTTTTTTCCATACAGGGGGAATCCACCTATGCCGGACGGCCATGCGCTTTTGTGAGACTTTCCGGGTGCAACCTCCAATGCGCATACTGCGACACAGAATACGCCCGCTACCACGGCGTAGAAATGGAAATGGAGGACATCCTGGAAAAGGTGGGTTCATATGACTGCCGCATCGTTGAAATCACAGGGGGGGAACCCCTGCTTCAAAACCAGACACCCCTGCTTGTAAAGCATCTTCTGTCCGGCGGTTTTACTGTGCTGATGGAAACCAACGGTTCCATAGACATCGGCATGGTCGATTCCGGTTGCATCCGAATTGTCGACATCAAGTGCCCCGCAAGCGGGCAGAACCAATACATGGATATGGAAAATGTTCGCCGGATGGATGCAAAAGACGAGTTGAAATTCGTCCTGTCCGACCGTGGGGATTATGAATATGCAAAAGGCGTTGTGGAAACAGCGCGGAAAGGAACCTTTCACAGCCCGGTTCTTTTTTCCCCGGTTGCCGGAAAACTTGATGCCAGGGTACTTGCTTCATGGATCCTGGCTGACCGTTTGGATGTCCGCCTGCAGCTTCAGCTTCATAAAATCCTCTGGCCGGAAATCGCCCGGGGGGTGTAATCGGGAAAACACGGGCGGTTGAAACCATTTGCTTGAAAATCGAATTCATGAAAACAGATTTCCCGACATGGGGGCTGTATGGGCGCGGCGCTCCCGTGCCCATACAGCCCCTGTTGAAAAAATAAAAGACGGGGTGCGCGTCATCCACGGAGAAGAATATGAGCAACCCAAAAAAAGCAATCGTTCTGCTCAGCGGAGGGCTGGACTCCGCCACGACGCTCGCCGTCGCCATGGACCAAGGGTATCAGTGCCACAGCCTTTCCTTTGACTACGGACAGCGGCACCGGCATGAACTGGCAGCCGCCGGCCGGATCGCCGAAGAGGCCGGCAGTTTCCACCACGTTGTTACCATCGATCTTCGTGCCGCCGGCGGCTCGGCTTTGACCGGCAGCGTTGCCGTGCCCAAAAACGGCGGCGGCGGACAGATACCGGTTACCTATGTCCCGGCACGAAACACGATCTTTCTTGCACATGCCCTGGGATGGGCCGAAGTATTGGCAATCGGCGACATTTTTATCGGCGTCAATGCCGTGGACTACAGCGGCTACCCGGACTGCCGGCCCGAATTCATCGCCGCATTCGAAACCATGGCCAACCTGGCCACCAAGGCCGCCGTGGAAAAAAAGCTTCGTATCCGCATACGAACGCCCCTGATTCATATGAGCAAAAAAGAGATCATTCAAAAAGGCATCTCTCTTGGCGTGGATTACGGCAAAACCCTCAGCTGCTACGATCCAATGCCCGGGGGGTTCGCCTGCGGCGCCTGCGACAGTTGCCGGCTCAGGAAAAAAGGCTTCAAAGAGGCCGGCATCGCAGATCCTGCTGTATACATCCCGGAAAAACCATGAAAATCGTTTACATGCACATGCACCTCAAGCCCGGCGGCGTATCGACCGTTATTTCCCAACAGGTCCGTGCACTGTCCGATCATTGTCGGGTGCTTGTTGCTACGGGGGATGATCCGCCGGTTGACTTTCCCGCACCCTGCGTAAAAATTGCGGGTCTCGGCTACGATGACCCGGATTTTCCGGAAAAGGATCCCCCCCCGTATCAGACCGCAAAAGCGGTTGCTGCGGCCATATACGACCGGTGGCCGGAGGGCTGCGACATCATCCACGTGCACAACCCCCTGATCGGAAAAAACAGCCGCCTGCTTGCCATTCTCGATCATTTGAAAGCAATGGGGTTTCCCCTTTTTCTGCAGATCCATGATTTTCCCGAAGACGGCCGGCCCGGGTCATACTACCTGTCGCAGGATTACCCCTCGGACTGCCATTACGGCGCCATCAACGCCAGGGACTGCCGGTTCCTTGAGACATCCGGCCTTGCGCCCGAGGGCGTTCACAAACTTTTCAACATGGTATCCCCGATCGATACCCGCGATCTGCAAGGGGAAGCATTACCAAGCGTGCTCTATCCGGTGCGGGGGATCCGCCGTAAAAACATCGGGGAAGCACTGCTGCTTTCCTTGTATTTCCCTGCGGATACGCCCCTCGCCGTCACGCTGCCCCCCAACAGCGCCGTGGATTGGATCGTGTATAAGGAATGGATCGCTTATGCCGGGGAAAAGGGGTTGAATGTTCTTTTCGAAGCATCCTCGCACTATGATTTCAGGGCGCTCGTAGCCAATGCACGTTATCTGATCACCACCAGCATTACCGAGGGCTTCGGGTTTGCATTTTTAGAACCATGGACCGCCGGTAAAACCCTCATGGGCCGGAAGCTCCCGGATATATGCAGGGACTTCGAGCAAAAAGGCATTGCGCTGGAGCACCTTTATGAATCGCTTCCGGTGCCGGAGGAGTGGATCGATCGCGGGGCATTTGAACGACAGTTGAAACAATGCCTCCAGGATACGTTTGCCCGCTACGGCGCAGCTTTGAATGAGTCCGGTGTTTCCGAAGGATTTGAGCGCCTCATTGAAAAGAAAATGGTTGACTTTTCCGTGCTGAACGAACCCCTTCAACGAAAGGTATTGGACCGGCTGATCGGCGACCAATCCGCATACCGCAGCCTTGAACGGCTCAACCCGGTATTGGCCGGCTTCCGCACAATGCCCGATTTCTCGCACGTTGTTTCATCCAACCGGCATGTCATACAGGAGCAATACAACGAAAAAAAATACCGGGACCGCCTCATGGACACCTATATGAAGGTGCTGCACACCCCGGTGCGGCACAAAATCGACAAATCTGTGCTGCTGAGGCAATTTCTGTGCCCCGACAACTTCAGCCTGATGAAGTGGTGCGACCATGACCTTTCATGATATTTTCGACCGGTATAGTAAACCCCTTGAACCGGTTCCTGCCGACCTGGCGCCTTCAGGGTCCTGCAGACACCCAATCAAAGCGCTTCTCTTCGACGTCTACGGCACGCTTTTTATCAGCGCTTCCGGAGACCTGGGGGGGATCCGGGATACCGGCGTCTCGAATGATGTGGATGATTTCCGGGAAAACCGGAAAGCCCTCACGCGACTTGTTGCGGATTGGGACGTTTCCCTGTCACCGGACAAACTGCTGCGGGCTTACGCCAGGGCGGTAGAAAACGAGCACCAACAGCTTTTCAAACAGGGCGTAGACTTTCCCGAAATACAGATCGACCGGGTATGGCAAAAGATCCTTGGATTTGACGACGTTCACCGGGCCCGCCGGTTTGCGTTGGGTTTTGAACTCATCATCAACCCGGTGTTCCCCATGCCGAATGCAGAGCGGATGCTTTCACAACTCCACGGAGCTGGACTGGCAACAGGCATTATCTCCAACGCGCAGTTTTATACGCCCTTCATGTTTGAATATTTCTTTGGAAACCTGCCGGAAGACATGGGGTTTGATCCGTCGCTGCTCATCTATTCCTATCGCAAAGGCCGGGCAAAACCCTCGCCCATCCTCTTTGGCGAGGCGGCGCAAACACTTTTCAAATACGGCATCTTTCCTGAAGACGTGCTTTTCCTGGGAAATGACATGCGCAACGACATCCTTCCCGCACGCCGGATTGGATTTCAAACCGCCCTGTTCGCCGGAGACCGCCGCTCTCTCAGGCTTTGCCGGGACGACCCCTGCTGCCAGGATGTTCGCCCGGATATCATCATCACCGACCTTTCCCGGCTCCCGGAGATGGCTGGGGCCTGAACGGATGGCGCAAAGCAGGGAATACAATCCACAATCCATCGCAAAAAAAAAGATCAAGAAAGGCAGAAAATGCGGGGGAGGTGGTTTTTACCGCAGAGATCAAGCCGGGCAGAAAATCCGGACGGGGGGTTTTTACCACAGAGACACAGAGGAGACACAGAGATTCACAGAGAAGAACAAAAAAAAGGGGGACGCCCATGAAATTATGCGTTTCTGCAACCCATCTCAAAAAAAAAAAGATGTTTTTGAGGTGAGTTGCAAAAACGCGGATTCGATTTGACAAATCTCTATCAAAACAGCTATTATTA
>JAWOAV010000128.1:0-14667 GCA_046498365.1 Desulfosalsimonadaceae bacterium
AAAATGTTTGAGAAAACAATACTCGAAGCACTTCACAAGAAAAATATAACCAATGCCATGGTCGATGTAATTTTCTGTCGAGGACAAAAATAATGTACTTGTATATGAATTTGGAGGCTTTGAGGGGATTTTCAGTAAATGAGCACTAGCGGCTATCATGCCGCCCGAAAGATGTCTCCTTTGGATTGCACAAGGTTGTCTATAAGCCTCTCAGCGAAAACTCCTCTTGTCGTGCACATTGTCGATAAATTTTATAAAATGTTAACTGGTTTGCCCTGCACGCATTC
Source organism: Desulfosalsimonadaceae bacterium (assembly GCA_046498365.1). GTDB lineage: Bacteria > Desulfobacterota > Desulfobacteria > Desulfobacterales > Desulfosalsimonadaceae > B1SED10-16. The sequence continues at coordinate 288 of JAWOAV010000128.1, forward strand.
TTCCGATACTAACTTCGGAATTGCAGGTCGCGCTTCCGAAGCAATCCCTTTTGTTTCCACGTTTGAATTATATTATTCTTGAGATATCCGACATCTATTGATAGCTTGAAGAACAGGCAAACAGCCACAAACGCATGCAGTGCAAGAGGGCTTGAACGATGAATGCAAAAATTGATGATATTATCCAGTCTATTGAAAATGCCTATGCCGGCAAGATTTCCGCCAGTGCACGGAATTACATCGAGGTCAGCATCGGAAAAGAAGCTGCGGAAAGGGGCCATCCGGACCTTGCGGAAGAATTCAAGGACGCCTATGCCATTGTGCCGTTGAAAGAGGCGCTGCCGGGAATGAAGGTGCGTATCGACGGCAGAACATTTGTGAAATACCGGCAGTTCGACTCCGGTGTGGCGGTTCCTGGGTACGTGGCAAAAGGCTCAGGGCTTGTCCAGAAAGCCTATACGCCCAATAACTCCATGATACTGAACTTTACGGAATAACCCCATCAAAGACGATGATTGAGGCCCTCTTTGAAACCCTGCCTGCAGCATCGGGCAGAAATTGATTTGCAGAAAAAAAACAATCAAATGCGAAATGGCCATATATAGAAAGGGTTTTTCTGTTTTCTTGACAAGGAGTGACAAGCCGGTTATAACTCCCTAACATATCAGTCCGGCAATCATTCAATCCGTATATCCGATGGAGCGGCTGGCAAACAGCCGGGGAACAATGTCCATGCAACGAACCGCGCAGTTGGAAAGAAAAACAAAAGAAACCGAAATAATTATTGAATTGAATATTGATGGCCGTGGAGCGCACGATATTTCAACAGGGATCGGTTTTTTCGACCATATGCTTGCCCTGTTTGCCGTTCACGGATTTTTTGATCTAACGGTGAAGGCATCCGGAGACATCCATGTGGATTATCACCACACGGTTGAAGACGTCGGTCTTGTTATAGGGGATGCCATCAAATCCGCGCTTGGCGATAAAAAAGGCATCGTGCGCTACGGCCATGCCGTCACGCCCATGGACGACGCACTGTGCACGACGGCTATCGACATTTCCGGCCGCCCCTACCTGGTATATCTTCTGCCGGCATCCATTGTTCCGGCAAACGGGTTCAATGCGCATCTGGCCAAGGAATTTTTCAGGGCGGTTTCCATGGCCGCTGGCATGAACCTGCACATCGAGGTCAGGTATGGTGAAAACGACCACCATGTGACCGAGTCCGTTTTCAAATCATTTGCCCGGGCGCTCGACAGTGCGGTCCGTCTTGATTCGAGAATTTCGGACGTCCACTCGTCAAAGGGAAAACTGTAGCAGCGGCCTGCGCGTAAGATGACGAAAAACACCGGTTTTCGTCCGGAGGCCAAATTTGTCTCATCCGACCGGAGATATGCGCATATATGATTATTATTCCCGCAATTGATATCAAGCAGGGCCGTTGCGTCCGGCTCCTGCAAGGTGAAATGGACAAGGAAACGGTTTTTTCCGACGATCCTGCCGCCATGGCCGTTCGCTGGGAATCCGAGGGCGCTTCGCTCATACACGTGGTGGACCTGGATGGGGCAGTTGAAAAGCGTCCCAAAAATCTTGATGCCATTCGAAAAATCGTGGAAAAGGTCGGTATCCCCATACAGGTCGGTGGCGGCATTCGCGATGAGGAGACCCTTCGCATGTATTTCGATCTTGGTGTCGTCAGGGCGGTTATCGGGAGCGAGGCGGTCAACAATCCGTCCCTGGTTGAAAGTGCATGCCGGTCGTGGCCGGGGAAAATCGTCGTCGGCATTGATGCCAGAAACGGCAGGGTGGCCATCGAAGGATGGACCCGGACCACGGATGTTTCGGCCGTTGCGCTTGGAAAACAGTTTGAAGACGCCGGCGTCGTCGCGATAAACTTTACGGATATCGAACGGGATGGCATGAGAAGCGGCCCCAATATTGAAGCAACACGCGAGCTCGCAAGGGCGGTCAACATCGATGTGGTGGCTTCCGGCGGGGTTTCTTCAATCCAGGACATCAAAAATCTGGCGCCTCTGGAGGCGGACGGGGTTGTGGGGGTGATCACGGGCAGGGCGCTCTACGACGGGAGCCTGGACCTGAAGGCCGCCATGGCTTGGCTTGAAAGTCGCTAAAACCCGGTGTCCCTAAATCCCGGTTGACAAAAAACATAGTGTGAATTATATTTATTTGATTTTTATAGATGCTTCCATGAAGCGGGGAGCATTGTTGGTTTGCCCGTGAAAATCGCCGGAACGAAGAGCGATTGGCCGCATAATGCCGTGGTGCAGTGGATGACTGCTTAACAGCCGGATGCCCTCTTGATAGCGTTTTTCCCGGAAACAATCCAGCCAGAAAGCGTTTTTGGTTACCACTACCGGAGGTGAACTGGTTGGCCCTTAACATTCCTGAAGAAAAACTGTCCGAAATACGCAATGCCGCGGATATAGTGGATGTCATATCCTCCCGCGTCATTTTGAAAAAAACGGGCAAGGACTACAGCGGGCTCTGCCCCTTTCATACGGAAAAAACCCCTTCTTTTACCGTCAGCCCTGCAAAACAGATCTTTCATTGCTTCGGGTGCGGCACGGGCGGCAATGTGTTCAATTTTTTAATGCTCTACGAAAACATGACCTTTCCTGAAGCTGTGGAAACCCTTTCCCGGCAATACGGCATACCGCTGCCTTCCCGCAAGATGACCGAAAAGGAAAAAAAGCAGATATCGCAACGGCAGCACCTGCTGGAAATAAACCGGAAGGTCTCGGAATTTTACCGGGAAATGCTTCTCAAGCGCCAAGAAGGGGAGCATGCCCGCCGCTATCTCGCAGAAAGAAACACCCGGAGGGAGCTTGTCGACAAATTCGGCCTCGGTTTCGCGCCCGGTGGATGGGACAGCCTGGTGCGCTTTCTCAATCAGCACAAAATCGCCATGCCCATGGCTGAAAAAGCGGGCCTTGTGGCACCCAGGCAAAGCGGCGGATATTATGACCGGTTTCGCAACCGGGTGATCTTTCCGATTTTTGACGCCACCGGCCAGGTGGTTGCTTTCGGCGGCAGGGTGTTGGACGACGCCAAGCCCAAATACCTCAATTCCCCGGAAACGCCCCTGTACAACAAACGGCGCGTGCTTTACGGCCTGCACGCGGCAAGGGAGAAATGCCGTACGGAACAATCGGTGTATGTGGTGGAAGGATATTTTGACCTGCTGAGTATGCATCAGTTCGGCATCGGCAATTCCGTGGCTACCCTGGGTACGGCGTTGACCAGCGAGCACGTCCGCCGCTTGAAGGGGTATGCAAAAAAAGCCTTTCTGGTGTTTGATTCCGACGAAGCCGGCATCAAGGCCGCTCACAGGACCACCGGGATCTTTATCGACGAAGGCATGGAAGCCGCGGTAGTGCTCCTGCCGAAGGGTCATGATCCGGATTCGTTCCTGTTTGAATACGGAGCCAATGAATTTTTCAAAATTGCCGAAAAAGCCCTCGGGCTGGTCGATTTTCAGATTCAATCCGCCATTGAGCGAAACGGGAATTCCCTTGAGGGTAAAATCCGCATTATCTCGGAATTGGCCCAGCCGCTTGCGCAGATAGCGGACAGTTCGGCACGATCAATCTATGTCCGGTACCTTGCCGAAAAAATCCGCGTGGATGAAACCACCATCCTTGAAAAAATCGCCGGGGCACAAGGAGGGGCAACAATCGGTGAAAAACCGTCTGTGCCCGGCTCGCCGGCTGCTGATCGTTTCGAAGCCCGGATTATCGCCATGATGCTGCAATATCCGGACATTTTAGACGAGATCAGGAAACAGGGGGTGCTCGAACATTTTGAAGACAAGCGACTGAAAAGCATCGGTGAGCGCATACTGGGTATATATCCCCACGAAGCCGCCACCGTTGCGGAATTCATCAACCGCCTGGAAGATGAAACCCATGGGCGGCTGGTGGCCTCCATTTGCATTGAGGATGCCCCGTGGGGGGAGCAGAGTTGCCAGATGCTGTTGTCCCAGTTCTTCACCACCAAGGGGCGCCGGAAAAATGATCTGCTCGATCGCATCCGGTCGGCGGAAAAAAACGGCGACCAGGAGCTTGTCATGAAACTTTTGAATGAAAAACAAAACCGGATGGCAAAGCGGCAGTGACAATATGCAAAGCGATGCTTATTCTGTTACATAAATCCTATCAGGAGGCTTTTTATATGGCGAAACGATCCGCGAAACAAGGGGATAAACAGGCCGCTGAAAAAGACAAATTCAACGAATTGATCACAAAGGGAAAGGCGCAGGGGTATCTTACCTACGACCAGATCAGCGAGGTGCTGCCCGAAGAAATGATGTCTCCGGAGCAGATCGATGAGACGCTCATGTGGTTTGACGACCTCGATATCGAGGTGGTGGAAAAGAAAAAACACAAATTTTCATCCGAATCCAAGAAAAATGGCAGTGATTCGGTTATTGAGCCTGCTGAAGTCGAGGAGACCAATGCGTTTCGATCCGTCAATGACCCGGTCAAGATGTATCTGCGGGAAATGGGTATGGTTACCCTTTTGTCCCGGGAAGGCGAGGTGGAAATCGCCAAAAAGATCGAGTTCGGCGAGCAGGAAGTGTTAAAGGCGATGCTCGAATCTACTCTCGGCGTGGACAGCATCGTCAATTTGGGTGAACAGATTGCCGCAGGAACGCTGCGTCCCAAACATGTGCTCCGCGACATCGACGAAGGAGACACCATCGTTGACGAGTCGCTGCAGATTGAAAAGTTTATTGAAACCATTGACCAGATCAAGATGATTGACGCTGAAAATCATCAACTGCGGGAACGCCTTTTTACCGAGGACATGCCCGCCGATGAACAGCGCCGCGTCAAGCGGTCCATCCGGAGGCGGAACAGAAAAATTTTTGAATTGTTCAAGGACTGGCGCCTGGAAAGCGATGTGATTGAGGAAATAGAAAGAAAGATCGCTGAACAGGTGGAATGGTTTGATACCACTACAAAGGTTTTCTGTGAATGCGCTGCGGTGTTTGATGTACCGATTACCGAGGTCCGGGATCGTATTATGGTCGGGAACGGAGAAGGATTCGTTGCCTGGGCATGTACGTGTATCTCCCAGGAACGCAAAGAAGTGCACAACATATACGAGGACCTGGTCAAGATCCATACGCAGATGGAGTTGCGCGAGCGCGAGATAAAATCATCGGCGCGCGGGCTGAAGCGCATTATGGCGCGGATCGAAGAGGGGCACCAGAAAGCCAAGGACGCCAAGGGAGAGCTGGTACAGGCCAATCTCCGCCTTGTGGTCAGCATCGCAAAAAAATATACCAATCGGGGACTTCAGTTTCTGGATTTGATCCAGGAAGGCAACATCGGGTTGATGAAGGCCGTTGACAAGTTCGAATACCGGCGCGGGTACAAGTTCTCCACCTATGCCACATGGTGGATACGCCAGGCAATTACGAGGGCTATTGCCGACCAGGCGCGGACCATACGGATTCCGGTCCACATGATTGAAACTATCAACAAGCTGATCCGCACCTCGCGCTACCTGGTCCAGGAGATGGGGCGCGAGCCCTCTCCAGAGGAGATCGCCGAAAAAATGGAAGTCCCCATTGAAAAGGTTCGAAAGGTGCTCCGCATCGCACGCGAGCCCATATCCCTGGAAACACCCATCGGCGAGGAGGATGACAGCCATTTGGGGGATTTCATCGAAGACAAGACATTCATGTCGCCTTCCGATGCGGCGGTCAATCTGAACCTTTCGGAACAGACCCGCAAGGTGCTGACCACCCTTACACCGCGCGAGGAAAAAGTGCTGCGCATGCGCTTCGGCATCGGGGAGAAGTCAGACCATACCCTGGAGGAAGTCGGCAATGATTTTGATGTGACCCGTGAGCGGATTCGCCAGATAGAGGCCAAAGCGCTTCGGAAGCTGCGGCATCCGACGCGAAGCCGCAAGTTGAAGCATTTTATCGACTCATGAAATTGCAGGCGATCCACATTACCCTTGACAAACCGGCGGCAAGCCGTTAGGAAGCTATCGTACAGTTTGCCGGGAAGTCTTTTTTCAAAGCGGCTTGCCGAAAGATCCACCTTTTTTTAAAAGGGCCCATAGCTCAGCTGGAAGAGCCACCGGCTCATAACCGGTCGGTCCCAGGTTCGAATCCTGGTGGGCCCACCATCCGGCAGCCGGGGTGAACCCGGAGTTAAACCCAAAAAACAATATCGGTATGCAGCAATCCCATCAAATAAAAAAGCCAAAACAAACAGGCGTGGTCGAGTTTGCCCACGCCTGTTTTGTCCTGTTGCTGTATCGATGCCGATGCATTCAATAAATCGGGGGTAAATTGCCTACAGTCGCCGACATAATTCGCATCATGGATCAAATGGCACCGCGGCGGCTGGCGGAAAAATGGGACAATGTCGGTCTTCACTACGGGGATACGGATTGGCCCGTTTCAACGATTTTTGTTTCCCTCGATCCCACCGCAAATGCGATGGAAGCGGCAATATCGGCGAATGCCGATATGCTGGTGACCCACCATCCGCTGATTTTCAAGCCTGTAACGCACATCCATACCCAAACTCCTGTCGGCCGCACCATCGATCTTGCCGCAAAAAATCGTATCGCGGTATTTTGCGCCCATACGAATCTCGATGCAGCAGTGGGGGGGCTCAACGACGTTCTTGCGGAAAAAATCGGGCTGAACGTCACCGGTTCCCTGTCGGCGGCTCCGGAAGTGCAGCGGTATAAACTGGTCGTGTTTGCTCCCCCCGGTGATATGGACCGCATATTCGATGCCGTATGGAAGACTTCGGCCGGGAAAATCGGGAGTTATAGCCAGTGTGCATTTTTCAGCAACGGCGTGGGACAGTTTATTCCGGGCAGCGACAGCCGACCGGCTGCAGGAACCCCCGGTCGCCTGACGCGGACAGATGAAGCCCGCATTGAAATTCCCGTAAGCCGTGAGGACATCGATGACGTGATCGGTCGCATTAAGGCAAGCCATAGTTATGAAACCGTTTCCTACGATATATACCCGCTTTACGAGGAAGAATCCGGTGAAGGGCTCGGCCGGATCGGAGAATTTCCGGAAACGCGCACCCTTTTGGAGGTTGCAGGCGCTGTCAAGCAGGCGCTCTCCCTGAAAGTGGTAAAGATCGCCGGATCAGAAGGCCTTGCGGTGAAAAAAGCGGCCGTCTGTTCGGGCGGTGGAACGGGGATGATCGGCGACTTCCTCGCCTCGGATGCACAAGTCTATATCAGCGGAGACCTGAACCACCATGTTGCCTTGGATGTGGCCGCGAGCAACCGCGGCCTGATCGATATCGGACATTTTACCTCCGAACGCCTGATCGTGCCCGTGCTTGCCGCCCGTATCGAAGCCGAGGCGGCAAAAGCGTCGCTGCCTGTTCGCGTGGTTCCCTGGAATGATGAACCGGATCCCTTCGGATATGTCTGAAACGTGGGCTCCTTGATGAAAATCGGTAGAACCGATCTCAACATTGTCTTTGGGCTCAATATCTTTGTTGGCGTCTTATTTCAAATCCTCGAAATACGCGAGTATGTCTGCAGTTTGAAACGAGACGCCGCCGTGATCTTGAACCGAAATCCGAATTTTGAGAGAGGTTCAAGTTTGTAACCCTTTTGAGTGCCGAGCAAATACCAATGGTATCCATTACAAGAGAAAACCTGGAATTGATGATCGAATTGCAGTCCGCGGAAATCGATGCTGCCGGCATTGAAGCCGCGTTGGCTTCCCTGCCGGCGCAGGCGGCAGCCTTGGAAAGGCAGCTTGTTGAAGTGACCGGGCTTGTTGAATCGCGAAAAAATCATGCAGCTGAATTGAAAAAGAAATACCGGATGATCGAGGCGGATTTTGAAACCGGCCAATCGAGGGTTCGGAAACGGAAGACCCAGCTTGATTCCGTCAAGAGCAATAAGGATTACCAGGCGCTTTTAAAGGAAATTGACGATATCCATGCGGCATGTTCCCGCATGGAAGACGAAATGCTCCAGTGCCTTGATGATATTGATGCGGCAGAAGCCAGGCTTGCCGAGGCGGAAAACATGTATGACGGGGAAAAGACCGTTATTGAAGGAAAAAAAAGGGAATATGAAGAAATTGCCGCCGTGGAAAGGGAAAAATTGTCCCAATTGCAGGCAAAAATCAGGAAAATCGCTGATATGCTCGATCCCGCCCTGAAAGGAAAATATGATACGATCAAGAGCAAATCAGGGGGTGTAGCCATTGTGTCGGTAAACGGCGGCATATGCAAGGGGTGCCATTTGAATATCCCCCCCCAGCTGTACAATGAACTTCACAGGGAAAACGAACTTCGTCTATGCCCCCATTGCTATCGGATGATTTATGTTTTATAATAAGCGTTAATTGTTTTGTGTCGCATGATTTGCGTACGGTCGGTACGGTTCAGGCGATCGCTGGCCTTTTCTGAAGGCTGGAGGAAAGTCCGAACACCACAGGGCAGGGTGCTTCATAACGTGGAGTCGCGGCAACGCGAAGGAAAGTGCAACAGAAAGTATACCGCCCCGCTTTTTTGCGGGGTAAGGGTGAAACGGTGCGGTAAGAGCGCACCAGTTCTCCGGGCGACCGGAGAAGCTTTGTAAACCCCACCCGGTGCAAGACCATATAGGGGAGCGTTTGAGGGCGGCCCGTCCGATGCTCCCGGGTAGGTCGCAAGAGATACCGCTGTAAAACGGTATCCCAGATGAATGATCGCCGCCCGTTATCGGGGTGACCTGATATGCGGGAACAGAATTCGGCTTACGAGCCGTGCCGGCCTTATTTTTTTTGCCCTGGCAGTTGAACATGACAAATGATCCCTCGGTGCGGGCGCGGGCCGCAACGCTTGTGCCAATCGACTGTGAACAAAAGCGCACCCAACTGTTACGTTTTTTTTTAGCACGACTGAGAAATCCGTCATGGAAAACAATGAATCCTGCGACCTTTCTTTTGCCGAAAGGGTGAAATTCTACTCGCGCCCTTATGTACGCTGTCTTCTATATATCTCCGGCACGGATAACCCGAACAACCTGTTTACCAAAAGCCTTTACTCCAAATTGATCACAAGCTCTCATCTGCTGGAAGACCTGCTTGACTTTCACGGGGCCAAAAACAATTCCAACTGGTATTTTTACCGGGAGCTTGCCGCGGCCGTCAGGCACTTGAGCCTTGCCGGATATTCCCAGAAGCACATCTTAAACCGTCTCGTGTTCTACGATATTGACCGGAAAGAGGATTTCCGGAAATACGGGGAGGTTGTGACCGATTTCATCAACAATTCCCTGATGAACCTCGCGCCGGTGATCAACAGCGAAGCCCTCCGGCTCGGCGCCTATGGCAAGCTTGAGGCCTATGCTGCCTCCCACTTTCCTGATGTGGTCACCGGAGAAAAGCTGGAATACGACATAGATGACGAAGACAAGGACCAGCAGCAGGACCATATTGTCCGGGTAGCCAACGAATTTATCTCCATCGCTGACGATTTTGACACCTACGAGTTCTACGAGGCGTATGATCTGGAAGGTCTCAAACAACTTGTGCCCGCAAAGGTCAACGAGGTATCCATACGGCGTTTTGAAATGCTGGTGCATAATCTCCAGTCTTCTTTCGACACCTATGTTATCCACGGCGGGTTCCAGTTCGGCAACCGCCGGATGAAGCAGTTCCGTTCCTATTTTTCCGTCATTTTTCACTTGCTGCAGATCATGGGGAGATTTCTCCATTTCTATGAGCGTCACTTGATTGAAGTCGGGTATAAAAGTATTTACAAGGAAGTGCGTGAAAAGCTGTCAACCCTTGTTTCTCCGGATCTGCTGCTGGACTGCACCATCAATTACGGGCTGCACTTCGTGAACCACTATTTTATCACCGGTCGGAAAGTGGCCCACGAAATATTGAAGGAAAACGTTCAAAAGGGAAGAATCCGCGTCCCCATACCCAGGGACCTGGGCTTTCATTGCCGTCCCAGCCTGCTGGTGGCAAAGGTTGTTCAGAAATACGGCGGGCAGGTGGAAATGGTGGTCAACGGAGACCGGTTCGATGCGGGCAGCGTGTTGGATGTGCAATGGGCGGGGGGGAAGATTCAGAAGGAAAAGATCGAGGCGGTTGTCTTTGAAGGCGACGTGCGCGCGCTTCGCGACATAGAGATCCTGGCGGGCGTCAATTACGGCGAGGACCGCATGGGCAAGGGGATAGCGCTGCCCAAGGACCTTCATTACCTGAGATAACTTTTACAATGCGGCTTACAGGCGGATGACATCGGCGATTATAGTGGCTGCGGGCAGCGGGAAGCGGATGAACAATGCCCGGCCGAAACAATACCTGGACCTGGCCGGCTTACCTGTGCTTTCCCGAACACTCATGGTCTTTGACGATCATCCGGCCGTCCATATGATTTTTCTGGTGGTCGCACCCGAAGAAATCTCCTTTTGCGAAAGCCACATTCTTTCAACCGTTGCCTGGAAAACGGAAATCATGCTGATCCCCGGCGGAAAGCACCGGAAGGATTCCGTCTATGAAGGCATCAAAGCGGCACAACAGCGTATGGATGACCATGAAATCGTTCTGATCCATGACGGAGTTCGCCCTTTTGTTTCCGGTGAGATGATCACCGACTGTATCGACTGTGCAGCGAAATGGGGGGCCTGCATTTATGGCGTTCCCGTATCCGATACGCTGAAGCAGGTTGACTCTTGGGGAGTGATCGCCGGCACGGTTTCCCGGGAGAATGTCTGGATGGCCCAGACGCCGCAGGCCTTTTCCCTGAAATGGATCAAGGACGGATTTGAACGTGTCATTGAAAAAGGGCTTCTGGTAACCGACGATGCGGCCGTTCTTGAACGATGCGGAAAGCCGGTGCGAATCCTTCCGGGAAGCAAAAACAACATAAAGATTACAACACCCGAGGATCTCCATTTCGCCCTTTTCCTGCTCGGGGAGGCCGGTAAATCATAGGTAAGATGTTTGCATACCGGATCCGCAGCACTTATTGTTGGTGACATGTGGGTGGCTCCAAACCACTGGCGTTTAAAACCAGATTATTTCAAAAGGGGGATATCATGAAGGATGTGATTATGCAGGTGATCAAGGAACGGCGGAGCGTGAGAAACTTCGAAGACAAAGCCGTTCCGGATGACCTTCTCCAGACTGTATTGGAAGCTGTGCAATGGACGCCGTCATGGGCAAATACCCAGTGCTGGGAAATCGTGGTAATCAAGGACCCGGAGGTCAAGGCGCGGGTGCAGGAGGCGGTTCCAAAGTCCAATCCTGCGTTCAAATCCATTGTCAACGCGCCGGTGGTCCTTGCCCTGTGCGCCAGGCTGAACGATTCGGGCTATTACAAGAATGCCGCGGTCACCAAGTTCGGCGATTGGTTCATGTTCGACCTGGGGCTTGCCACCCAGAGCATCGTGCTTGCGGCCCATGCAGCGGGACTTGGCACGGTTATCGCGGGCTTGTTCGATCACGACAAGGCCGCATCGGCCGTCAACATGCCCGCCGGGCATGAACTGGTTGTGTTAATTCCCATGGGGTTTCCGTCAAAGGTTCCCTCCGCCCCGAAGCGAAAAGAGATTTCTGAATTTACAAGGGAAAACACGTTTTAGACCGTCGACAGGCGGCGCTTTATTGGAGCTTGTCGTACATGTCGCCGATAAACCGATTGGATACAGCCTCCATGGCCTTGCTCATCGACCGGGCAAGTTCATGGGGGTTGTTTTTTTGAAGGACTCTGATTTCCCGGTAAGTTTTCTGAAACAGAATTTCTTCGCTTCGGGAAACCGGATCGATGCGCGTCATGGCCAGCCGCAGAACGAGCACCGCCTCCCATTCGGGAGGTTCATCATTTTCGTAAAAATCGATGATCGTTCCTTCCACCCGGTGGGTGGGAGCATTGCCGGGATTTGACGATACGGTCATGCCGGTAGTGCTTGCCGCCTCAATATCCCGCGTCAGCAGGGTGCTCAGCATTTCGGCCGGTGTCGTGACCCACTGGTGGTAGAGGTACCGGCTTCTTTGGTACGGGTTGTCGGCGTAAACGATATGGGTGGTGTTGAATGGGGGCTGCGCCTGGAGCCTTTTTACCCGGATGATCACCGGGCTGCCGATGATGTTTTCTACGGCCATTTGCGATTCCGGCGCATCGTAATGGAGCGCGTAATAGGTCACAGGTTCCGGTTGATGGCGGGAAAACCCGCATCCGCAGGCAAGAAGGAACACCCCCCCCGCCATCAGCATGAGCCATATTGCCGTTTGTTTTCGCATGGGGACCCGCTTTATTTTTCAATTGGTTTGGGCGCTGCCGGGCGTCCGAAAAGAAGCTGCTGCGGATGGTTTGCCAACTGGTCCATCAGCCGGTTCAGGTTGCCCGCGGCCTGTTGAAGATCGTCCGCGATTACCGACAGTTTTTGATCGTATGCGTCAATTCGCGTTTCCGTATCGGCAGCCATGGCATCTGCCCGGTCAAAAAGGGCCGAGGCATTTTCCACGGCTTTTCCTGCCTCTGCAATGGTTTTTTGGATCGGCTCCCTGTTTGCTTCCAGAAGCCTGTCCGCGCGTTCCATTGTCCGGCGGCTGTCTTTGATCAGGGCGTCAAATTCCTCAAGGGAGCCCAAAAGGGAAGACTGAATTTCCTTCCACTCCTCCATGTCCAGTACGGCGTTGGCTTTTTCAATAGTCTCGCGAAGGCCGGTGGAAATTTCCTCCATCCGGGCTTCGGTTATCATCCGGTTGAAATTGTCAAGGGCGGATTCCATGCCCGTGGACAATTCCTTTATGCGGAGATCCTGCAGGTTGGTGATGATTCGGTCCACCCCGCTGATCATGCGGGAAAGTTCGGACGGCCGCGTCGCGATGACCGGATATTCCGGTGTAAAGGTCAACTGCGGCGTCTTTTCCCTGTCTTCCGGAAGCGCTCTTTCGAGGTCGATATACATGATCCCGGTGATCCCAATGGTTCGGATGATTGCCACCAGTTCGGATGGATCGGCAGGTTCATTCTCAATGAGCATGATGACTTCGACGAGGTCGCCGTCCGGGGCGAGGCGAAGCGATTCCACGAGCCCCACCTGGACGCCGCGGTACCTGACCTTGGCGGACGGATTGAGCCCCCGGACCGAGTCCTGGAAATACCCGGCATACCGATGCCCCTCCTTGAAGTAATCGGAAAGACCGAGTATCAGGGTAAACACGATAATCAGGGACCCTCCGATGATGACGAAGAGTCCGACGGAAAATTTTTGCCGGGTGGTGGCCATAACACTTTCCCATTATTGGTTGGCGTTGCGACGCATGCCGAGGCGCGGCTTTGCTTTTGTTCGTGTAATGTTACAGTATACAGAAAATACCATTATTTCAACAGGGGTTAAACGCTTTTGCGCATGAAAAAATTTCTGACATCCGGGTTTTCATGACTGTTTTTGAGCATCCGCGGATCCCCCTGGGCGATAATTTTTTTGCTCTTCATGTCGAGCAGGATTGCCCTTTTGCTTACTTTGAAGATGCTGTCCAGGTCGTGGGTGACAATGACGATGGTGGTGCCTGTTGTTTTGTTGATGTGCAGGATCATCTCGTCGATTCCGGCCGCAGTGATCGGGTCGAGCCCGGCGGAAGGTTCGTCCAGGAAAAGGATATCCGGGTTGAGCGCCATAGCCCTGGCAAGGCCGGCCCTTTTTTTCATACCCCCGCTGATTTCGGAAGGCAGGTGCTGCTCGAAGCATGCCAGCCCTACCATTGACAGCTTCATCCGGACGATCAGTGGAATCAGCCGACTCTCCATTTGCAGATGCTCGACAATCGGAAGGGCGACGTTTTCGCCGACGGTCATGGATCCGATCAGTGCACTCCCCTGGAACAGTACGCCGATTTTTTTGAGAAGGTTAATGAAGGTCTGTTCGTCCGTGTTGAAGATGTCCGTATTCCGGATATACACCTGCCCCGAAGCGGGCGTTTCCAAGCCGATCATGTGGCGCAGAAGCGTAGTCTTGCCCGATCCGCTGCCACCCATAATGATGAAGATCTCCCCCCGGTCCACCGAAAAGCTGATATCGTCCAGGATAAGGTCGTCATTGTAGCGGACAACGAGATTTTCTACCCTCAGGCATTCGGTCTGCGGCATTCGCTCTACCCCCAGTAAATCCGGATAACGGCAAATATGGAATCGAACAGGATGATGAGAAAAATGGCCGTCACCACCGCAGATGTGGTGGCGTTGCCCACGGATGCCGCTCCCCCTCTGGCCACTGAAAACTCCGGCTACTTCGCTGGGGGCTCTCAAGGGCGTTTCCAGAGGAGTGGTTCTTGAAGCCGCGGCAAGACTGGGCACCCCAACAGTCGAAACAGCATTTACCCGATATGATCTTCAGACCTCCG